>CAZUZD010000135.1:0-15331 GCA_964624465.1 uncultured Isosphaeraceae bacterium
TCAGCCACTGGGCGGCGGCGATGAAGTCGTCGAAGACGTTCTGCTTCTTGAGCTTGGTGCCGGCCTCGTGCCAGGCCTCGCCGTACTCGCCGCCGCCGCGGAGGTTGGCCACCGCGTACAGGCCGCCCAGCTCCATCCACACCAGGTGCGCGGGGTTGCGGAAGTCGGGCGTGAGGGGGATGTTGAACCCGCCGTAGCCGTACAGCAGGCACGGCGTGTCGGCGGTCGGCTCCAGCCCGGCCTTGTGGGTCAGGAACATCGGGATCCGGGTGCCGTCCTTGCTCGTGTAAAAGACCTGCCGGGTCACGAACTTCGCGGGGTCGAAGCCCAGCTCGGGCGCCCTGAACAGCGAGCTCTGGCCGCTGGCCGGGTCATACCGGTAGACGGTCGTGGGCCGCGAGTACGACGTGAAGGCGTAGAACGTCTCGGTGTCGTCGCGGTCCCCCTCGAAGCCGGTGACCGTGCCCAGGCCCGGCAGCTCCACCTCGCGCTCGAAGGCCCCAGCCAGGCTGAAGACCTTCACCTGGCTGCGGGCGTCCTTGAGGTACAGGCCGATGAGCTTGTCCCCCACGCGGTGCACGGCCTGGAGGGTCTCATCGGCCTGCGGGATCACTTCCACCCAGTCGGCCTCGGCCGGCTTCCGGGTGTCGATGGCGATCACCCGGCGCCTGGGGGCGTCGCGGTCGGTGAGGAACCAGAACACCGGGCCATCATTGTCGAGGAACGAGTACTCGTGGTCGAAGTCGCCGACCAGGA
The DNA here is from genome assembly GCA_964624465.1 of uncultured Isosphaeraceae bacterium. Classification (GTDB taxonomy): domain Bacteria; phylum Planctomycetota; class Planctomycetia; order Isosphaerales; family Isosphaeraceae; genus CAZUZD01. Next base: position 757 of record CAZUZD010000135.1, read on the forward strand.
ACTTCGGCTCGGCGGCAGCGTCGGCCACGGGGCGGTAGAGGACCCGGTGCTTCTCGTCGGTCCCCTTGCCGACGGTCAGGATCAGGTACCGGCTGTCGTCGCTGACCTTCGCGTCGGCGCGCCAGTCCTGGTGGGCGGCGTCCTGCCAGATCAGGGTGTCGTCGGCCTGGTCGGTGCCCAGGCGGTGGAAGTACACCTTCTGGAAGAAGTTGGCGGCCTTCAGGTCGGCGCCGGGCTTCGGCTCGGGGAAGCGGCCGTAGTAGAAGCCCGAGCCGTCGGGGGTCCAGGCGGCCTCGGAGAACTTGCTCCAGCGCACGACGTCGGGGGTGTCGCGGCCGGTGGCCACGTCGCGCACCTTCCAGGTGATCCAGTCCGAGCCGGCCTCGGCGAGCGCGTACGCGAGCTTCGAGCCGTCCTTGCTCGGCACGGCCGACTGCAAGGCGGTGGTGCCGTCGGTCGAGAGCGTGTTCGGGTCGATCAGCGGGGTCGGCTCGTCGGTCAGGCTCTTGCTGACGTAGAGGACCGGCTGGTTCTGGAGGCCGGTGTTGTAGCGGTAGAAGTACCGGCCGCCCTGCTCGGTGGGCGGCGTGTACTTGGCGTAGTCCCAGAGTCTCGTGAGCCTGGCCGCGATGGCAGCCTTGCCGGGGGCGCCGGCGAGGTAGGCGTCGGTGACGCGGTTCTCGGCCTCGATCCAGGCGCGGGTGGCCGGGCTGTCGAGGTCCTCGAGCCAGCGGTACGGGTCGGCGACGGCGGTGCCGTGGTAGTCGTCGATCACATCGCCGCGCGGGGCCGGCGGGTACGGCGCGGGTTTGCCCGGCCCGTCGTCGGCGCGGGCGGCCAGGCCGGTGGCGAGCAGGAGCAGGGCGGCGGTGCGGAGGCGCGTCGGTGTCATGGCGGCGTCCCGTCCCTCATCGGGGTGTCGTGCGGGGGAACCGAGCCCAGCGTACGGCCGGACCCGCCCGGCCGGCAATCGAATCGGCTTGCTCGGCGCCGACTTCGTGCTGATAATCACGAACTCGCCGCCCCGGCCCGCGCCGGGCGCCCCAGGCCGCCGGCACCTCGCGACGCCGCGTGAAGGGAACAGGCCCCGATGAGCACGAGCCTCGCCCTGCTGTTGACGCTGCTCCTGGGCGGCGCCCCGTCGCCCGCTGCGGCCACCGACGACCCCCCGCCGGTCTCCGAGCGGGCCCGCCGGGTGCACGACGCCGGCCTGCTCTTCGACGGCCACAACGACCTGCCCTGGCGGCTCCGCGCCGAGGGCGACCTGAACCTGACCCGGTTCGACCTGGCGAGGCGGCAGAGCCAGGGGCAGACCGACATCCCGAGGCTCCGCGAGGGGGGCCTCAAGGCCCAGTTCTGGTCGGTCTTCATCCCGAACGACCACCCCGCGCCGGCCCGCACCGTCGTCGAGCAGATCGACCTCGTCCACCGCATGGCCGCCCGCCACCCCGACGCCTTCGCCCTGGCGACCACGGCCGACGAGGTCGAGGCGGCCGTCAAGGCGGGGAAGATCGCCAGCCTGATCGGCATCGAGGGGGGCGTCTGCCTGGAGGGGAGCCTGGCCCAGCTGCGGGCCTTCTACCGCCAGGGCGCCCGCTACATGACGCTCACGCACAGCAGCACGCTCGACTGGGCCGACTCGGCCACCGACGACCCCCGCAGCGACGGCCTGTCCCCGTTCGGCGAGCAGGTCGTCCGCGAGATGAACCGCCTCGGGATGCTGGTCGACCTCTCGCACGTCTCGCCCGCCACCATGGCCGATGCGCTCCGCGTGACCGAGGCGCCGGTGATCTTCAGCCACTCCAGCGCGTACGCCATCGCCCCGCACCCGCGGAACGTGCCCGACGCGATCCTCAAGCAGATGCCGCGCAACGGCGGCGTGGTGATGGTCAACTTCTTCTCGGGCTTCATCGTGCCCGAGTACGCCCGCGCCGCCGCCGCCGCCCGCGAGGAGCTGAAGGCGAAGCACCCCGACCCCGCCGAGTTCCGCAAGGCGTTCACCGCCTGGAGCCGCGCCCAGACGATGCCGCGCGGGACGGTGCAGACGGTGGCCGACCACATCGACCACATCGTGAAGGTGGCCGGCATCGACCACGTCGGCATCGGCTCCGACTTCGACGGCGTCTCCAGCGTGCCCGAGGGCCTGGAGGACGTCTCCTGTTACCCCCGGCTCACCGAGGAGCTGCTCCGCCGCGGCTACTCCGAGCCCGACGTGCACAAGATCCTCGGCGGCAACGCGCTCCGGGTGCTCCGCGCGGCCGAGCGCACCGCCACCCGGCTCCAGGCGACCCGGGCCCCCGAGCTGGACGTGATCGCCCCCGAGCCCAAGGACTGACCCGAGGCCGGCCGTCGCCCGCGTCCCGAGCGACCCGGGCCCGTCTGGACCGCCCGGGGCCTGGCCCCTCCTGTGTCTTGCGACCGAGACCCCCGGACCCCGCGATCGTGGGGCCGATGCTGACCCCTTTCTGGAGCCCGATGTGATGAACCGGACGCGGTGGACGATGGTGGTGGCGCTGGGACTGCTGGCGGGCGCGGGCTGCGGCGAGCCCCCCGCCGGCCGCAGCCCAGGGATCGTCGACGAGTTCGCTCTCGCCTCACCGGCCGCCCGCTGGTCCGCCATCGGCCACTCGGGCTCCGGGGCGCTGGCGCCGATCGAGCTGACCAGCCCGAGCGCCGGCGAGGGCGGCGTGCTCCCCGCGCGCTGCACCTGCCGCGGCCAGAACGTCTCGCCCGCCCTCCGCTGGGGCAACGTGCCCGAGGGCACGAAGTCGCTGGCGATCCTGATCGACGACCCCGGCGCGGCCCGGATGTCGTACAGCCACTGGGTCCTGTTCAACCTGCCCCCGACCCTGACCGACCTGCCGGAAGGCCTGAGCCCCACAGCCACCCCCGGCGTCGTCGCCGGCGCCGCCACCGACGCCCTGGTGCCCGTGCAGGGCACGAACAGCGGCCGCAACGTCGGCTACGAGGGCCCGTGCCCGCCCGAGGGCCAGGAGCACCGCTACGTCGTCTCGATCTACGCCCTCGACACGACCGTCGGCCTCGATTCCAAGACCACCCGCGACCAGTTCCTCGACACCGTCGACGGCCACCTCCTCGGCGAGGGCCGCCTCGTCCTCGCCTACCCCGCCCCCAAGGCCCACGCCCACGAGTGAGCCCTGACGCAGCAGGTACTCGACCCCCGAATCCCCAGACGCCGGCCGGCGAGCACCCCGCTCCCCGGCCGGCGTCTCGTCGTTCCGGCCGGCGTCTCGCCGTTCTGGCCGAGCTCGCTTCAGAGCGACCGCCCTCGGGCTGCCGCTCCGGCGAGGTCACTTCCGTTGCGCCCCGTGATGGATTCCCGCCGTTTTCCGTGTGGCGTGGCCTGAGCGTCAGCATGGCCATGACGACGATCCGGAGGCGGCCGCCCCGGCCCGGCGGATGACGCTCCGCTGATCCGCCCTACGACATCCCGAGACCGGGGTGCGCGAGTTCCTCGTGCGGGGCCCGGATCCGGAACCCTTCGCCGGAGGCCCGATCCGGTGTGGCGTGGCCTGAGCGTCCGCGTGGCCACGGCGACGACTCGGATGCCCCCGGATCCGGGCCCCGCACGCGGGACCCGGGCACCCCATCATCCGTCGTGCGGGAGGGTCGAGTGGGGAAACGCCGGGGTGCCCGGGTTCCGGCCACGGAGCCCGGATCCCCAGCCTCGGACTGTGGTGATCCGTGGTGCCGTGGCCTGAGCCTCAGCGTGGCCACGCCGACGGTTCGGAGGCCACCGATCCGGCCCGTCGGATCTCGCTCCGCTCACCCGACCTCCGGGACGGACGGCATCGAGGTCTCCACGGCCACGGGACGCGGTCCGTTCAGAGCATCTTGAGGTACTCGATCACCGCGCGACGGTCGTCGTCGCCGAGGGCGTCGCCGAAGGTGTGGCCGTCGTTGCCGAGGCCCCAGCGGGAGCTGTCGAAGATCTGCTTGAGCTCGGCGCGGGGGAGCTTCGGGTCGATCGGGCCGGGGAATTCCTCGGCCTGCCAGCCGACACGATCGGGGTCGTAGTGGGTCAGGTCGGTCGAGGGCGGGCGGCGGAAGCGGTCGGGGCGGGTGGACGAGTCGAGCAGGTGGGCGAGCGTGGGCACCGAGCCATTGTGCAGGTACGGCGCGGTGGCCCAGATGCCGTCGAGCGGCGGGGCCTGGTAGCCCGTGCGGGGGGCGACCACCGGGTGCTTTTCGCCGAACCAGGTCGCGTTGTAGTGCGCCACGAAGCGGTCGGAGAGGCCGTCGAGGCGGGCGCGGTCGGTGCCGATGACGTCGATGGGCACGACCTTGTTCGGGTACGTCCAGTCGTCGCCGTAGGTGCCGTGGCAGCTCGCGCAGTTCGTCCCGAAGACGGCGCGACCGCGATCGGCCAGGGCCGTGTCGATCGGGAAGGGGTACTTGGGCGGGGTGATCGAGCAGAGGTACTGCTCGATGTCGGCGAAGGTGGGTTCCAGCGCCTCGAACTCGGCGCGGGAGAGCTCGCCGAGCATGAACTGCATGTTCGAGCGGGTGGCGCGGGCGTCGGTGCGGCCGTCGTAGTACTTGGTGCGCTTCTTCCGGAGGTTCCACCACGGCGGCGTGTCAAGCTCGGGCAGTTTGGCGCCGGTGAAGTTCGGCAGGATCCGGAAGGAGAGGTCCGGATTGCGGAGCTGGAGCAGGACCACGTCGATCTGGCCGGCATTGTTGGTGCCGCGGGCCGAGTTGATCGTGAACAGGCTCGGCGGCGCGACCTTGCCGTCGACGACCGTCAGCTCCTGGAGCACCGCCTCCAGGTCGAGCTGCGTGTTCCCGAGACCCACGATGCTGGTCCCGCCGATCGAGCCGCCGTGGCAGATCATGCAGTCAACCTGCACGCCGCGCTGGCCTTTCTTCTCGGCCGTGCGCAGGCCCATCGGCAGGCCGTCGTTGGGGTAGGGGGCCGGGTGCAGGCCGTAGCGGGTGTTGAAGGCTGCCGCGTACGCCTGCGGGTCGGCGTCGGGGTCGGGGGCGTCGGGCCCCAGCCGGACGCGGGCCTTGCGGTAGACGTCGGCCGACCAGGTCGGTGCGAGGAAGCTGCGGCCGGTCAGCGCCTGACGGCCCCGCTCGGCCGCCTCGGGATCGACCGTGATCCGGCCCGAGCGGTCGGACTCGTCGACCCCGCCGGCCCACGCCGCCAGCCCCCCGAATCCGACGACCAGCGCCAGGGACACCAGCGCCGACCGGGTGCGTCTCGCCTGAACTGCTCGCATCCGGGTGCGCTCCGTCCTGCGTCCTGGGGTCCGGCGATCGAACGATCGGCGCCGGCCGATCCCTGCCTCCATTCTAGGCGCCTGGGCAGGGGACCGGGGAGCCGCCGTCCCCGGATCGGTGGCCGCCTGGGCACATCAGGGTTTCGCGACCCCACGCCCACCAGCGGATCGGGCCGCTGAGGCCAGGTCCCTCCACCTCGCGGGAACCGGGATCGCCAGCAACCCCCGGCCTGGGTGCCCGGTTCCTCGTCCGCGAGAGCGCGGGTCGGGCCGCGGGGGGCACGGCTGAAGGGATCGCCCGGTGGAGTTTGCGGGTTGTAGTGATCGTGGCGATCTGGCCAGGTGGAAATCTGGGCGCTTGAACGCCAGTCCATCGACTCGGCTGGGTGCGACCGCTAAGATCGTTGCAGGCGGGAACCTCCGCGCGGTGCACGACTTCGGTCGCGGCACCGGCAATGCGATCCGGGTGATGGGGCGGTGGGTTGAGATCGGGGCAACGGGTATCGGGGAGGTGCGCGATGGGACCTGCCGAGATCGTGGCGAGCCTGAAGGAGCTGTGCGAGGAGCAGGGGCCCCGGATCGCGACCGACCGGATCGTCGACTGGATCGAGTGGCACGGCGGCTACGAGTCGAACGCCGAGCTGATCGCCTTCGCCAAGAAGATGAAGGCCCGGCAGTACGCCCGGCTGCTGTCGTACGACGACGCCGAGTCGGGCCTGCGGGTCAAGCGGCTCTGGAGCTTCCGCGACCGTGAGACCGGCGAGCGCTACTACCACGACATCGCCCAGCTCTCCCCCGAGCGCCGCCGCAAGCTGATCCAGCAATACGCCCGCTTCGCCGAGCAGCTCCGCTCGGTCCGGCGCGCCATGGCCGACTACTTCGCCGGCCAGGACTTCTTCGACTTCTACGCCGGCGTCGACTCCGACGTCGAGGTCGAGGCCGAAGTGGACCAGCCCGCCACCCGCTGAGCGGGCCCCGCTCATTCAGGCTCTTCACCGCGACGCCCCGGCCCACCCGCCGGGGCGTTGGCGTTGAGGCTGCCCCGGGGCGAGATGGGTCGGGCTCAGTCCTCGTCCTCGTTGAAGAAGTCGAAGTCGACCCGCTTCACGAGGTAGGTGTCGGCCACCGAGACGCCGACGTTGTAGTCGATCATGAGGTCGGCCAAGGTCTCGCCGTCGATCAGGACGACCTTCTTGCCCTCGATGCGTGTCACGTAGTCCCGGGCCTCGCCGGAGAAGCTCGAGGTGGTCACCAGCACGCCCTTGCGGGCGCGATGGTAATCCATGCTGCCGACGAAGCCCTGGACGACGGGGCGGCCGACCGTTGCCTCCCAGCGCTTTGCCTGGATGCAGACGACATCGAGTCCGAGCCGGTCCTCGTTGATGATCCCGTCGATCCCGCCGTCGCCCGTGCCGCCGATCCGCTTCCCGGCGTCGGCCAGCGAGCCGCCGTATCCCATCGCGACGAGCAGTTTGACAACCATCTCCTCGAAGAACCGCGGTGAGCCGGCCTTCACCCGCTCCAGGAGTTCTTTGGCCAGGGCGTTCCTCAGGCTCTTGTACGCCTCATCGATCAACTCCTTCGGGGTCTTTGTCAGGCTGACTTCTGGCTCGGTGGCGGAGTCGGGCTGAGCCGACTTGCGCGTGAATTCGATGAACGAGGGATACTGCCGGAGGAACTTCAGGTCGATCTGGCCTGGCTTCTGATCGAGGGCCTTACGCCCGGCCGGCGAGAGTCTGATAAACCCACGGACCGGGTTCTCCAGGAGCCCGGCCATCTTCATGTGCGTCTTGGCCCACGCCACCCGGTTGCTGATGATCGTCTGCTGGCCACTCGGCAGCATCTCGGCCCGTTCGGCGGCCGAAAGTCCGAACCGATCCGCGACTGCACGGGTCACGTCCCGCATCAGATGGTCCCGGCCATCGGAGACCACTTCGAGGATCGGGAGCATGACTGTCTGAAAATCGGGGATGGCCACGGCGTAGGGACCCGGACAGGTCGGGGGCGGACGGTCGCCGGACGGGGCGAATCGTCGCTGGGAGCATCATGTGACGGCGGTGGTGGGATCGCAAGGGAGCGGCGCCGGCGCGGTGGCTTGACCGGTCGGCGCGCCAGTCGCGACAATGATACGGCTGCACTCCGCGGGTCCGGGCGGGTCCCGGCCTGCGAAGCCGGTGTCGAGGCGGGTTCCGGGCGTCGCGAGCGCGGCCCGGCCGGCTCGGTCCTGCCTTCCGCCGTCTCCCACCTCTCCCGAGGCGATCCTCCGATGTCCGACCCGGCGACCATTCCGGTGCCCCCGACCACGCTGCCCGACGCCCTGGGGCGGTTCGGCAAGTTCGGCGGGCGGTTCGTGCCCGAGACCCTGATGGCGGCCCTGACGGCGCTGTCGGAGGCGTACGAGCGCTACCGTAATGACCCGGCGTTCCTGGCCGAGATGGACGACTACCTGACGAACTACGTCGGGCGGCCGTCGCCCCTGTACCACGCCCGGCGGCTCTCGGACCTGGTCGGCGGGGGCGCCATCTACCTGAAGCGCGAGGACCTGAATCACACCGGCGCGCACAAGATCAACAACGCCATCGGCCAGGTGCTGATCGCGCAGCGGATGGGCAAGTCGCGCGTCATCGCCGAGACCGGCGCCGGCCAGCACGGTGTGGCCACGGCCACCGCGTGTGCCCTGACCGGGCTCGACTGCACCATCTACATGGGCGAAGAAGACATCCGGCGCCAGAAGCTCAACGTCTTCAACATGCGGACGATGGGCGCGCAGGTGGTGCCGGTGACGACCGGGTCGCGCACGCTCCGCGACGCGACCAACGAGGCGATGCGCGACTGGATGGGCTCGTCGGCGACGACGCACTACACGATCGGCAGCGTGGTCGGGCCGCACCCGTTCCCGATGATGGTGCGCGACTTCCAGTCGGTGATCGGCCGCGAGACCCGGGTGCAGTGCCTGGCGCGGCTGGGCCGGCTGCCGGACACGGTCGTCGCCTGCGTCGGCGGCGGCTCGAACGCGGCGGGCATGTTCGCCCCGCTGGTGCCCGATCTGTCGGTCGAGCTGGTGGGCGCCGAGGCCGGCGGCCGTGGCATGCTGACCGGCGAGCACGCGGCCAGCCTCACCCAGGGGCGGCCCGGCGTGCTGCACGGCAGCTTCAGCTACGTGCTGCAGGACGACGACGGCCAGACCGCCGACGTGCACTCGCTGTCGGCCGGGCTGGACTATCCCGGCGTGGGCCCCGAGCACAGCTACTGGAAGGACGCCGGCCGCGTTCGCTACGAGAGCATCACCGACGCCGAGGCGCTCGACGCCTACTACACGCTGGCGAAGCGCGAGGGCATCCTGCCGGCGCTGGAGTCGAGCCACGCGATCGCGCAGGGGATGAAGGAGGCCGCTCGCGTCGGCGCCGGCAAGGTCGTCGTCATCTGCCTGTCGGGTCGCGGCGACAAGGATGCCTACGAGATCGCCCGCCTGCGGGGCGAGCCGCTGGTCTGACACGATCGAGCCGCCAGGCCGGCCCGGGTCCCCGCGACCCGGGCCGCCGGCGGCGCACGGATCGCGGGGCCGGGCGGACCGGAGTCGCCCCGCCGCGATCGCAACGGCTGAGCCCAGGCGGACGGGGTGGGACGCCCTGGACGGCGCACCCTCCCCCCGGAACCCTGCCATGACTGAACCCGGCGATGTCGCCCCGATCCTGATCCCGCCCCTGGCCCCCGAGGCGCCCGGCCTGTCGCCCGCCCGCGCGATCGGCCTGCGCTGGCTCTACACGGTCACCATCTTCCTGGCCGCGGCGCTGCTGTTCTGCGTGCAGCCGATGGTCGCCAAGCTGATCCTGCCGCTGCTGGGCGGGTCGCCGGCGGTCTGGAACACGTGCCTCGTCTTCTTCCAGGCGGCCCTGCTGGCCGGCTACGCGTATGCCCACGCGGCGACGGCGTGGATCGGCCCGCGGCGGCATGCCGTCTGGCACGCGGCCGTCCTGCTGGCGCCCCTGGCCGTGCTGCCGATCGGCGTGGGGGCCGAGGCGGCGCGTGGGGTGCCGGCCAGCGGCAACCCGAGCCTCTGGCTGCTCGGGTTCCTGACCGTGCTCGTCGGCCTGCCGTTCTTCGCGGTGGCGACGACCTCGCCGCTGCTCCAGACCTGGTTCGCCCGCACCCGGCACCCGGATGCGCGCGACCCGTACTTTTTGTACGCGGCCAGCAACCTGGGCAGCATGCTGGCCCTGCTCGGGTACCCGCTGCTGATCGAGCCGAACCTGCGGCTGGCGACGCAGACCTGGGCCTGGTCGATCGGCTACGCGGCGCTGGCGGTGCTCACGCTCGCCTGCGCCGCCACGGTCCGCAGCGCCGGCCTGTCGGCCCCGCCGGTCTCGCCGCTGGCCGACGCCACCCCGCGCCCCACGGCCCGCGACTGGCTCATCTGGATCGGCCTGGCCGCGCTGCCGTCGAGCCTGCTCATGGGCGTGACGACGTACCTGACGACCGACGTGGCGGCGATCCCGCTGCTCTGGGTGGTGCCGCTGGCGCTGTACCTGCTGTCGTTCATCATCGTGTTCTCGCGGCGGCCGATCCTGCCGCACGCCCTGGTCGTGCGGCTGGCGCCGATCGGGGTCGCGATGGTCGTGCTGCTGCTGTGCGTGAAGCTGACGCGGATCGCCTGGGCGCCGTTCCACCTGATCGCCTTCTTCCTGGTCGCCATGCTCTGCCACGGCGAGCTGGCCCGCCGCCGGCCGCCGGCGCGGGACCTGACGGCGTTCTACCTGGCGCTGTCGCTGGGCGGCGTGCTCGGCGGCCTGTTCAACGCCCTGCTGGCGCCGCTGGTGTTCACGACCACGCTGGAGTACGACCTGGCGCTGGCGGCATCGGCCCTGGCCCTGCCGCTGGCGGCGGGCGTCGCGGGCCGTCCCGCGTGGCGGTCCCGGGTGCTCGACCTCGCCGTGCCGGCCGCGCTGGGGGCGGCCCTGGCGCTGACGCTGAAGTTCCTGGAGTCGCGCCCCGACTGGAACCCCGAGGCGTGGGGCCTTCGGGCCGCCTTCGGCGTGGCGGCGCTGGTCGCGTATGCCACCGCGGGCCGGCCGGTGCGGATGGCGCTCGCGCTGCTGGCGATGTTCGCCGCCGGCGTGGTGATCGACGACGGCCGAAGCATCTATCGCAGCCGCGACTTCTTCGGCATCCTCGACGTCCGCAGCTATGGCGCCGGCCCGTACCGCCAGCTCATGCACGGCAGCACCCTGCACGGCGTCCAGGACCTCAGCCCCTCGATGCGTCGGCAGCCGCTGACGTACTACTTCCGCTCCGGCCCCGTGGGCGACCTGTTCGCCGCCTTCCACGCCGGCACGTCCCCCCGGTCGGTGGCCATCGTGGGTCTGGGCACGGGCACGACGGCCGCGTACGCCGAGCCCGACGAGCGCTGGACGTACTACGAGATCGACCCGGCCGTGGTGCGCGTCGCCCGCGACCCCAACCTGTTCACCTACCTGAGCGACGCCCGCGCCGCCGACCTGGAGGTCGTGCTGGGCGACGCCCGCCAGCGGCTCCGCGAGGCGCCCGAGCGGGGCTACGGCCTGATGGTCTTCGACGCCTTCAGCTCCGACGCCATCCCCGTGCACCTCATGACCCGCGAGGCCCTGGCGCTGTACCGCTCGAAGCTCGGCCCGGGCGGCCTGATCGCCTTCCACATCTCGAACCGGTACCTGGAGCTGACCGCCCCGCTGGCGCGGCTGGCCAGCGACGCCGGCCTGATCCTGCGGCACCGCTACGACGGCGACATCGACCCCGAGGAGCGGGCCGACGGCAAGCTCAGCAGCTCGTGGGTCGTGCTCGCCGCCCGCCTGGAGGACCTCGGCCCGATCGCCGACGATCCCCGCTGGCAGCCCGTGCCCTCCGGCCCCGAGACCGCCCTCTGGACCGACGACTACTCCGACCTGATCCGCTACTTCCACGCCCGCTAGGGCGGCTCCCGTCGCGGTGCGCGGTGGCGGCGGGGGGGCACCGACGACTAGACTGTGGGGCCCGCGGCCTTGCCGCCGCCGCCCGATCCTCGAACGCGAAGCCAAGAGCACGATGAACCGGATCGACGCCCTGTTCGCCCGCCTCCGCGCCGAGGGCCGGCGCGCCCTCATGCCGTTCGTCACCGCTGGCGACCCCGACCTGGAGACCACCGCGGCGCTGATCGCCGAGCTGGTCCAGCACCGCGGCGCCGACCTGATCGAGATCGGCGTGCCGTACTCCGACCCGATCGCCGACGGCCCGGTGATCTCGGCCAGCTACACCCGCGCCCTGAACCACGGCGTCAAGCTCGCCGACATCCTGACCACCATCGCCGGCATCCGAGCCCGGGGCCGCGGCACCGCGGCCGAGTCGGCGCCGCTGGTGACGATGATCGCTTACGCGATCGTGCACCGGCACGGCGTCGACCGCTACCTCGACGAGGCGGCCGCCGCCGGCGTCGACGGCCTGATCGTGCCCGACCTGCCGGTCGAGGAGTCGGCCGACCTCCGCGCCCGCATGGACGCCCGCGGCCTGCGCCTGATCCAGCTCGTCACGCCCACCACGCCCCGCGAGCGCGCCCTGGAGATCGCCCGGAACACGACCGGGTTCCTCTACTACGTCTCGGTGGCCGGCATCACCGGCGAACGCCGGGAGCTGCCGCCCGAGCTCGGGGAGAACGTCGCCTGGCTGCGCGCCCAGACCGACCTGCCGATCTGCATCGGCTTCGGCATCAGCGGCCCCGACCAGGTGCGCCAGCTCGCCCCGGTGGCCGACGGCCTGATCGTCGGCAGCGCCCTGGTGCGACGCCTGGCCGACGCCGCCAGCCGCCCCCGCGCCGAGGTCATCGACGACATCGGCCGGTTCGTCGCCGAGCTGGCCGCCGCCCTGCCGGCCCCGGATCCGGCCGTGAAGCCCTGAGCCGCGTTCAGCCCTGGGGCGTGAACAGCACCAGCTCGACCCGCCGCGCCGGCGTGCCCTCGGCCGCCGGTGCGGGCGTCAGCTCGGGCGGCAGCGGCCGGGTGCCCAGGCCGATGGTGGCGCACTTGCGGCTCCGGAACCAGCCGAGCCGCAGCAGGCTGTGCTGGGCCGAGAGGTAGTCGCGCACGGCCTCGGCCTGCTCGGTGGTCAGGATCCGGGCCCGGGTCTCGTCGGACGGGCCGTCGGCGGTGGCGGCGATGACCAGCTCGGTGGCGTCGGGCCAGCGGCGGCCGACGAACCAGTGCGCGAAGCCGTCCAGCCGGCCCCGGCCCGCCACCGTGAGCCGCGCCGTGCCGGGCTCGAACAGCTCGTCGGCGGCGAACGTGCGGACCTCGCGCGCCGCCTCGGGCCGGTACAGCACGCGGTCGGCGTCCTCGAAGCCGCGGTCGCGGAAGTAGCCGCTCAGGGGCCAGAGGCCCTTCATCGCGGCCAGGTTGTCGTCGAGCGACACCACCGCCTTCTCCCCGCGCTCGCCCAGGCTCAGCAGCCGGCGGTACGCCTCGTCGTCCTGCACGAGCTTGCCCAGGGTGCCCTCGCCGCGCTCGACCTTGCCGGCGATCGCCCCGAGCGCCGCCAGGCCGGCCTCGGCCTGGGTCACGGCGGCGTCGAGCCGGCCCAGGGTGCCCCGGGCCGATTGCACCAGGTCGGCCAGCTCCACCGGCGGCTCGGTACGCAGGGTGCCGCCGTCGGGCAAGGGGGCGGCGCCGGGGGAGCCGGGATCGATCTCAATGACGCGGGCCCCGACCACCCCCTGGCTGGCGATCCGCGCCACGGCGTCGGCCCGGAGCAGGGGCTGGAGCCGCGCATCGAGCCGGAGCACGACCGTCACCGGCGCCCCGGGGGCCGTCGGCGGCTCGACGGCGGCGACCACGCCGGCATCGAGCCCCTGGAGCCGCACCTTGTCTCCGGCGGCCAGGCCGCCCACCCGGGGGAACTCGGCTCGGGCCCGCACCGTTGGCTGCCACTGCCAGTGCCGCCGCGCCACCAGCGTGGCCCCATAGCCCCCGACCCCCAGCAGCGCCAGCGCCGCCACCAGGTTCAGGATCGCCCGCGTCGGTCCGATCTCGCGCATCGCCGGGACCTCTCGCTCGGGGGCACTTCGTCCCTCGGATGTTCGCCGCCGCCGCCCGATCCTTGAATCGGATCGTCCCTTCATCATAGGGGGGCGATCCAGACCCCCGCACGCCCGACCTGTCACGGATCGCGATCCAACCTGAGAATGGGCCTTTTCGTCGGGCGGATCCGCGGAGCGTCATCCGCCGGGCCCACAGGGGAAACCCCTCGATCGGCCCATTGGCCGGGTCACGCGGCCCGCATCGGGCCCGCAGGGGAAGCCGCACGATGCGCCCCTCGGGCGGGTCACGCGGCAGCTCACCGACCCATCGCGGCGGATGACGCTCCGCTGGTCCGCCCGACGAATCCGGATGCAGAGTCCGCTAGCTGACCCAGCCGAGGCGGTCGACGAGGGCTTGCAAGAGCGGGACCAGGACGACGTTGGCGGCGAAGACGGCGAGGGTGGAGCGGACGACGCCGCGGGTGGCGGCGCGGCCGACGGCCTCGGTCGAGCGGTCGGCGCTCAGGCCGGTCCAGCAGCCGATCAGGCCGACCAGCAGGCCGAAGACGGCGGTCTTGGCGGTGGCCGGCACCACGTCGCGGAGCCAGAGGTAGTCGAGTGTGCGCTGGCCGTACGCCTGGGCCGACTGCGTGCCGCCGAGCAGCTCGGCCAGCAGGCCGCCCAGCAGCGCCGAGCCGTCCAGGGCCAGGGTCAACAGCGGCACCGCCAGGGCGCAGGCCAGCACGCGGGGGGCGTACAGGGCGGCGATCGGCTCGGAGCCGAGCACGGCGCGGGCGTCGAGCTCCTCGGTCAGGTTCATCGAGCCGATCTCGGCGGCCAGGCCGGCCCCGAGCCGCCCGGCGACCAGGAGCGCGGCCAGCACGGGCCCGGTCTCGACCAGCACGGCGGCCGCCAGCACGCTGGGGATCGTGTCCTCCAGGCCGTAGGCCAGCAGGAGCCGGCGGGTCTGGAGCCAGGTGACCAGCCCGACGCTGAAGCCGGCCGCCGCCACGATCGGCAGGCTGCCCCAGGCCACCCGCTCGAACTGCCGCACCACCGCCCCCGGGCGCCGCAGCAGGCTGCCAGGCAGGGCGCCGAGAGTGCGGGCGGCGAAGTCGACGAAGCGACCCAGGCCGATCAGGGGGTCCGCCACCGGGGCCGCTCGCACGCCGAGTCCTCCACGGCCCCACCGGGCCGCCGCTGGCCAACCCCCTCGACGCGCCCGCCTCGGCCCGCCGGTCGGGCCGCTCGCGCCCGGGCCCTCGCCTCGATCGGACCGGCCGGGCCGGGACTCTCGCCCGGCCCGCGCGGG
>CAZUZD010000136.1:0-15129 GCA_964624465.1 uncultured Isosphaeraceae bacterium
GTCAGGCCGAGGAAGACGGTGCCGTTGGTGTCGACCTGGTCGACGACGTTGCGGACGTAGACCTCCTCCTCGATCGAGCCGCCCTCGCTGGTGCTGACGTGGTTGCGGTTGTAGCCGGTGGCCACCTGCTGATCGAGGGTCGGGTTGGGCAGCAGGTCGCCGGCGAGCTGCTCGACGACGAACTGGTCGAACGGCTGGTTGCCGTTGAAGGCGCGGATGACCCACTCGCGCCAGGGCCACATCTCGCGGTAGTTGTCGAGGTGGAGGCCGTGGGTGTCGCCGTAGCGGGCCGCGTCGAGCCAGAACCGGGCCAGGTGCTCGCCGTAGCGCGGGGAGTTCAGGAACCGGTCGACCAGGCACTCGTACGCGTTGGGCCGGTCGTCGGCCACGAAGGCGTCGACCTCCTCGGGCGTGGGCGGCAGGCCGGTCAGGTCCAGGGCCAGGCGGCGGATCAGGGTGGCGCGGTCGGCCTCGGGCTGCGGGGTCAGGCCCTCGGCGTCGAGCCGGCCCAGGATGAAGCGGTCGACGTCGTTCTGCGGCCACTCGGGCTTCGAGACCGCCGGCGGGGTCGGCCGGGTGGGGGGGACGAACGCCCAGTGGTCGGCGTAGGCACCGCCTTGCTCAACCCAGCGCTTCAGGATGGCCGCCTGCTCGGGGGTGATCTTCTTCCCCGAGTCGGGCGGGGGCATGTGGACGGTCGGGTCGGCCTCCTCGATCCGGAAGACCAGCTCGCTCTCGTCGGGCTTGCCGGGCACCAGCGCCCGGTTGCCGCTGGGCAGGGTGGCGAGGGCGGCCTCGCGGCTGTCGAGCCGCAGGCCGGCCTTGATGCTGTTGGTGTCGGGCCCGTGGCACGAGTAGCAGCTGTCGGAGAGGATCGGCCGGACGTCGCGGTTGAAGTCAACCTTCGCCGTGTCGGCCGGCCCGGCGTCGGCCCGCGCCGTGGGGGCGCCCGGGGCGAGCAGCAGGCCGGCGGCCAAGCCGAGCGTCAGCGTCGCGGCGGCCGACCGGAGGCGGTCGGCGGGGTGCCGGCGGGGTCCCGCGTGGAGGAACTTCCAGGTCATCGTGAGGGGCTCCCTCTGGGTTCCGGCCGGTCCCGCGGATGGCGGCCCCGGGGGCCCGCCGGGCCTCTCGGCTGGGGGGCCACTGGGGCCGGGGGGGATTGTCGGCGTCAGGGCGCGGGGGTCGGCGGGATGGCTGCGGGCGGGGCGATCGGCCCGGGGGGCCGGTCGCCGGGGTCGGGCGGGTGGGTCGGTCGGCCAGGCCTGCCCCCGGGGTACGGCCCGCCAGGGGCCGGACACCGCGGAGAACCCGGCGACTCGCCGTGATCGATTCTAATCCCCACCGCGGCCCGGGGCCAGCGGCGATCGGCGCGGCCCGGACACCGCAACCCTTGCAGTCCGGTTCGTCGCCCATCGCCGGTCGGTTCGGTGGAGCTGGCACAGGCGTTGCAAACCGGACCCCCCGGGCGGGGGTTCCCGAGGTCGGGCCCGCCGGCGACGCGCGGCCGACTCCGCCGCTGTGGCAGTCGGATTTGCTGGCCGCGTCGCGACGCAAGGCATCTCCCCGGGTGAGCCCCCCATGAAAATCCTGGCGATCGACATCGGCGGCACCAAGATCAAGGTGCTGGCCACCAACCAGACCGAGCCCAGACGGCTGGAGACCGGCAAGGAGTTCACGCCGGCGAAGCTCGTCGAGGCCGTGAGCCAGCTCGCCGAGGGCTGGGAGTACGACCGGATCTCGATCGGCTACCCCGGCGTCGTGGGCGACCACGGCCCCCGCGCCGAGCCGGGCAACCTGGGCTCGGGCTGGGTCGGCTTCGACTACGCCGCCGCCTTCGGCCTGCCCGTGAAGATCTGCAACGACGCCGCCATGCAGGCCCTGGGCTCCTACGAGGGGGGCCGCATGCTCTTCCTCGGCCTGGGCACGGGCCTCGGGTCCGCCTTCATCGCCGAGCGGGTGCTGGTGACGCTGGAGCTGGGCCGGCTCCGGGTGGGCGACCGCAAGAAGACCCTCGGCGAGCAGCTCGGCCGCGCCGGCCGCGAGAAGCTCGGCCGCGACGCCTGGGCCGAGCTGGCCCGCGAGGTGGCCGGCGACCTCAAGGGCGCCTTCCTGGCCGATGACGTCGTCTTCGGCGGCGGCAACGCCCGCGACCTCGGCGAGCTCCCCCCCGGCATGCGCCTGGGCCACAACCTGACCGCCTTCCGCGGCGGCTTCCGACTCTGGTCGATCGAGGACGCCCCCGTCCACACCGCCGACCAGTCCCACGAGCTGAACTCCCCCGAGACCCGCGAGGAGTGGCGGCTGCTCTGACGGGCCACACGCGCCGGCCGAGCCGCCCGGGGACCGGCCCCCGGGCGGCTCGGGGCCGGTGTCGCGTTCAGGGGCGGGGCAGGACCGTGGTGCTGAAGAGGCTGGCGTGGAAGATCGGCCCCGGCAGGGCCCGGGCCACCTCGGCGCCGAACTTCTCGGCCTGCTGCTCGACGAAGTCGGGCGGCGCCGGCCGGTCGGGGTCGCAGAGGATCAGGTAGAAGGCGTAATCCCCGGGGGCCAGCGGGATGTCGAGCGTCAGCCGCTCGGTCCGATCCCCCTCGGGCGGTGACTCCATCACCCCGTCGGCGGCGAAGACGCCGATGAACCGCCCGGGCGTCGGTCGCGACGGATCGGGCCGCTCGTAGACCGCTGCGCGCGCCACCACCCGCCGGACCCGGGAGGCCCCGCCCGAGTCGGTCACGTCCGCCTCGATCCGGAGCGTCCCCTGGCCCGTCACCGAACGCTCGGCGCCTGGATCGTGGTTCACCAGGGAGAACCGCACCGCCCGCTTCAGGCCGCCGGGCGCGATCGGGAGTCCGGCCTCCTGGGCCCCGGCCACCGATCCGATGTCGAGGCCCACGAGGGTCGCGGCAGCCAGAACACTGGTGAAAATGAGCAGGGGGCAACGCATGGTCGGGTTCCCGATGGGGGGGGCCTGAGCGGCGGGCACACGAGCACCACTCAGCTTATCGCTGAGATCGAGATGTCGAGAATGCATTGTTATCGTGGGGTTTGCTCGGTGTCTACCTTCGATTCTGGAAGCCCACGGAGCACGGCGAGGCGGGCGACGGGGTGGGCGCGGGCCGTGCGGGCGGGTTCAATGAGTCGGCCGACCCGCCGAGGCCGGGGGCGGGCCACGCCCTCTCACGGGCGAGCGGCGTGATGATCCCGGACCGAGCCCAAATCTGATGCTGCGTCTCCGACTGCTCTGGCCCGCGCTCGCCCTGGCGGCGTTCGGGCTGCTGCTGCTCGCCACCTGTGGCGCCGTGCTCGCGGGGCGGGACCAGTTCGGGTTCCGCGACGCGTCGCAGCACTACTATCCGCTCTACCAGCGGGTGCATCAGGAGTGGCAGGCCGGGCGGGTGCCGCTCTGGGACCCCTGGCAGAACGGCGGCCAGCCGCTGCTGGGCAACCCCACGGCGACGGTCTTCTACCCCGGCCAGCTCGTCTACGCTGCGCTGCCGTACCCCTGGGCCGCGCGGATCTACGTGCTACTGCACCTGGCCCTGGCGGGCGCCGGCATGGCCGTGCTCGGGCGCGGGCTCGGCGCCGGCGGGGCGGGGGCGACCCTGGCGGGCCTGGCGTATGCCTATAGCGGGCCGGTGCTGTTCCAGTACTCCAACGTGATCTACCTCGTCGGCGCCGCCTGGCTGCCGTGGGGGCTCTGGGCGGTGGACGCCTGGCTGAGGCGCGGGCGGCGGTGGGGGTTGCCGGCGCTGGCGGTCGTCGTGTGCGTGCAGGCCCTCGGCGGCGATCCCCAGGCGGCGTACCTCACGGGCATCGCCGCGCTCGGGCTGGCGGCGCTGCTGCGATTCCCGACGGTGCGGCTCCCCGCGCGGGGCGTGGCGGCGGCGGTCGCCGGGATGTTCGTCCTCAGTGGGCTGATCGCCTGGGCGTTGCCGGCGGTGCGGGCGGCCGGCGAGCGCTGGCCATCGGCGCTGCCGTCGGGTCGGACGCTCTGGGGCCTGTGCGTTCTCGGCGGCGTGGGGGCGTGGCTGGTCCGGGCCGTGCGGCGGGGCGAGCCGATGGGCCGTCGCGTGCTCGGGCTGGCCGGCGCGGGGGCGCTGGCGCTCGCGCTCGGAGCCGTGCAGTTCGGGCCGATCGCCGAGTTCGCCGGCGCCAGCAGCCGTGGCGGCGAGGGGGGTACGGCGTTCGACATCTACGCCTTCAGCCTCCGCCCGGTCCGGCTCGTCGAGGCCCTCTGGCCGGGGGTCTTCGGCCTGGCCTACCCGCAAAATGAGACCTGGCTCCGCACCCTGCCGCCCTTCGACGACCCGACCTTCTGGACCCCCTCGCTTTACGTCGGCGGCCTCACGCTCCTGCTCGCGATGGCGACCCTCGGGACCGGGCGCGATCGCCCCGAGCGCCGCTGGCTGCTGCTCCTGATCGCGGTCGCGGTGCTCGGGAGCTTCGGGCGCTACGGCGGGCCGATCGGGCTGACCCGATGGGTGCCGGGCCTGACGGCGTGGGCCCCGGCGGCCGGATCGGCGGCCACCCGCGCGCAGGCCGACTTCCGCGACGGCGACGGCTCGGTCTACTGGGCGCTGGCGACCGTGCTCCCCGGCTTCGACCGGTTCCGGTTCCCGAGCAAGCTGCTCACCTTCGCCGCCGTCGCGGGGGCCGCGCTGGCGGGCCTGGGCTGGGACCGGATCGCCGCGGAGCGTCGGCGCCGGCTGCTGGCGGTGGCCGTCGCCCTGGCGGTGCTCAGCGTGGGGCTGCTGGTGGGCGTGACCGTGCTGCGGGGCCCGATCGTCGCCGCCTGGGCCGCCGCGCCCCGCACGGGCTCGGGGGACACGGGCCCGTTCCGGCCCGAGGCCGCCTTCGGCCGGCTCCAGCGGGCGCTGGCGCACGGGGCGGTGGTGCTCGGGCTGGCGGCGCTGCTCATCCGCCTGGCCCCCGCGCGGCCGACGCTGGCCGGCGTGCTGGCCGTGGGGCTCACGACCATCGACCTGGCGCTCGCGTCGGCCCCGCTGGTCTGGACGGTGCCGCAGTCGGTGTTCGAGGCCGAGTCGCGGGCGCTGGCGGTGATCGCGGCGGCCGAGGCCCGCGACCCGTCGGCCGGCCCGTACCGGGTGCACCGCGCGCCGGTTTGGTCGCCGTTTGCAAGCTTCTCCGAGAGCCACCCCGACCGGCTGGAGCGGACCGTGCGCTGGGACCGCGACACCCTGCAACCGCTGCACGGCCTGCCGCTGGGCGTCTCGTACACGCTCACGCTCGGGATCCTCGAGAACGCCCGCTACCTCGACCAGTTCCTGCCCACGGCCCGGCCCATCGGCCCCGCGCTGGCGCCGATGACCGGCCTGGCGCCGGCCGATCGCGTGCTCTACTTCCCCAGGCGGGCGTTCGACCTCTGGGGCACCCGCTACTTCGTGCTGCCGGTCGAGCCGATGGGCTGGCGCGACGAGAGCCGGGCGTACGCCGCGTTCCTCGACCGCGTCGAGCTGCTGGCACCAAAGCTCGACGACCTGGGCGGCCCCGAGGCGCAGGCCGACTGGCGCTCGCGCGAGGACTGGCAGGTCTTCCGCAACACCGCCGCGTTCCCGCGCGCGTGGGTCGTGCACGAGGCCCGCGTCGTGGCCCCGTTCGCCACGCTTGCCGCACCCGAGCGCGCCGCACGGCTGCGGACCCTGCTCTACCAGGCCGACCCGATCTGGAACGAGCCCGGCCGACCCGTGCTCGACCTGACGAGCCTCGCGCTGGTCGAGGCCGACCCGCCGGGGTCCCTCAAGCTCGGCCTCCGCGCGCCCGAGCCCGGCGCCGCCGAGTCGGTGACCGTCACCCGGCACGAGCCCGACCGCGTCGAGCTGGCCGCGACCCTGGCCGCCCCCGGCCTGGTGATCCTGGCCGACACCGACGCCCCCGGCTGGTCGCTGACGATCGATGGCCAGCCGGCGCCGATCCTCCGCACAAACCACCTCATGCGCGGGGCCGTCGTCGGGCCCGGCACGCACACGCTCGTCTACCGCTACGAGCCGGCGTCGTTCCGCATCGGCGCGGTCGTCTCGCTGGCGGCGATCGCCGCGCTGCTGGGTCTGATCGGCTGGGCGTGGGTCGGTCGGCGGGCGGTCCCGGCGGGCGCGTGATCGCCGCCGACTGATCGCTCCGCGTCAGTGGGGGAGGCGGGCCCGGTCGGCCGTGCGGGCGGGGTTGGCCCTGGGCCCGCGCCAGGTGTGGGGATCGAGGCGGGGGCGGCTGAGGAGCTCCAGCAGCGAGGGGCCGGCGGTGCCCCGGCGCCGGAAGAAGTAGCCGTGGCAGACGGTCACTTGCTCGCGGTAGGGCCGGTGCTGGCGGAGCAGGGCGTGCGCCTCGGCCACCCGGTGGTGGGGGATCCGGGCGAAGAGGTGGTGCGTGAGGTGGAATGCCTGGCCGTAGGGGAACACGGCGGCGCGCACCAGGGGGTGCACGTCGAAGACCCGCGAGTTCGTCAGGTCGCCGTCATCCGGGGCGTTGGAGTGGTGGGCGACCTCGCGGAGCTGCATCAGGAACGGGTACGCGGTCAGCAGCGGCAGCACCCAGAACAGGGCGAGGTCGGCCCAGGCGCCGGCGGCGTGCACGGCGGTGAGCACGCTGAACCAGTACGCCCCGCGCAGGCAGCGGGCCACCCGGGTCCGGTACACCGTGCGCAGCGCCGGCCCGCCCGCCGTGGTCGCGGCGCCGGGGTTGGCGGCGCGGGCGCGTCCGAAGAGGTAGCGGAGGAGGGTCGGCGGCCAGAGGGCCCGCACGACGTAGCGGCGCCAGAAGGCGGCGGGGGCCATCGGGAACCGGGCCGGCTCGGGGTGGTTCAGGCGGATCAGGTCGGGGTCGCGGGCCGGGTCGTTGACCCAGCGGTGGTGGCCCAGGTGCGCCCGGCGATACGTCTGGGTCATCGCCACCAGCGGGAACAGGCAGAGCAGGTCGGACGCCAGCTCGTTGGCCAGCCGGTGGCGGAACAGCGTGCCGTGGCTGGCCTCGTGTGCCAGGCCCGAGAGTCGGTGCTGGAACACCGCCACCAGGCCCACGCCGAGCGCCGCCAGCGGCCCGAACGCCGCCGTCGCCAGCTCGCCGCCGGCCCACGACCGCCGCAGCAGCCCCGCGCCGGCCAGCACCAGGGCCAGCCCGAGGTACTCGCGGGCCAGGCAGGCGACGCTCGCGCGGGCGTCGGCCCCCATCAGCGGGATCAGCCGGCGGTGGACCTCGTCCCAGGAGAGGTCCGGGCCCGCGTCGGCCAGCCCCGGCGCCGGGGCGGATCGGGTCGGGGTGGGGTGGGCCATGACAGGGGGCTCTCGCTCCGAACCCGCCGACCGGGGCGGGAGACCGGGGCGTCAGCGTCCTGCGAGCGCCCCACCCTCGTATCGGCACGAACCGACCTCGGACCGACCCGCCCGTCCGCAAAATCCGCCCACCCCGGCGGCAAACCCTGGCCGGGTTCCCCAGCTTCACGCCCGGAGCCCGTCCCGGCCCCGCCGACCAGGCCCAGGCCCCCGCAGCCAGGCTCCGCCCGCGGAGCCTGGTCACCCCGGAACTCTGCAATTCCCGTCGGTCGGTCCCGTCGGGGTGCCCGGGGGTCGTCGAGCGGAGTCTGGATCCGAACGCCTCCGACGGATTGGCCGTGTGCCGTGGGCGGGGGGCGCCGGGGGCCCCCGGGGCGCCGGGGCCCGCCCCCCCCCCGGGGCAAGGGCGGCGGGGGGGGGGGTGGGGGGGCCGCCCCCCTGCGGGCCCCCGCGGCGCCCCGCCCACGGCACACACCCGGTCGATCCGGCTCCTGCGGCGGGTTTGAGGCCGGCCCTGACCCCAGCCCGCCGGATTTCGCTTCGCTCATCCGACCTACGGGACGGGGGAACCGCCGGGGTGCCCGGGTTCTGGCCACGGATCCCGGATCCGAGAGCCACGTCTACGGGATCCGGGGATCGCTGTGGTCCCGGGGGGGCAGGGGGAGGATCCGGAGCCGGCGGGTGCCGTCGGGGATGGTGCGGATCGTGCCGCGGAGCAGCTCCTGGCGGACGAAGGCCTGGTGGATCGGGTCGTGGGGGTCCACGGCCAGGGACCCGGGCCAGTCCTCCCAGGGGAGTGGGGGCGCACCGGGCCGGGGGGGACGGGGCATGGAAGGGACCTCGAGGACGTTCGCCGAGGATGGCCGGCGCGGTGGACAGGCGGTGGCGGCCGGTAGCGCCCGATCGTCGACCGTCGGAACCCCCGTCCGGCCCACGAGGCCGGACGGGACGGACGGCGATCGCCCCCCGCAACCGGTCCGGAGACCGGGCGCAGGGGATGGGGAAGCGGCACCGGCCGCCACGCGCCTGGGTGACCAGGACTCAGCCACGGAGCCAGGTCCGATGGCCGGGGCCCCCGGACCTGCCGGGGGCCCAACCATCGAGAAGGAGACTACCTCAATCGAATCGACATGTCAAGTCAGATTCACACGCGCGGGGATCTCATTGGCGTGGATCTCTGGGTTTTTCCGGGGTCAGGTCCGGGCTCGCCCGGGGCCGGGTCAGGGCTTCCCCTGGGCGGGCTCGGCCTTGGCGCGGGCAGCGGCGGCCTCCTGCTGGGCGCGGCCGGTCATGGGGACGAACAGGGTCGGCTTGAGCTTGCGGCCGGTGAGCTTGCCGTCGCGCTTCTCGTAGAGGTACACCGCCTGGTTGTAGCGGTCGCCCAGGGGGATCAGGAGCCGGCCGCCCTCCTTGAGCTGCTCGACCAGCGGCGGCGGGATCTTCTCGGGGGCGCAGGTGACGATGATCGCGTCGAAGGGGGCGGCCTCGGGCCAGCCCAGGTAGCCGTCGCCGTGCCGGGTGTGGACGTTCGTGTAGCCCAGGTCCTGGATCACCGCCGTGGCGCGCTCGGAGAGCGGCTGGTGGATCTCGACCGAGTACACGTCCTGGACGAGCCGCGACAGGATCGACGCCTGGTAACCCGAGCCGGTGCCGACCTCGTAGACCACGTCGGTCGGCTTCGGCTTCAGGACCTCGGTCATGAAGGCGACGTCGTAGGTGGGCGTGATCGTCTGGCCCTCGCCGATCGGGATCGACTCGTCCTCGTAGGAGAGCCGCTGCGAGTCCTTGGGGACGAACCGGTGCCGGGGCACGGTGCGGAAGGCGTCGAGGACCCGCTTGTCCTGGATGCCGCGCTCGACCAGGTGCCGCTCGACCATCCGGTTGCGGAGCGCCACGTACGGGTCGCCGCCGGCGGCGGACTTGGGGTCCTGGGCCCGCAGGGGGGCGGCCAGGCCGAGGGCCAGCAGGCCGAGCAGCAGGGGACGGACGGGCATGGGCATGGCCGGGGCTCCTCGGGCCGTTCGGTCGGGGGGCCGCCGTGGGCCCGGGGCGTCCGACCCCCGGGGTCGCGGCGCGGCGGCCGGGTCCCGACCGCCTGAGTATAGGACCCGCCCGGCGGGCCGCCAACCGCGAGGCCCGGCTCCCCGGCGGCCCGGAATTCGCGGAACGACATGGTCGGTCGGCTCGCATTGCGGTACGCTAATGGTGAACATGTCGAGCCCTGCGCCCCGGGGCGCGCCCGCCCGCCGGAGCCGGCGGGTCGGCCCTCCGGCCGCGAGCGCGATGGGCGGAGCCCAGTGGGGACGACCCCGGAACCAGATCCCGGGGCGGGTGCGGATGAGCGGCCTCGTGCTGCTGTGCTGCCTGTGGCTGGTGCCGCCCGTCGCGACGGGCCCGGGAGCGCCCACGTCCCGCGACGCCGGTGCCGAGGAGGTGACCCTGGCCGGCACCGTCGTGCCGCTGGCCGAGGCCCTCAAGGCCCGCGGGATCGCCGCCGAGGCCGACCTGCTCGGGCCCATGGTCGTGCTCCGGGGCGCCGACGGCACCCTGACCCCCCTGATCCCCAACGGCGCCAGCAAGGCGCTCTTCACCGACGAGCGGCTCCGCGGCCGGCCCGCCGAGGTCGTGGGCTGGCGGCATGCCGGCGTGCCGGGGCTGGAGGTCGTCGCCTTCCGGGTCCAGGAGCAAGGAACCCTCCGGACGCCCGAATACTACTGTGACGTCTGCACGATCAGCGTGCGGTACCCGCAGGCGTGCCCGTGCTGCCAGGGGCCGATGGAGCTGCGTTACAAGCCGGCCCCCCCCGCCACCGACTGACGCGCCCCGCCCGGCCCCCCGCGGGGCCCGGCGATCGGATCCGGGACTTCATCCGACGGCGGCGGGATCCGCCGGGGATCATGGCGATGGACCTCTCGAACCTCCTGATGGCGACCGTCGCGGGCTTCGCGGTGCTCGGCACCCTGCTCGCCTTCGGGGCGCTGCTGTGGATGACCCGGCGGCCCCGCCGGCCGCTGCCCGACCACACCCCGCCGGTCACCATCCTCAAGCCCCTGAAGGGGCTCGACGAGGGGCTGGAGGCGAACCTCCGCAGCTTCTTCCGGCAGGATTACCCCGAGTTCCAGCTCCTCTTCGGCGTCGCCGACGCCTCCGACCCGGCCGTCGGGGTGGTGCAGCGGCTCATGGCCGAGTTCCCCACCCGCGACGCCAGGCTGGTCGTGGGGGCGCCGCCGTTCGGCCTGAACCCCAAGATCGAGAACCTGGCGGCGATGTACCCGCATCGCAAGCACGACGTGATCCTGATCAGCGACTCGAACGTGCGGGCCCACCCGCGGTACCTCCGCGAGACGGCCTGCTACCTGGCCGACCCGAGCGTGGGCCTGGTCACCAACGTGTTCGTGGGCGTGGGGGAGCGTCGGCTGGGGGCGACGCTGGAGAACCTGCACCTCAACGGTTTCATCGCGGGCAACCTGGCGCTGGCCAGCCTGCTGCGGATCACCTGCGTCGTCGGCAAGTCGATGCTGCTGCCGGTGCGGGTGCTCGAGGCCATCGGCGGGTTCGCGGCCACGCGGAACCTGCTGGCCGAGGACCAGGCCATGGGGGTCAAGATCCGCAAGGCCGGCTACCGGATCCACCTCAGCCCGCACGTCATCGAGAACGTCAACGAGTCGCGCGACATCACCTGGTTCCTGAACCGGCACTCGCGCTGGCTCAAGATCCGGTATCAGATGGCCCTGCCGTCGTTCCTGGTCGAGCCGCTGGGGAACCTGGGGGCCGTGGGGCTGCTCTGGGCGCTGGCGGGCGAGTCGGCGGTGGCCTGGGTCGGGCTGGCGGTGCTCTGGAGCCTGGCGATCGCCCGCGACGCGGTGCAGACCCGCTGGCTCCGCGGCACCTGGCCCCGCCCCCGCGACCTGGCCTGGAGCCCGATCAAGGACCTGTTCCTGCTGCCGATCTGGTTCGACGCCCTGGTCAACCGCACCATCCACTGGCGCGGGCACCGGCTGGTCGTCGGCCGGTTCACCCGGCTGCGGTCGGCCCGGGTGCCCCTGGCCGTCCGGCGCCGGGTCCGCCGGGTGCGCCGGCTCCGCTCGCGGCCCCACGACGCCAACGGCTGAAAATCGCCCGCGGCTCCGTCCTCGATCCCCCCGAGGGTCTGACCGATGAACCCGCACGGCCCGCAGCCTGGCCGCGGCACGCTGAACCGGCGATGGCCCCGCTCCACCACGGGGCGGGGCCTGCCGGGGAACCGGACCGTTGCAGCGATTTCACAGCCCCGCCGACGCGCGGGTGATGGCCCGCCGGCGCGCCCTGACGGCGCGACTCGGCCGCGACGCTCGTCAGCACCACCGCAAGTTGCACCCGCAGGACTGCGGCGTCCCGCGCTGCGGCACCTGTCATCCCGAGAAGGGACCGCCCCGCACCCCGACCCGCGCCGAGCGCCTGGCCGCCCTGCGGCGGGCCGAGGCCTGCGACGACCTGGGGCTGCGGGTCCGGCCGGGCGCCTGATCCCGCCGGTCGGGATATGGCGGCGGGTCGGCTTGCGTTAATCTATTCGGAGCGGACCGGGTCCCCGCGGTGGGGCCCGGCCCACGTTCCCGCCAGCGGCTGCCAGGCCGCTGCCACGGTCCCGGGTCCGCCACGGCGGATCGGAAGGAGCTCGCTTGATGGAGGCACTCGCGCCCGTCGCCTCGCCGTCGGCCCGGGTGCCGGAACCGGACCCCGAGCCCGACCCCGCGCGGGGCGGCCGATCCGGGCGCGGGCGCCGGGGCGTGGGCCTGGCACTCGGGCTGCTCGTGGCGGCCGGTCTGATCTCGACGGCCGGCGCCGATGTCGTGCCCGGCCTGGAGCGGATCCGGCAGTCGGGCCGGCTGGTCTACGGCAGCGACGCCGAGGGGGGCGGGCCGTACGCGTACCCCGATCCCGACCGGCCGTCGCGGGTCATCGGCTTCGAGGTCGAGCTGATGCGGCTGCTCTGCGGCGGCCTCGGGCCCGAGCCGGTGCTGTACCAGGGGCAGTGGGACGCCCTGCTGCCGACCCTGG
Source organism: uncultured Isosphaeraceae bacterium (assembly GCA_964624465.1). Taxonomy (GTDB): domain Bacteria; phylum Planctomycetota; class Planctomycetia; order Isosphaerales; family Isosphaeraceae; genus CAZUZD01. The sequence goes on from CAZUZD010000136.1 coordinate 12,318, forward strand.
CGGCCGGGCATGTCGACGCGGTGGTCAACGGCTACGAGCAGACCCCCGCACGCCTCGCCGAGTACGCCGCCACCCGGCCGTACTACGTCTACCAGCTCCAGCTCCTGGCCCGCCCCGGCAGCCCGATCGGCTCGTTCGACGACCTGAAGCGGCCCAAGCCCGGCGGCGGCCACTGGACCGTGGCGGTGCTGGGCGGCTCGGCCGCCGAGACCTACGCCAGCGAGCACGGCGGCCAGACCATCAGCGTCCAGTACTTCAACGGCGCCACCGACTGCCTGATGGCGGTCAAGAACGGCCAGGCCGACGCCACGTTGCAGGACCTGCCGGCCGCGCGGTTCTACGGCCGCACCGCCGAGTACCGCGAGGCGCTGCGGTTCGCCGGCGGGCCGGTGGGCCACGGCTACTACGTCATGTACTTCCGCCGCCGCGACGCCGCGCTCCGCGACGCCATCGACGCCGAGATCGGCCGGGTGGTGCGCACCGGCGAGCTCCGCGCGATCTACGAGAAGTACGGCATCTGGACCGACGCCCAGCTCGAGCTGGCCGACCTGGGCCCGCCCACCGCGGCGCCCGAGACGACCGCCCGGCAGGAGAGCCTGCGCGGCCTGGGCCTGCTGACCCGCTACGGGCCGACGCTGCTGGCCTCGGCCGCCATGACCGTGTTCCTGGCCGTGACGGCCATGCCGCTGGCGATTGCCCTGGGCCTGGCCATCGCGCTCGGGCGGCTCTACGGCCCGAGGTTCTTGCGGCCGCTGCTGGCCGTCTACGTCGAGGTGATCCGCGGCACGCCCTTGATGCTGCAGCTGTTCGTGCTGTTCTTCCTGCTGCCGGCGGCCGGCCTGGAGCTGCCGGCGCTGGTGGCGGCCATCGGCGGCCTGGCGCTGAACTACTCGGCCTACGAGTCGGAGATCTACCGCGCCGGCCTCCAGGCGATCCCCGCCGGCCAGATGGAGGCCGCCCTGGCGCTGGGGATGACCCGCCGGATGGCCCTGCGGCGGGTGGTGGTGCCGCAGGCGGTGCGGCTGGTGATCCCGCCGGTGACCAACGACTTCATCGCGCTGTTCAAGGACACCTCCGTCTGCTCGGTGATCTCGATCGTCGAGCTGACCAAGCGGTACGCGATCCTGGCCAACAGCACCGGCGGCGTGGTCGAGTTCGCCGTCGCCACGGCCGCGCTCTACCTGGCGATGGGCCTGCCGCTGTCGTACCTGTCCCGCGTCGTCGAGGCGAAGCTGGGGGCCGAGGAGCCCCGTGGGGGGATCGCATGAGCACGACCGAGCCCTGGGCCGACCCGTCGGCCGCCACCCTGGCGCCCGACCCCGCCGCGGACCTGGCGATGATCGACGTGCGCGGGCTGGTCAAGAACCATGGAACGCTGCGGGTGCTCGACGGCATCGACCTGGCCGTGACCCGCGGCGAGGTGGCGGCGATCATCGGGCCCTCGGGCGGCGGCAAGAGCACGTTCCTGCGGTGCCTCAACGGCCTGGAGCGGTTCGGCGACGGCACCGTCACCGTCGACGGCCTGACCCTCGACCCCCGCACCCCCGAGCGGCGCCGCGAGGCCGTGCTGCACCAGGTGCGGCTGCGGCTGGGCATGGTCTTCCAGCAATTCCACCTGTTCCCGCACCTGAGCGTGCTGGAGAATGTCACCGAGGGGCCGCGCTGCGTGCTGAAGCTGGGCCGCGACGAGGCGATCGACCGCGCCCGGGTCTTGCTCGACCGCGTCGGCCTGGGGGACAAGCTCGACGCTCGCCCGCGACACCTCTCCGGCGGCCAGCAGCAGCGGGTGGCCATCGCCCGCACCCTGGCCATGGAGCCGCGGGCGATCCTGTTCGACGAGCCGACCAGCGCCCTCGACCCGAAGATGACCGCCGAGGTGCTCGCCGTGATGACCGACCTGGCCCGCGACGGCCAGACGATGATCGTGGTCACGCACGCCATGGGCTTCGCCCGCCAGGTGGCCCACCGGGTGCATGTTTTCGGCGGCGGCCGGGTGGTCGAGTCCGGGCCGCCGGCCCAGATCTTCGAGGCCCCGCACGCCGAGGTCACCCGCCAGTTCCTCGCCCAGGCCCGCGCCGCCTGAGGCGCGGCCCCTTCGCGTCCCGACGGAGCCCGATCGCCGTGGCACCCGAACTTCGCCCTGTCCCTCGACCCGCCCGCGCCCGGCCGACGCTGGCCGCCCTGACCCTGACGCTCGCCCTGGTGGCGGCCGGCTGCGGCGACGAGCCGACCATCGTCGGCGGGCCCGGGGCTCGCGCCGTCTCCGGCGCCGTGGCCGACGGCGTGCCGCTGGAGCCCGGCGCGCTCTACGAGATCGATCGCCCCGGCGCCCTCTGGTACCGGATGGAGCCCGAGTTCCAGCAGGCCATCGCCGACCGCCGCGCCGGCACGCCGGCCTGGGAGGGGGATGCGGCCCGCAAGGGGAACCCGAACGTCACCGAGCTGAAGCCCGGCACCCGGTTCCGGATCAACAAGGCCGTCGACGGCGGCGCCATGATCATGGTCACCACCGGGTCCGACACCGGCTACGCCGGCTGGATCGAGCGGGCGAGCATCCCGGCCGGGTCGGTCGGCCGCGACCCGAACTGGTTGAACGCCGCGCCCGGCATGCCACCGGTGTCGGGCGCACCCGCGGCCCCCGGGGCCGGGGCCCGATGAGCGTGCCCGGAGCGATCGTGGTCGTGGCGCTGGCCGCGCTGGTGGGGCTCGGGCGCCGGCTCGGATTCTCGCAGGCTCAGGCCCTGGCCGACGGCGTGGCCCCGCGCCGGCCGGCGGCGACCGGCGAGCCCCGGGCTCGCGTCGCGGCGGCGGC
>CAZUZD010000137.1:0-11624 GCA_964624465.1 uncultured Isosphaeraceae bacterium
TGGGGCCATCGATGACCGGAGGGCGGCCCGCCAGCGGACGGCGCCGACCGCCCCGCGCGGCCAATCCGCCCGCGCGATCCGCCCGGAGACCGGACCGGACCCGGGGTCCCGCCCAGCAACAGGATGGACAGACCGATGCGCACTGCGCCCCGCCCGGTGGCCGTCGTCGGGGCCCTGGCCCTGGCCCTGGTCGCCACCACCCGCCCGGTGCCGGCCGACGACGCCCCGGCCGCCGCCGACGGACCGCCCCGCCTGGCCGACTACTACGGCTTCAAGCCGCTCGAGATCTACAAGCTCGACAACCGGATCACCGGCCTGGTCGTCGACGACCTCGACGGCGACAAGGTCGCCGACGTCGCCGTGATCAACAACGCCCGCTCCCGGCTCGACCTGCTCCTGAGCAGCCCCGGCACCAGCGAGGACGACGCGCCCCTGCGGGCCGAGGCCAACGCCGTGCCCAGCAGCCGCCGCATGCGGCTCAAGACCGTGCCCGTCAACCAGGCCGTCGTGAGCCTCGTCGCCGGCGACTTCAACGCCGACGGCGTCCGCGACCTGGCCTACTACGGCAGCTCCCCCTCCGAGCTCATCGTCCTGGCCGGCCAGGGCGGCGGCAAGTTCGCGGCCCCCAGGCGCCTGCCGGTGGGCGAGGCCGTCGAGAGCACCTCGGCGCTGGCCGTCGGCGACCTGAACCGCGACGGCAAGCACGACCTGGTCCTGCTCGGCCCCAAGGAGCTGATCACCGTCCTGCAGGGGCCCGGCGGCAAGCTGCTCGAGCCCGAGCGGCTGCCGCACACCGCGGCGCAGCCGGGCATCCTCAAGGCCGTCGACCTCGACGGCGACGGCGGCGACGACCTCTGCCTGCTCGACGGCGGCGGCGACGACCCGATCCGCGTCCGGTTCTCGATCCCCGGCGGCCGCCTCGGCCCCGAGCAGCGGTTCGCCATGGAGAACCCGCGCGCCGTGGCGTACGCCGACCTCGACGGCCAGCCCGGCGTCGAGGTGCTCGCCGTCGAGCAGCAGTCGGGCCGCGCCCGGGTCTTCACCCTCGATGACTCCGACGACGACGAGGCGAACAACCGCCGCGGCCGCCTGATGTTCTTCCCGCTGCCGGCCGGCGAGGCCCGCGGCCGCGCCCTGGCCGTCGGCGACCTCGACGGCGACAAGAAGCCCGACGTGGTCGTGACCGACCCCGGCAACGCCCAGTTCCTGGTCTACCTGCAGGGGCCCAGCGGCCTGGCCAGCGGCCAGACCTTCCCGAGCCTCGCCGGCGGCCGCGCCGTCGATCTGGCCGACCTCGACGGCGACGGCAAGGCCGAGGTGTACGTGCTCTCGGAGACCGAGAAGCAGATCGGCCGCAGCCAGCTCGCCGACGGCCGCCTGAGCTTCCCGACCCCGCTGCCGATCGCCGGCGACCCGGTGGCGCTGGATGTCGCCGACCTCGACGGCGACGGCAAGCCCGAGATCCTCTACGTCGCCCGCGGCGAGGGCAAGGAGGGGTTCCGGCTCCGCGGCCTGAAGCGCGAGGCCTCCGGCTCCTTCGTCCCCTTCCGCTGGGGCATGTCCGACACCGTCGCCCTGGCCGGCCTGACCGGCACCCCGCCGGCCATGCGGATCGTCGACGTCAACCGCGACGGCCTGGTCGACGTGCTCGTCTTCAAGCCGATCGGCGCCCCCCTGCTCCTGCTGGGCCGCCCCGGCGGCGAGCCCCCCGCCCCGGCCGCCGGCAGCCTCGGCCCCCTGGTCGGCGCCACCCCGGCCGGCATCAGCCTGAACGCCCCCGGCACCGCCGCCCTGATCGTGGCGCAGAACACCTTCGCCCGCTCGGTCGTGCTCAACGCCGACGGCCAGTGGGAGGTGAAGGACCAGTTCAACGCCGGCCGCGGCACCGCCCAGATCATCGGCGCCGCCAGCCTCGACACCGACGGCGACAGCAAGCCCGAGGTCGTGCTGCTCGACAAGGCGACCAAGTCGCTGCTGTTCCTCGACGAGCGCGACGGCGCCTACCGGCCCGGCGGCACGCTCTCGGTCGGCCCGTTCGACTTCACCGGCCTGCAGGTCGCCGACCTCGACGCCGACGGCCGCGACGACCTGATCCTGGCCGGCACCGACAAGTTCGGCGTCGTCCTGACCGGCCGCAAGGGCCAGCGGCTCCGCCCCCTGGCCAGCTACGAGACCACCCGCAAGGACGCCCTGCTGGGCGACCTGATCGCCGGCGACCTCAACGGCGACGGCAAGCCCGACCTGGTCCTGACCGACGTCGGCGAGCACATCGTCGAGCTGGTCGCCTTCGACGGCAAGGCCGAGCTCGACCGGGCCCTGGCCTTCAAGATCTTCGAGAAGAAGTCGTTCCGCGACCGCGACAGCCTGGTCGAGCCCCGCGACCTCGGCCTCGGCGACGTCGACGGCGACGGCCGCACCGACCTGGTCCTCATCGTCCACGACCGCGTCCTGATCTACCGCCAGGACGACGGCACCGGACCGGCCGTCGAGGACCAGAGCAAGGAGAAGGACAAGGACAAGGACAAGGACAAGGGCGGCGACTGAACGAGCCTCGTCGAGGCCGCTGTGCGGGACCGGCTCCGGATCGGAACAATTCTCGTAGGGTCCGCTGTGCGGACCATCTTCGGATTGGTCCGCACAGCGGACCCTACGGGACCGACCGACCCGCCCCGGGGCCAGGGCCGACCCGCCCGGCCGCTGCCCTCTCCCCGGACCGTGTGGTGTTGCCGATGCTGGTTGTGCTGAACGTCATCGGCACCCGCCCCGAGGCGATCAAGATGGCGCCCGTGATCCGCCGGCTCGCCCACGAGCCCGGCCGGGTCCGGTCGCTGGTGGCCGTCACCGGGCAGCACCGGCAGCTCCTCGATCAGGTGCTGCCGCTGTTCGGGATCGCGCCCGACTTCGACCTCGACGTGATGCGCCCCGACCAGGGGCTGGCCGGCCTGACCGCCGCCCTCCTCGGCGGGCTCGACCGGGTGGTGGACCAGGCCCGGCCCGACTGGATCCTGGCGCAGGGGGACACGACCACCGTGCTGGCCGCGGCGCTGGTGGCGTTCTACCGGGGGGTGCGGTTCGGGCACGTCGAGGCCGGCCTCCGCACCGGCGACCGCCGCCGGCCGTTCCCCGAGGAGATCAACCGCCGCGTCGCCGACCTCGTCGCCGACGCCTACTTCGCCCCCACCGAGCGGGCCCGCCAGACCCTGCGCGCCGAGGGCGTGCCCGACCGCGACATCGTCGTCACCGGCAACACCGTCATCGACGCGCTCCACGCCGTCGCCGCCCTGCCCTACGACCCGAGCGCCGGCCCGCTGGCCGGCCTGCCGACCGACCGCCGGATCGTGCTGGTGACCGCCCACCGCCGCGAGAGCTTCGGCGCCCCCTTGCGGCAGATCGCCCTGGCGCTCCGCGACCTGGCCGCCGCCTTCGTCGACCGCGGCGTCCACGTCGTGTTCCCCGTGCACCCGAACCCGCAGGTCCGCGGCCCGGTCTTCGACACCCTCGCCGGCCTGCCGAACCTGAGCCTGGTCGAGCCGCTCGACTACCAGGCCCTGGTCCACCTGCTGGGGCGCTCCGAGCTGGTGCTGACCGACTCCGGCGGGCTCCAGGAGGAGGCCCCCGCGCTGGGCGTCCCCGTGCTCGTGCTCCGCGACACCACCGAGCGGCCCGAAGGGGTCGAGGCCGGCCTGCTGAGGCTCGTGGGCACCGACCGCGACCGGATCGTCGCCGCCGCCACCGCCCTGCTCGACCGCCCCGCCGCCGCCCGCCGACCGGGCCCGTCGGCGTCCCCCTTCGGCGACGGCCAGGCCGCCGACCGCATCGTGCGCCACCTGCTCGACGACCCCGGCGCCGCCGGGGCTCAGAGCTTGCGGTAGCGGATGTCCTTGAACTGCACCGTCATCGGCTCGCCGGCGCGAAGCTGCAAACCGAGGAAGCCGGACAGGTCGAAGTGGCCCTCCTCCCGGTCGATCAGCTCGGTGCTCGGGACCCCGTTGATCTCCAGGTGGATCTGCTGGCCCTTCGCGACGATGCGGTACTCGTTCCACTCGCCGGCCGGGCGCATCGTCGCCATCGGGCCCAGGTCGGTGGCCGTGCGCTTCCCCTGGGCGTCGATGACGGTCTTCTTGCCGTTGGCCGAGAGCAGCTCGGGCCCCTTGCGGGTGTGGATCTCGTCGCAGACGCCGCCCAGGTACGGGCCGCTGCCGAAGATGTCGGCCTGGTAGCCCACGGCCAGGCCGTCGGGCCGCAGCACGCTGCGGAACTGCACGCCCGAGTTGCCGCCGTTGCCCTGCACCCGGAACTTCAGCACCAGCTCGAAGTCGGCGACGTCGCCCCCCTGCCAGGCCAGGAACTGGTTCGCCGTGCACGGGTGCTCGGGCGTCGACTGCCCGGTGAGCGCCCCGTCGCGCACCGACCAGTAGCTCGGGTCGTGCGCCTTCCAGCCCTCCAGGGTGGCGCCGTCGAAGATCGGCCGCAGCTCCTCCTCGGCGATCGGGCCCAGGCCCAGCCCGGACGCGGCCAGCGCCAGGGCGACGACAGCGATGCTTCGGTTCATGGCAATTCTCAACAGGCAGGGCGCGGACCGGTGTTTCGAGCCCGGATGTCTCGGGGCTCGCCAGGCCGTCGAATCTGCCAGCGCGCGCCGGCCGTGTCCAGCGCCGGCCGCCCGGGATCGCCCCGCGGCGGTCGCCGATCCGGGCCGGGGGGGCGGTCAGGGCATCTCGGGGAAGTCGGCGGTGGTGCGGGTGGCGTCGAAGCCGGTGAGCCCCAGCGCCGCGTCGACGCTCTCGGAGACGTCGAACAGCGGCAGCACCTTGAGGATCTGGAGCGCCTCCCGCAGGCTGGGGCTGAGCCCGCAGAGCGTGAGCCCGCCCTTGGCCTGGCGGACCCGGCTGTTCAGCGAGATCAGCTTGCCGAGGAACTCGGTGGAGGCGTAGTGGATCGCCGTCAGGTCCAGCACGATCCGCTGCCCAGGATGCCGCGCCACCAGCTCGTAGAGCGCCCGACCCAGCTCGGCGATCAGCGGGCTGGCGTAGAGCGTCTGGACCTCGGCGCCCGCCGGCGCCGCGATGACGCTGCCGCCCAGGTGGCTGACCTTCAGGTTCTCGGCACCGTCGGACATCGAGATCATCCCTCTGGCGCGACCGGGGCCTGGCCCGGGGACCACCGCGGTGGCCCCCGCCACCTCGCGTGCCGCCCCCCGATCCCCACCGCCCCAGCCCTCACCCCCCTAACCTACCCGCCCCCGCCCGCTCCCGAGAACCCACCTCCGCCAGGCAGCACCACAAATCCCCGCCAGCGAAAGCCCGGGGACTGTCGCGGTCAGTCGCGGTCAGTCCCGCTCAGTTCCACACAGCCCGGTGCTGGCTTGTGATCACAGGCCCGGCTAGGCCAGACAGGAAGCTCGGATAACCTTAAGAGCACCATTTATATCGAGGTATTCTCTAGAAAAAACCTCGGCTGTTTGCTCGTCCGAGAGAAATGACTCGTATTTTTCACCAAAGCGATTGGGCGACTTAAGCGCGAGCTCCATTACAGTCGGGCAGACTTCAAGGAACGTTCTATACACCGCTTGGATCTCCGCAATCGTCGATTTCTTGAAGACAAGCAGGATCCCTCGATCTTCAACATCGAGCTCACCGAAGTGCCGGCCGAGGATCTCCAGCGTTCTATGGATCCGGGTGCCGGTCCAGGTGAACCAGAGAACCTCTTTGGCATCCTGCACGAAGGGGTTCTCGAGCAGGCCTGCCTCCTGCGCCGTTTTCCGACTCTGGACCAGCATCAGCTTCGCCTGATGGTCCAGGTAGGAGGGGACCTCGACACCAGCGAGAAGTTCCCTCATCCGCTGGCGGATCCTTGGGTGGATCTCGCCCCCAGGCTTGCCCACGAAATCCGGGCGGCGACCACCTGATGAGGGCTGGACACTGATGACCTTGCGCTCGGTGTCGATATCGAGCACTTTCCAGCGTCGGCCCGCCAGGATGAGATACCCGTTCTCCTGAATCCCCGCGTCCATGGGAATGCTGCCAATGTGGTGTCCACCGTGGTTGACCCGGTACTCCTCCGTGACGATGAACACGACATAGAAATCATGGGAGCGGACGATCTTCTCGCCTTTCAGACCGGTGATCAGGAGCCCGATCGGGGTCTGTTCGACCAAGTCGTGAGCTCCCATACTCCTGAGCGTGGCGATGAACTGGCGCTCGCTGACTGCGGGGAAGGCTCCGGACGCGACCAGGGTCTTGTAGAGCTCATCAGCCCGAGCCCCACCGCGCTCGGTGATGACGCTCAGGATCTGCTGCACGAGGGTCGACAGGTGCAACTTGTTGGATTCAGGCGGCTCGCACCATTTCTCGCAGAGCAGTTCCACGGTTGCGGCCGCCTGCAACAGGTCCGGGAACAGCCGATCCTCTAATGGGGTGTCCTGCTCGGGTTCGTCCTCGACCACGAACATCCGGAGCACGGAGGCCTGCCCATCCCGCCGACCGCTCCGGCCCAGGCGCTGGGCCAGGGAACTGACCGACCAGGGTGCGCCGACCTGGCCAACCTGCTCGACGTTGCCAACATCGATTCCCATCTCCAGGGTGCTCGAGCAGAAGGTGGCCGTTGGTGCGTTCGACTTCAAGGCCGCCTCGGTGTCCTCTCGCTCCCCTTTCGACAGGGACCCATGGTGCACCCGGAAATTGTCAGGCAAACCACAACGTTTAGCCTCGCGCGATACCTGGTCGGCCAGATGCTCGATCGTCGTCTTGGAGTTGGCAAAGATCAGCGCGGTCTTTCCATGAAACTTCGCAAACAGATCGCCTTCGAGTGAACCATGATCCAGTGGCCGGTTGTCATCGTCCTCCCTGACCGGAACCAAGGGATTCCGCTTTTCCAGGTAGCCCTGAAGCGAGACCTGGATCGACTTTTTGTCGTCACCGTGAATGACGATGACACTCTCGGGCGCTGAATGTCGGAGCCACTGGCAGGCCCGGCCAATCTCGCTTCCCAGAGTGGCGGAAAGACCCAGGTAGCGCACCGGATGGGCACTCCTGCTGGAGAGCCTCGTCAGAAGGCTACGAAGATGGGCACCCCGTTCCGTACCGATGAACGAGTGGAGTTCGTCGATGACGACGAAGCGCAGCCTGCCGAAAACCGTTCCCAGTTTCTGGGGGTGGTTCACGAACAGAGACTCGATAGACTCCGGCGTGATGAGTAAGACGCCAGACGGCTGATTCAATAGCCGTTTCTTTGGGCCCGCTGACACATCGCCGTGCCACTTGTGCACCGGAATCTCTGCCGCCTGACACAGTACTTCCAGGCGCATAAACTGGTCGTTGATCAGCGCCTTCAGTGGACCGACATAGACGGCCCCGACGCCAGGTTGTGGGTCCGCAACCAGTTGTGACAGGACAGGTAGAAACGCTGCTTCGGTTTTCCCCGATGCCGTCCGCGCCGACAGGATGATGTCATGGGGGGAATCCAGAACCGCATGAATCGCCTTCATCTGCATGGGGCGGAGGTCTTTCCATTCCAGCCGGTAGAGGGCCTCCTGGATTGTTGGATCGAGTCGAACGAAGGCACTCGCCCCAGACATAGCGTGGGCCCTCGAAAACTACAGGGTGAACGAAGTCAGACTATCGCCAGTGGCGGGAGGGCTGTCGTCTTCGCCAGACACGGCGGGGTCGGCCTCCGGGTCCTGAGCCTTCTCGAACTGGATTTTCCCCAGCAGTTGCTTCCAATCCGCGTTCGGATTCTGGTCGAGGACTGAGAGAAGGCCCGCGAACTCCTTGACGACCTCACGGGGCGTCTGGAAGAAGTTGGCACCGAGCTTCGTCGAGCAATGCTGGAGAAACAACTTCAAGCCCTCATCCTCGATCGCATACTTCGCCACATCACCCGACGCCGCAATGTGACGGAGCTTCTGAAGTAGTGCGAAGAGCTCTTCCAGAGTGAGGTTCCGGAGCCGGATCACCGGACCGGAAAGGTCTTTCAGGCCATCAGTTGCGAAACTATTCGCCGCCAGGCGGGTCGCCAGGGCTTCGTAGCTGTAAAGACCCCGCCGTTTATCCTCAAGGAAGTTGTCAGTGCCGCCAAAGAGGATCGAGAGCCCGGAGACGTTCCCCTGAAGGCAGTCATTGACGATGCGGAGGATCACCTCGTAGTTCGCACTTCGCGCCTGGGAGCTGTTGAGCCGGTGCGAGAAGACCCCCATCTCGTCGATGTTGACGAGGAATCCCGCATAGCCTGCCAGCCGGCAGAAGCAGGCGAACAGCTTCAGAAAGTCATAAAACTGTCCGTCATCGATGATCGACCGAACGCCCAGATCCTGCCTGGCCTCGGTCTTGACACGATAGTCGGCGCGAAGCCAGCGGAGTGCAGCGGTGGTGAGCGCCTCGTCACCTCGAAGAAAACCTTCGATGTACTTCGCGATGACGGTTGCAAAATCGAACCCACCGACCAGATCCTGGAGCACCTTCAGGCGAGTGTGAACCGCTCGGGTCACATCGGAGTCCGCCCCCCCGACCTCGCGTACTTCATGATCGAGCTGCGAGGCCCACCGCTCGACGATGCTCGCAAGGGCGCCCCCGTCAGGCCGGGTCCGGATGGCGACATTCTGCATCAACTCCGCGTACAAGTTCCGTGCCTGCCCACCGGAGCCGTGTAGTCGCCGTTCGAGGGTCACATCCGCTTGGGCCACCACGAACTTCCGTTCGAGGGCGACCGTCCGCATCAGATTGAGGAAAAAGCTCTTCCCTGAGCCGTAACGCCCGATCACAAACCGGACGGTGGCCCCGCCCTCCTCCACCCGCTTGAGGTCATCAAGCACGGCTTGGACTTCATCGCGCCGGCCGACTTGCAGGTGATGCAGTCCAGCCCGTGGCACGACCCCAGCACGGATCGACTGAAGGATCGCGTCTCGCTCGCGTGGCTTGATGGGCTGGCTCATGGGTTTTGGATCAGTTCCGCCTGGACGAGGAGGATTTCACCGTCTTGTTCAAGGAGTGGTTCACCGCAAGTCTCGATGCTCCATTCGTTGACCGCATCGAAATAGCCGAAGCGCGCGATCGGGTGACGGCCGATCAGTTGCCTGAGTTCTTCGCTGTTCCAGTTCGGTCGAGTTAAGAGTTCAGCGAGCAGGCTGTGATAGTGATCCTTCAGCCCCTGGAATCGCTGATACACCTGAGCCGAAGGATCGGGCAGTACCGTGGCAGGTGGATTCGGAGGATCGGGCGTTGGTGCCGAAGTCTCCTCGGTGTTCATAGCGTGAACGAGGATTGCAGTGACAGCCTGGGTCTCGGCCATGATGGCCGCGAGCTTACCGATATCAATGGCGATACCACCCGAATCGGCCACGGCACCACGGGGCGGGATCGCCTCGCCTTCGTCAGCGCTTCCGCCCTTGACTAGTTCCACCGGTTCCTGTGAGGCGCGCCGGAACTCGTCGAGTAGATTGTCCAGTTCCTCGACAGGGATCTGCATCGCTCGGTAGGCGCTGCGAAACGCGGTCACTTCTTTCCGGTCGATGATTCCGTTGGCGGCGGCTACTCCGGTCAGGAACCGACCGAGAGCCGAGCGATCGGCGCCCGAGAGGGTCTCCTGAAGTCGTTTGCCGAGGCCCATGATGCTGGGCGGTCTCTCTTCAAGTACGCGCTTCAAAGCCTCCAGACGCCTAGCGTCCGCGGGTTCGAGCAGGAATTGAGACTCCAGGAAGTGGGCGATCTGACTGACCTCGGCGTCGTCAATGCTGCCGTCTGCGGCCGCGATGTACACGCCGAGTTCGAGCATCAGCGCAGCAGCGGCATACCGGGAGTCGGCTGGGAGGGAGCTTCCCTCCTCGGGCCGGAGCAGGGCAACAACGTCATCCCAGCCGTAGGGCCGTCTGGTAAGCCGGGCGTCTGGCTCGATGACCAGGCCCACCTGCTCGGCGGTCGCGGCGAGTGCCTGGCTTTGCTTCATGGTCAACTTGGCCCGGTTGGGCAATTCGTGGAGTGGGGCCAGTTTCGATACGTGGATCAGAGCGTACCCGTCTTCACGAGTGTGCGCGGCCACCACCCCATCCCAGCGCTCCTGGTCCGGGTGGTCGGAATCGGCCCGCAGTTCTGGCGGCAGTGCCTCGTAGGCCTCGCGGGTTCCGATCGAGAGACCCTTCCCGAGGGCACGGCTGGCCGGCTTCAGTTCCTCAATGCAACTGTTCCAGATTCCCACGAGCGGAGTGAACTGGCTCTGGATTCCGAGGACATCGGGAATCGAGAGCGGCGGTACACCCGACCCAGACCAGGCGTTCAACAGCGACGGGCTGGCTGCTCGATATTCCAGGCGGCGGGGGCGTTTGGCCGACTTGAGGATCAGCCCTTCGGCGAACGCCGTCTGGTACTTCCGCTCGAAGAGTGCTCCAAACGGCTCCGCCATCCGTTCGAGTACGACGCTGCGAACACAGCGTGGGTCCTGACGGCAAAGTCGCATGGCCCACGAGGCTGGCAAGGGGACCTTCCGGTTGTGGAACCAGGCCAGCGCGACGCTCAGAAAATCCTCGTCACGCTTGAGGCGAGCGTCTTCGAAGACCGCCGTGAACCACTTCTCCTTGAGGTTCTCGATCCCCGCCCTGGCCAGGCAGTAAGCCAGGAACCGGCTGAGGTAGCCATCAAACGATCCGGAGTGGGTGTAGAGCCTCAGCAGCCGCACCACTTCGTTCACGGCCGGACTCAGGTCCTGCTGTTCGATGAGGACTCGCCGCTCGAGACCGTAGAAGAACAGGAACGCGTAGCCGACATCGTCGAGCGGTGAGCTCCGCTGGCCCGCGAGCCAGGTCAGGTAGTTGGCCCTCTGGTGCGGGGCGATTCCGGCATAAGTCGGGTAATACCCCAGACGCCCTCGAGGCTCGTCTCGAGGGCGTCCCACCTTCAGCCGGGTGCTGATGCAAGACGCCTCTTCGGGATCCGAACTGCCATCGCTGAGGTAGACGAGCGGATCCCGGAGTCGGAACCCCGCGACCTCGATCGACTCGCCACGTCCGCACCAGCGCCTGCCAGTTCGACTGGTTCCGCCTGTTGGCAACGGCTGGCGCGAGGACGTCGGGGGACGGGTCGGAAGGGGCGGTGGCTGCGAACGAGCTCCGTCCGTCACCAGCGATCGGGCACCAATTCCCCATTCGATGCGGATCGAATCGTGTCTCGGCGATCCTGTGGGTGTGGATTCGACCGCTCGACCCTGAACGGCTCGGAGCTTGTTTAGCTCGACGGAATCCGGCTTCCTGGGCGCGTCTTGCCAGTCAGTTCGGGCGGGAGCCAGAGCTTGAGCCTGGGACGCGGTCGCCTCATCTCGATCCTCAGCCTCGCCCTCCGGCTCGTCAGGCTCCGGGGTCAATGCCCAGGTGAAGACCCCGACGATCACCCAGGTGATCGGGAGGAGTAACAGGATCTGGCCAACACTCAGCCACCTGCTGAGAATAAGCCGAGCGAGGACGACCAGGGCCAGTGTGATCAGAAATCCGACGAGCGCGACACGAATCCCGGTCCGACGCGACATCACAGCCTCGCACACAGACCGCCCAGATTCCGACTTAACTTTCGATCCAGTCTTAATCTAAATCCGGCTGGCCCGAATTCCAAGACACTCATCCCACGTTCGCATCCAGGTCAAAT
>CAZUZD010000137.1:11634-13775 GCA_964624465.1 uncultured Isosphaeraceae bacterium
TATAAAGCCGGTTGGCCCCAATCACACCACACCCATCCCCGGTTCGCTGCCCTTAAACTGGCGGGGCCCGGGGGGGGGCGCCGCGCCGGGGGGGCGGGCGGGCCTGCGACGCGGGGAATTTGGCTCAGAGGGCGCGGAGGGCGGTGAGGACCTCGTCGGCGTGGCCGTCGACCTTGACCTTGGGGAAGACCCTGGCGATCTTGCCCTGGGCGTCGATCAGGAACGTCGAGCGCTCGATGCCCATGTACTTCTTGCCGTACATGCTCTTCTCGACCCAGACGCCGTAGGCCTCGGCGGTGGCGTGCTCGGGGTCGGCCAGCAGGGTGAAGGGCAGCGAGAACTTGGCGGCGAACTTGGCCAGGGCCTTGGGGTCGTCGGGGCTGATGCCCAGGACGACGGCGCCGGCCTTCTCGTACTCGGCGCGGGCGTCGCGGAAGCCGCAGGCCTGCTTGGTGCAGCCGGGGGTGTCGGCCTTGGGGTAGAAATAGAGCACGACCGGCTTGCCCCTCAGGCTCTTGAGCGGCACGAACGCGCCGGTCTGGTCGGCGAGGGTGAAGTCGGGCGCGGCCTGTCCGATGACGAGCACGGGCGATACCTCCGGGGCGGAAACCTGGGAAACGTGCGGCGAGTGCCGCCCCCGGTAAACCGCGCACGCCGGGGCGCGCGGGGGCCGGGGTCGGCCCTGGGCGGGTGCCAGGGGCCGCGGATCTCCCGATTCTATGCGATTTGGGCCCCGAGGACCGTCCCAACGCGCCGACGGGGGTCGCGAACCGGCCGGCTTTGGCGATCCGGGGGGACGTGCGGGGGAGCATTCCCTGGCAAACGCTTGTATGATGGCGCCAGCCGGATCGGAAGGGACCGGCCACTGGCGCGAAGAGGGACGGCCGCGCATGCCACTGAGAACCTGGGGTCAGACCGGGTCGCGCTACGGCGGGGCGATGGCCGCCGTGGCGGGGGCGACGGCGGTGCGGGCGGCGCTGGCCCCCCTGCTGGGCGGGCACCTGCCGTACACCACGTTCTACGTGGCCGTGCTGCTGGCCGCGTGGTTCGGCGGCCTGGGCCCGGCGATCCTGGCCACCGGCGTCGGCGGCCTGCTGGCCACGGCGCTGTTCTTGCCGCCGGAGGGGCAGCTGAGCCTGGCGGGGGCCGAGCAGCAGGTCAGCCTGTTCGTCTTCGTGTGCGTGGCGCTGCTGGCCCTGCTGCTGAGCGAGGCGTCGCGGCGGGCGCGGCACCAGGCCGAGGCCGGCGAGCGACGGTACCGGGTGCTGGCCGATGTGAGCGCCGCCCTGGCCGCCGACGCCCCCCTGCCCGAGGCGCTCCGGCTGGCCGCCGCCCGGATCGTGCCCGACCTGGCCGACTGGTGCGTGATCCGGGTCGGCGACCCCGGCGGCGACGACGGCCCCGACGACGGCGGGGCGACGGTGGCCGTCGTGCACACCGACCCGGCGCGGCAGCCGGCGCTGGCGGCCGTCGAGGCCGAGGCCGGGGCGGACGCCGGGCCGTGCGGGACGACCGAGGTGGTCGACGTGCGGAACGAGCCCGGCGCGACCGGGCCGGTGGCCGCGCACCGGGCACGGCTGCACGAGCTGGGCACCCGCTCGCTGCTGCGGGTGCCGCTGGCCAGCCAGGGCCGCCGGCTCGGGCTGCTGACGCTGGGGCTCGACGGCTCGGGGCGGCGGTACGGGGCCCGGGACCTGACGCTGGCCGACGAGCTGGGCCGTCGGGTCGCGCTGGCGGTGGCCCGCGCCCGGGTCGAGGCGGAGGCGTCGCAGGCCCGCCGGCGCTCGGAGCTGCTGGCCGGCGCCTCGGCGGCGCTGGGGTCGTCACTGGACTACGAGGCGACCTTGCAGGCCGTGGCGCGGCTGGCGGTGCCGCAGATCGCCGACTGGCGCACGCTCGACCTGGTCGAGCCCGACGGCCCGTGCCGGCGGGTGGCCACGGTGCACGACGACCCCGAGCGGCTGGCCTGGGGCCTGGCCTTCGAGCGCCGGTATCCCACGGCCGCCGACCCGGCCAGCGGGGTGGCGCTGGTGCTCCGCACCGGCGAGCCGCTGCTGGTGCCGGTGGTCGAGGCCGCCATGCTCGCCCAGGCGGCCCGCGACCCCGAGCACCTGGCCGGCCTGCAGCGCCTGGCGCTGCGG
>CAZUZD010000137.1:13785-15019 GCA_964624465.1 uncultured Isosphaeraceae bacterium
GGCAATAAGTGGGAAGCGGTAACCCCCTCGGGCGGCCGGACCTACGGCAACGCCGACCTGGCACTGGCCCGCGAGCTGGCCGCCCGCGCGGCGCTGGCCGTCGACAACGCGCGGCTGTACCGCGACGCCGAGCGCGCCCGCCGCCGCTCGGAGGAGTCGCTGGCGCTGCTGGAAACCCTGATGGCCAGCGCCCCGATCGGCATGTCGTTCGTCGACCGCGACCTGCGGTACGTGCGGATCAACGAGGCGCTGGCCCGGACCAACGGCCGGCCCGCCGAGGCGACCCTGGGCCGCACGCTCCGCGAGGTGCTGCCGGAGCTGGCCGACACGATCGAGCCGCTGTACCGCCGGGTGATCTCGGGCGGCGCGCCGCTGGTGGGCCAGGAGCTCAGCGGCGCCACGGCGGCCGAGCCCGACGGCGCGCGGCACTGGCGGATCGACCTGTACCCGGTGCGGACCGCCGGCGGGCCGGTGCTCGGGGTCGGCTCGGTGGTCGTCGACGTCACCGAGGCCAAGCGGTTCGAGGCCGAGTTGCGGCGGGCCCGCGACGCCGCCGAGGCGGCCAACCGCGCCAAGGACGAGTTCCTGGCCGTGCTCAGCCACGAGCTGCGCACCCCCCTGATGCCCATCCTCGCCGCCGTCAGCGAGGCGCTCGACTGGCCCGAGACCCCGGCGCCGATCCGGCCCCTGCTGGAGCTGACCCACCGCAACGTGGCGCTCGAGGCCCGGCTCATCGACGACCTGCTGGACCTGACCCGGATCAGCCACGGCAAGCTGATGCTCGACCGCGAGGCCGTCGACGCGCACGCCGTCGTCGGCCAGGCGCTGGAGATCTGCCAGGCGGAGATGCGCGACCGCGGCCTGGCCCTGGAGCTGGACCTGGCCGCGCCCGAGCACCACCTCGACGCCGACCCGGCGCGGCTCCAGCAGATCGTCTGGAACCTGATCAAGAACGCCGTGAAGTTCACCCCGCCCGGCGGCCGGATCACGATCCGCAGCCGGGGCGCCCGGCCCGTGGGCGTCGAGTGCCCGACGGCCGCGGCGGCCGACGGCCGGCCGTGCTGGGAGCTGCGGGTGTGCGACACAGGCATCGGCATCGACCCGGCGCTGCTGGGGCGGATCTTCGTGCCGATGGAGCAGGGCGACGCCAGCGTCACCCGGCAGTTCGGCGGCCTGGGCCTGGGCCTGGCCATCAGCCAGAGCCTGGCGCAGGCGCACGGCGGGACCCTCACCG
>CAZUZD010000138.1:0-14925 GCA_964624465.1 uncultured Isosphaeraceae bacterium
CCCCGGCCGCGAAGCCCGGACAGGCCGCGCCGGCCGCCGCCGCCGCCCCGCGCCCGGCACAGGCGAACAACCCGAAGCTCGACGAGTCGGTCGGCACCGTCAACGGCGAGAAGATCACCAAGCGCGAGCTGGTGAACCTGCTCGGGCAGTTCCAGATCCCCCCCGGCAGCGAGCAGCGCGCCTACGAGGCCGCCCTCGACCTGGTCGTCAACGACAAGGTCCTGGAGCAGTTCCTCCGCAAGGCGAACCTCGCCGTGCCGCCCAAGGAGATCGACGACGTCATCGCCCTGAACCGCAAGAGCCTCCAGGACCAGGGCTCGAGCCTCGAGAAGGTGCTCGCCGACACCGGCACCACCTTCGACGACTTCAAGGGCCGCATCGCCCGCTCGCTCCAGTGGAAGGCCTTCGTCCTCCGCCGCGCCACCGAGGGGGAGCTCAAGACGTACTTCAACGCCAACAAGGACGTCTTCAACGGCACCCAGATCCGCGCCAGCCACATCCTCCTGAAGGTCGACGCCAAGACCACCCCGGCCGACAAGCAGAAGGCCCGCGAGAAGCTCGCCGGCATCAAGCAGCAGATCGACGCCGGCAAGCTCACCTTCGCCGACGCCGCCAACCAGTTCTCCGAGGACGACGCCAACGTCGCCAACAAGAACGGCGGCGACCTGAACTACTTCCCGCGCCGGGGCCAGTTCATCGACGCCTTCGCCGCCGCCGCCTTCGCCCTGAAGGACCAGAAGGGCAAGGTCAGCGACCCGGTCGAGACCGAGTACGGCCTGCACCTGATCACCGTCACCGACGTGAAGCCCGGCCAGGCCCTCGAGGCCGAGACCGTGCTCTCGCAGGCGAAGGATGACCTGCTGTACCAGTACGCGGCCGACCTCCAGACCAAGGTCATCGAGGCCGAGCGGGCCCAGGCCAAGGTCGAGCTGCTGCCGCTGCCGGCCGATCTGTTCGCGCTCATGCCCCCGCCGCCCCCGGCGCAGGCCCCCGCCGCCGCCCCGGCCGCCGGCAACGTCCCCTCCCCCTCGTCGAGCCCAACCGGCGGCACCCCCGCCGGCGGCGCCCCTGCCGCCGGGACCCCCACCCCGCGCTGAGGCGGGCCGGTCCGCTCGATCCCCGAATCGCCAGCGCCCGGCGACGGTCTCCTTGCTCGGGACCGTCGCCGGGCGTTCCGCATGAAGGCGGTTCCCGTTGAGAGCCGCCGGCCTCAGGCCAGGTCGGAGAGGTCGAGGCGACCCTGCTCGCGGAGGGCGACGAAGCGGCGGTAGGTGTCGGCGACGCCCTCGGCCAGCGGCGTCTGCGGCATCGGGCCGAGCTGGGCGTCGAGCCGGCTGGCGTCGAGCGTCGGCGAGATCGGGAGCTGGCGGTCGCCGTGCGTGACCCGGCCGGCGGCCTCGGGCGCGGCGGCCTGGAGGGCGGCGACGAACGCCTCGATCGGCTCGACGGCCCCGCGCACGTTGAACGCCTCGGCGCCCTCGAAGGGCCGCTCCAGGGCGTGCAGGAACGTGGCGGCGACGTCCGGGGCGTACTGGAAGTCCTGGAGCCCGCCGTAGCTGATGTGGTACGACCGGCCGGCGGCCAGCGCCTTGATCGCCTTGGTCGGCTCGCTGGTCACGCCGAAGTCGCGGCCCACGCCGTAGACGGTCCAGGGCCGCAGCCCCACGCTGCTGATGCCGTTGTCGAGCCAGTACACCCGCGCGTTCAGCTCGTTGCAGACCTTGAAGGCCCCGTAGTGCGTCATCGGCGCCAGCCGGACCTCGTCGGCGATCGCCGCCGTGGCATCCGCCGCCGGCGGGCCGTGCACGGCCGCCGAGCTCGCATACACGACCCGCTGGACCTGATCCTTCAGCACGCGGGCGGCCTCGAAGACGGCGAGCGTCCCCAGCACGTTGACCCGGGCGCCCAGCAGCGGGTCGGCGCGGCAGGTGGGCACCTGGAGGCCGGCCAGGTGCAGCAGGTGGGTGGCGCCGATGCGCTCGGCGGTCGCCCGCAGGGCGGCGGCGTCGGCCACGTCGCCGGCCTCGAAGTGCACGGCCTCGGCCCGCACCGCGGGGTCGAGCAGGAGGTCGAGCCGGTGCGTGTCCTCCCTGAGGTCGTAGATCCAGACCTCGCGGCCGGCCTCGACGAGCTGCCTGGCGATCCACGACCCGATGCACCCATACCCGCCGGTCATCAGCACGCGCACGGCAACGCTCCTCAACCCGGTCGACCGCCCCGCCGCGGGCCCATCCGGCGGGCCCGGCGTCACGGTCAGCCCCAGCCTAACGCCCGGCGCGCGCCGGTCCCAGGGCGCGGTCCGGCGGCTTGACGGCCGGCGCGTGTTATGCGCCTATGGAGAAAAGGCGCATACGCGGGGCGCCCACCGCGACCGGTCCGCGGAACCCAGCGAGGCCCCCATGCACATCCCCGACGCCGTGCTCTCCCCCGCCGTGGCCTCGACCTGCGGCGTCCTGGCCGCCGGCGGCCTGGGCCTGGCGCTGTCGCGGCTGCGGGGCGAGCTGCGGGATCGCACGCCGGTGCTGATGGGGATCATGGCCGCCTTCGTCTTCGCGGCGCAGATGGTCAACTTCCCGATCCCGCCGGGGGTCGCCTCGGGGCACCTGCTCGGCGGCGTGCTGGCGGCCGTGCTGCTGGGTCCCTGGGCGGGCGCGGTGGTCATCGCCGCCGTGCTGATCGTGCAGTGCCTGCTGTTCGCCGACGGCGGCCTGACGGCGCTCGGGGCGAACTTCGTGAACCTGGGCCTGATCGGCAGCGTGCTCGGCTACGCCATCTTCGCCCCGCTGCGGCGGGCGATCGGCGGGGCGCGGGGCACGCTGATCGCCGCGATGGCCGCCGCCTGGTTCAGCGTGATCCTCGCCTCGGGCGCGTTCGCCGTCGAGCTGGCCGCCTCGGGCCGCGCGGCCGACTTCGTCCGGGTGCTCGGCTGGATGGCCCTGGTGCACGCGGCCATCGGGCTCGGCGAGGCGATCATCACCGGCGTCGTGCTCCAGTCCGTGCTCCTGGCCCGGCCCGACCTGATCCACGACCCCGACGCGGTGCCGCCCACCGCCCCCGTGCGCTGGGGACAGGTCGTGGTGGCCGGGCTGGCCGTGTCGCTGGCCGTGGCCGTGTTCCTGGGTCCGATCGCCTCGGAGAGCCCCGACGGCCTCGAATACGTCGGCGAATTGCTCGGCTTCCTGCCCGAGCCCGAGGCCGCCCCGGAGGCGGCGGCCGAGGCCCCCGCGGGCCTGCCGGCGCCGATGCCGGATTACCAGCTTCCGATCCCCGGCCTGCCCTCGCTGAAGGTCGCCACGGCGGCCGCCGGGGCCGTGGGGACGCTGATCGTCTTCGGGGTCGCGCTGCTGCTGGCGCGCGGGATCGCCCGGGGCCGCCCCGAGCCGGTCGCGACGGCCGACGGAGTGCGCCCCGATGCCGTCTGACGCGGTCCCGATCGCGGCGCCCGGACGGCTGGAGTTCGCGACCCGCCCGCGCGGGTTGCTGCTGGCGACCCTCGCCTTCGTCGTCGCCGTGGTGGCCACCCCGCCCGAGGCGGGGCGCGTGCTGGCCGTGGAGGGCCTGGTGCTCGCCTTCGCGGTCGGGCTGGCGGGGGTGGCGCCGGGGTTGATCGCCCGACGGGTGCTGGCCTTCCTGCCCCTGGTCGTGTTCCTGGGCGTGATGGTCGGCCAGACGCACCCCGCGCGGGCGACCCTGGGGCCGCTGGGGGTGGCGGCGGTGATCGTGGCCAAGAACGCCATGGCGATCGCCGCGCTGGTCACGCTCGCCGAGCGGGTGGCGTTCCCGAGGCTCCTGAACGCCCTGGCGGGCCTGGGCGTGCCGGCCGTGCTGGTGGCGACCCTGCACTTCATGTATCGTTACCTGCACGTCCTGGTCGCCGAGCGGGACCGCATGCTGCTGGCCCGCCGGGCGCGGACGTTCGATCGCCGGGGCTGGCACGACTGGACCCGCCTGGGCAGCCTGCTCGGGACGCTGTTCCTGCGGTCCCTGGAGCGCGGCGAGCGGGTGCACGCGGCGATGCTGGCCCGCGGCTGGGACGGCACCCTGCGGAGCCTCGACGACGACGACCGGCCCGCGCGATCCCGTCCCGCCCCTGGACCCCGCTGGTGACCCGAGCCCGATGAGCCCGACGGCCGAGCCCCCTGCCCCGACCCCGCCCGCCGTGCGGGTGCACGACCTGGCCTACGCCTATCCCGACGGCCGCCAGGCGCTGCGAGGCGTCGAGTTCGTGATCGCCCCCGGCGAGTCGGTCGCCCTGGTCGGCCCCAACGGCGCCGGCAAGAGCACGCTCCTGCTGCACCTCAACGGCCTGCTGCCCGGCCCGTCGCGAGCTCGCGCCACCCACTCGCACGGCGACCCGACCGGCCCGGCCACGCGCCGGGGGCGGGTCGAGATCGACGGCCTGGAAGTGGGCGAGCGGCACGGGCCAGAGGTCCGCCGCCGGGTGGGGCTGCTGTTCCAGGACCCGGACGACCAGCTCTTCGCGTCGTCGGTGCTCGACGACGTGGCCTTCGGCCCGCTGAACCTGGGCCGCTCGAAGGCCGAGGCCGCCCGGATCGCCCGCGAGTGCCTGGCGCGGGTGGACCTGGCCGACGCCGCCGGCCGGCTGCCGCACCACCTGAGCTTCGGCGAGCGCAAGCGGGTCTGCCTGGCGGGCGTGCTGGCGTGCGACCCGTCGGTGCTGGTGCTCGACGAGCCGAGCGCCAACCTCGACCCGCGCGGCCGGCGCCGGTTCATGAACCTGATCCGCTCGCTGCCGGCCACCAAGCTGATCGCCACCCATGACCTGGAGATGGCTCTGGAGCTGTGCAGCCGCGCCCTGCTGCTCGACGGCGGCCGGATCGTCGCCGACGGCCCGACCGCGACCGTCCTGGGCGACGCCGCGCTGGTCGAGGCGCACGGCCTGGAGCTGCCGCTGAGCCTGAAGCTCGCCGCCCGGAGCTGAGGCCAGGCTCAGTCAGCCGCCCGGCGGGCGGGGACCGGGTTCCACCACGTCTGGGCGATCAGATCGGCGAGGGCGCGGGCGCCGAGCATGGCCACACGGCCGGCGTGGTCGGGGCGGCGGTAGAGGCAGCGGGTGTACTCGGCGACGACGCGGAGCATGGCCGCGGGCCGGTCGTGCGCCGAGCCGGCCGCCGATTCGAGGTCGGCCAGGGCGCGGTCCCAGGCGCCCAGGCGGCCGTAGGCGCGAGCCCGGCCCAGGAACGCCTCGAGGTCCTGCGAGTCGACCTGGAGCTGGCGGGTCCAGGCCTCGACGGCCGCCTCGGGATAGCCGAGCCGGTCCAGCGCCTCGGCCCGGTTGCGGGACAGGGTTGGCGTGCCGCCATGGTGGGCGGCCCGGTCGAAGTCGGCCAGGGCGGCGCGGGGCTGGTTGGCGTCGAGCGCCAGCCGGCCGCGCAGCTCCAGGAGCGTGGGCTCGGCCGGCTCGAACGCCAGCCCCGCCTCGGCATCGGCGACGGCTCCCCGGTGGTCGCCGAGGTGGCGGAGCACCCGGCCGCGGACGAGCCGGACCCGCTCGGAGCGCGGCTCCACGGCAACCGCATGGTCGACGACGTCACGGGCCTCCGGGTCGCGCAGGGCGGCCAGCAGCACGGCCCGCTGCCGCAGCGCGTGGGGGTCCTCGTTGCCGGCCAGCCGCGCGGCGGCGGCGCGGAGCTCCGACCGGAGCCGGGATCGGTCGCCCGGCAGCTCGTCGAGCACGGCCGGGTCGTCGATCGTCAGCTCGGCATCGTGGCCCAGCGCCAGCAGGGTGCGCAGGTGCAGCCGCTCGCGGGCCAGCGCCCCGGGGTCGAGCTCGAGCGCCTGGCGGGCCGCCTGCTCGGCCTCCTCGGGGCGGCCGAGGTCCAGCGCCACCCGGGCCCGCAGCGCCTGCCAGTCGGGAGAGCGCGGGTTCAGGGCCACGAGCTGCGCCACGTCGGCCACCGCGTCGGCCGGTCGGCCGGTTCGCAGCGCCAGCTCGATTCGGCCCTGGAGGATCGGCGACGGGTCGGCGTCGGAGGGCACGTCGTTCAGCAGCGCGGCGTACTCGGCCCGCGCCTGATCGATCCGGCCGGCCTCGACGGCCAGGGTCGCCCAGTTCAGCCGGGCCGAGCGTCCGAGCGGGCTCTGGGGGCCGGCGATCTGGATCAGGGTCTCGAAGTCGGCGCGGGCCCCGGCCAGGTAGCCGAGCCGGAACCGGATCAGCCCGCGCTCCAGATCCGGGTCCTCGAACCCCGACCCGGCCGCGCAGGCGTGCGCCCGGTCCAGGTCCTCGAGCGCCCGCTCCCAGGCCCCCCGCCGCCAGTACACGACGGCCCTGGCGAACAGGGCGAACGGCGAGTCGTTGCGCAGCGCGATGGCGGCGCTGTAGTGCGCCAGGGCCAGGTCCTCCTGGCCGGCGCGGTCGAAGAAGTGGGCCAGGTAGTACTGCGACCAGTACCGCGAGGGGTCGAGCCGCACCGAGCGATCGAGCCAGGCCAGCGGCGGGCCGATCGTCTCGTGCTCGACAATGCTGTGGATCAGGGCCCGCTGGAAGCACGCCCAGGCCGAGGTCTCGGCCTCCGGGCTGGGCTCGGGCGCGATCCGGGGCGGCCGGCCGTCGAGCCAGGCGCGGAACCGCTCGCGGAGCGACTGCCAGGGCCCTGGCGACTGGGTGAAGACCAGCGCCCGGTCGCAGAGCCGCAGCCCGAGCCGCAGGGCCTCGGGGTCAGCCTGGCCGGCGCCCTTCGAGACCGACCACAGGAACAGCAACTCCTCGACCTCGCGCACCAGGAGCGTGCGCTGGCCGTCCTCGAGCATCGTCAGCTCGGGCCGCTCGGTCCAGTTCGGGTGCTCCAGGACGTAGAGCGGCGCCAGCACCGCCTCGATCTGGGCATCGGCGGGCAGGCCGGCGGTGTCGAAGCCCAGCAGGCCAAAGCGGAGCCGCTCGGCGGCGCGGAGCAGGTTGTCGGCGTCGGAGCGAACCTTGCGGGCCTCCTCGGCGTTCAGGTGTCGCTCGTGCGCCGACTGGGCCAGGTCCCGCAAGGCCGGCACGCTGGCGGCCAGCTCGGA
The DNA here is from genome assembly GCA_964624465.1 of uncultured Isosphaeraceae bacterium. Lineage (GTDB taxonomy): Bacteria > Planctomycetota > Planctomycetia > Isosphaerales > Isosphaeraceae > CAZUZD01. Next base: position 7,027 of record CAZUZD010000138.1, read on the forward strand.
GGCGGCCTGGTACTGGCTGGACGCCACGTCGTAGCGCCCGGTCGCGGCGGCCTCGACGCCGTCGGCCAGGAGCCGGTCGACCTGGGCGCGGACGTTGGCATCGGCCACCTGCGATTGCCGGTACAGCGCCACCGCCGCTGCCAGGCCGAGCACCACCGGAACGGCCAGGGCGATCTTGCGGCGGTTGCGGCGCACGCCCCGTACGACCCGACTGAGCAGCGGCTCACGGCCCCAGCGCAGCGGGGCATCGTCGGCCACCGCCTTGAGGTCGGCGGCCAGCGCGGCGGCACTCGGGTAGCGGTCGGCCGGGTCGGGGGCCAGGCAGCGCCGCACCACGGCCTCGAAGGCCGGCGGGGTCTCCGGGTGGCGCACCCGCAGCCTTGGCGGCTGCCGACGCTCGGCGGCGGCCCGCCGCAGGCACTCGGTCAGCGAGGTGCCCGAGGTCGGCAGCGGCGCGGGGAACGGACGGCTGCCCATCGTCTCGAACAGGACCACGCCCAGGGCGTAGACATCGCTGCGGCCGTCGACCAGGTCCGGGTCGCCGCCGGCCAGGGCCTCCAGGTGCTCGGGCGCCATGTACGCCAGGGTGCCGCCCAGCGCCGGGGCCTGGGCGTCGGCCTCGAGCGCGGTCGTCTGGGCCAGGTTGAAGTCCAGCAGCATCGGCTGGCCGTCGGCCGTCAGCAGCACGTTCGAGGGCTTGATGTCGCGGTGCAGCACCCCGCGGTCGTGGGCGTGCTGCAAGGCCTCGGCCAGCCGGGCGCCCCACCAGGCGATCGCCCGCGCATAGGGCAGCCCGGCCACGGCGCGGCGATCGGCGGTGCTGCCGTGGCCGGTCGGCGCGTCGGGGTCGAGCCGGTCCAGCGCCATCAGTAGCTCGGCCCCCTGCCGGGCGGCTTGAACCTGCGGCTCCTCCAGCAGCCTGGCGAGCGTCACGCGGCCGAAGTACGGCATGCAGAGCAGGTGCAGCCCCGTGGCCGGGTCGGTGCGGAAGGAGTGCACCGGCACGATGTTCGTGTGCTGGAGCCGGGCCAGCGTCTGGGGCTCGCGCGAGCCGGTGCGCGCGACCTTCAGCGCCACCGGCCGGTCGGCAAGCTGCCGCTCCTCGGCGCGGAAGACCCTGGCAAACGAGCCGCGGCCCAGCTCCTCGACCAGCCGGAACCCGGCGATCGTCTGGCCGGCCTCGGGCAGCGCCGCGGTGGCCGGGTCGGGCTGCTGCAGCGCGGTGGTCGAGCCGTGGCCGACCAGGCCGTGGATGTCGAGCACGCGCCGGAGCCGACCCACCAGCGCCGGGAACCGCCGGTAATACTCGGCCGGCTCGGGACGCCCCTGCTCGTCCTCGCGGAGGCAGAACTCCTCGTAGGCCAGGGCCACCAGGGTCTCGGCCGGCAAGGGGGCGAACCGGTCGCGGTACCACTCGACCCGAACGCGGTCGCCGGCCTGCCAGCGGAGCGACAGGTCGGCGCGCAGCACCGCCAGGACCGCGCCCTCGCCGGTGGCACCCGAGTGCTTCAGGAAGGTCGCCGGGTCGGGACGCGAGCCGGGGCCGCTGGCCTCGAACTGCTGCTCGTAAAGCCCGGCCAGCCGCTCGGCGTCCGGGCCGGAGGCCTCATCCCAGGTGTTCGCTCCGGCGCCGCTGGACCCGGTACCTAGCACGGCGGTGGCAGCGGCGTCCTCGGGCAGCCGGAGGCCGGGGGCGGCCTCGGGGCCCGGTCCGTCGGGCGGGCGGGGCCGGGTCTCGCGTCCGTCGGCGGTGCCCATCGGCGGCGGTTCCTCGCGGGGCGGCTCGGGCTCGTCGGCGCGGCTCATCCGTCGGAGCGCGGGTCCAGCTCGGCCTCGGCCCGGCGCCTGAGGTCCTCGATGATCCGCTGGATCGTCCGCTCGCTGACCCCGAGCTGCTCGCCGATCTCGCGGCTGGAGAGCCCCTGGGCCTTGAGCTCGAGCACGGTGCGGCGGTCCTCGGGCAGCATGGCGCTCAGCCGGCCGAAGACCTCGCGGGCCTCGGCCACCTGGCTGGGGGTCTCGTCGGCGCCCGCGAGTTCACGGGGACGGTCGCCGTCGGCCCAGATCGGCTCCTCGCGGTGCATGTCCTGCTTCTGGCTGGCCGCGCGCCGGTACTCGTCGATCACCTTGTTCTTCGCAGCCCGGGCCAGGAAGGCGACAAGGTGCCGCGAATCCTCGAAATCGGTCCCGCCCTGCTTGATCCGGCGGAAGAAGCTCCCCCAGACGCTCTGGAGGAAGTCCAGCGAATCGAACCGCGACCGCAGCAGCCGGGGCAACTGCCGCCGCACGACCAGGCGCACCTCGGCCTCGTAGCGCTGGAGCAGCTCCCGCGCCGCCGATTCGTCGCCCGCCTCGATCCGGGCCAGGAACGGGCGGAGGTCGTCGTCAGGCCCCGCTCCGTCGTCCGACATCGTCCGCCCCCCGGATTCCAGCGCCGCGATCTCGATTGCTCCGATGTCAGCCTAGCGAGTGCCCGCGGGACCTGGCAAGCGCGGGGGACCGGGCCGACCGCCGGGCCCGGCGGTTCGGGTTGACCGGCCTCGCACCGCATGGTCAGGTGGCCGCCCTCGCCCGGGGACGGATCTCCACGGCGGGCAGGCAGCGGGATCGGGCGTGGGTTCGGGCCCGGTGGGACGAGCTGGCAGGGAGGCCGCAGGCGTGGGCATGCTCGATCAATTGCCGGTCTGGGCGATGACCCTGGCGGTCTTCGGCCTGCGGGTCTGCGACGTGTCGCTGGGCACCCTGCGCACGATCTCGGTCGTGCAGGGGAAGCTGGCCCTGGCCGTGGCGCTGGGGTTCTTCGAGGTCCTGATCTGGATCTGCGGCGTCTCGTCGGTGATGGCCGGCATCCGCGAGCATCCGCACCTGGCGCTGGCCTTCGCCGCCGGGTTCGCCACCGGCAACGGGGTGGGCATCCTGCTCGAACGGGTGATCGCCCTGGGGGCGGTGTCACTGACGCTGATCTCGCCGCATGCCGGCTCGGCGATCGCCAGCGAGCTGCGGGCCCGCGGCCAGCGGCTCACGACCTTCGCCGGCGAGGGCCGCGACGGGCCGGTGACGATGATCTACACCACCTGCCCCCGCCGCAAGCTCCGCGGCGTGCTCGAGGCCGCCCGCGCCATCGATGAGCGGCTGTTCTACACCGTCGAGCCCCTCCGCGAGTGGCGGCTCGATCGCGGCAGCGCCGCGCAGCCGAATGCCACCAGCTTCGCCCACCTGCTGCGCATCAAGTGACCCGATCGGGTCGGGCCGCCGGCGCGGCCTCCTCGGCGGCCTCCACGGCGTCGAGGCGCTCGCCCTTGGACTTGCCCAGGGGCGACGCCTCCTCGATGACCTGGTTGAGCTGCGCCCCGGCCAGGAGCACGATCGCCGCCACCCAGAGCCACAGCAGCAGGACCATCGCGCCGGCCAGCGAGCCGTAGGTCGCCTCGTAGTTGCCGAAGGTCTGCACGTAGACCCGGAACAGCAGGGTCACGCCGATGAGCGTCAGCGTGCCGTACAGGCTGCCCGGCGTGATCCACTCCCAGTGCTGCTTCACGTCGGGCGCCACGTAGTAGGTCAGCGCGAAGCTCAGCAGGATGACCAGCGCCACGGCCGCGTACTGGGCCGCCAGCGCCAGGCCGAACTGGGCGGGCCCGCGCAGGCCGATCCAGGTCAGCAGCTCGGGGCCGGCGACCAGGGCGACCACGGCGGCGACCAGGATCACCGCCTGGAGCACGGTCATGACGATCGCCGTGAGCCGCAGCCGCACGAACGACCGCGTCTCCTTCACCCCGTACATCCGGTTCATGGCGTCGATGATTGCCAGGAACAGGCTCGACGCCGTCCAGAGCGTCACCAGCAGACCCACCGACAGCAGCCCCACCGGCGGCTGCTCGCGCATCCGCTTGATCTGCTGCGATAGCAGCTCGGCCGCCTCGGCCGGCAGCGCCTGCGACAGCGTGGCCTGGAACTGGCCCACGGCCCGGCCCGAGACGTCGGTGCCCACCAGCGGCTCGGGCGGCAGCAGCCGCACGGCCATCGTGATCAGCAGCGCCAGGAACGGCACCGTGGCGAGCATGGCGTAGTAGGCGATCGCCGCCGCGCGGGTGAAGATCTCGTTGGTGTTGAGCTGCGCCCAGGCACGTTCCGCGACCCGGCGGGGCGGCAGCCCCGTCAGGGTCAGGGCCGCCTTCAATCGCGACGGATGCTTCTCATTCATCGACCGGGCTCCTCCAGGACGGGCAACGGACGGCGCCCCAAGCGGCACCTGGCGTGCCATCCGGCCGGGCGCGGGGGCGTCTGGCACGCGAGATGAACCGCTGGGTCGGCACCCGCTGTCGCTCGCGACGGCCGCGAGCCAGCCTAACCCCTCGGAGTCTCCGCGATGAGCCTGGTCACCGAATCGATCGACGCCCTGGAGGATTGGATGGGCCACAGCCCCCACCCGGCCATCGTCACGCTCCCGCTGGGCGCCTTCGCCGTCAGCAACCTCTGCGACGTGCTGGGCACGGTCACCCGCAGCCGTCGGCTCGACGACGTGGCCCAGGTCAGCATGGCCATCGGGCTGGTCGGCGCCGTGGGCGCGGCGGCCACCGGCCTGCGGGATTACGGCCAGATCCCCGATGACCGCCAGCCGAACCACGACATCGCCACGACCCACGGCATCGGCAACGCGGCCGTGGCGAGCCTCTTCGCCGCCAGCTACCTGCTCCGTCGCGGCCGCTGGCAGCAGGGGCGACGCCCGGGCGCCACCGCGCGGGTGCTCGCCCTGGCCGCCGGCGGCCTGGCCGTCTACACCGGCTGGCTCGGCGGCAAGCTGGTCTCGGAGCTGGGCGAGTCGGTCCAGCCGGTCATGGACCGCATGGCCGCCCGCGAACGGGCGCGACGCTCCGGCCTCGCCGCCACGCCCGAGCCCTCGGGCCGGGAGCGGCTCGAGGCGGGCACTCCCCTGGGCCCGGGTTGAACCGCGCCCCGCGATCGGGGCCGGCTCGCCATCGCGAGCGGCCCCGATCCGGCACGGACGGGCGGACGACGGCCGGGCTCAGGCCTTGGCCGGCTCGGGGGAGCGTGCCTGAGCCTCCAGCAGCCGGGCCAGGGCCTGCTGCAGAGCCTCGTGATGGGCCCGGTCCTCGGTCAGGATCGCCGCCAGCTCGCGGGCGCTGGTGCTGTCGCCCAGCGCCTCGAAGGTGTGGATCCAGGCGGTCGTCCAGTGGATGGCGTTGGCCTTGGCCGCCAGGTCCTGGGCCAGCAATTGCAGCGGACCGCTGCCGAGCTCGCCGACCCTGTCCTTGAGCCGGCCGAGCGTCTCGGTCAGGCCGCCGGCATGCGTGCGGCTCGGGTTGTGGCCGTAGCGGGTGGCGATCGTCTCGACGACCCGCTCGTGCCGCGGCTCGGTCTCGGCGATCTCGCGATACAGGGCCGAGAGCCCCGGATCGGGCGGGGATTCGGCCCGCGCCCGGGCCTCCAGGCCCAGCGCGTGCTCACCGACGATGCCCCTGGCCAGTTCGGTCGCGATCCAAGCGGCGTTGCTCATGTCCCGGCTCCTGACGTGGCCCGCCCCCCGGCGTACCCGACGGGGGCAGGCGTTGGCGGTGTGCCGGACTCTGGACGCAACCGGGATGCCGCGCCTGCCGATGTCGACGCGGACCCGGCTCGGGCGGCACTCGGATCAGGAGGGCAGCGGTTCCCCGGCCCCCACGCTCAGGCGGGTGGGCCACTCCAGGCGGACCGTGGAGCGGACACCGGGCTCCAGGTCGAGCCGGCACTGGCCCCCGAAGAGGTGGGTGATCCGGGCGGCCACGGCCAGGTCGAGCCCCCGGCGCTCGGCGGCGTTGCCCAGGAGCTTGCGGTACGAGTCGGGCCGCAGCTCGGCCGCCTGCACCGAGTCGGGGGGCGGCGACTCCAGGCGCACCTCCAGCCGGCAGCCCTCGGCCGCCGGGTCGTGATGCAGGGCCAGCCGGATCACCCCCGGACCGTCGCCCGCGGCGCGGATGGCATTCTCCAGCACCGCCCGGAGCGCCTGGGCCGCCAGGGTCGGGTCCAGCTCGACGATCACCGGGGCCACGCCCGTGTCGGTGCTCAGCCGCAGGTGGGGCTGGGCCTCGCCGTGCACCTCGGCGAGCTCCCGCACCAGCCGACCCAGGTCGAAGGTGGCCGGCCGGAGCCGCCCCGGCTCGCAGGGCAGCTGCGAGAAGTCGGCGACGACTGTCAGCATCCGCTCCAGCTCGCCGAGGTTCCGGGCGATCATGGCGACGTCCTCGCCCAGCTCGGGGTCGAGGCTCGGCACGTCGCTCAGCCCGTGCATGGCCAGCTTGATCGTGTTCAGCGGGCTGCGGAGGTCGTGGACCAGCACCTCCAGCAGCCGGGTGTCGGTGGCGGGGTTCGCCCCCGTCCGGGCCGCCAGCCCCCGAGGCGCCGTGGCCACGCCCGGAGCCCCACCCGAGGCGTCCAGGAGTGGTCCGGAGGGACCGGCCTCGGGTGGGCCGACGGGGACGTCGGCCGACCGGGCATCGGCTCGCATGTGATCAGGCATCTCGATTCCGCTCCGACCCAGATCCAATCCTTGGGGCTGCCGGTCCGCCACGCCGCGATCCCGGCCGCAGGCCGACGCTCACCAGGGCCGCAGCCGCCAGCCCAGGTAGAAACCGAGACTCAGGGCCCCCAGGGTCGCCAGCTCCGGCTGGTCGCGGATCACCCGGCGCATCTGGCCGGCCACGTCCTCGGCCCACGAACCCAGGCGGTCCACCACCTCGGATCCGGCCGGCTCACGACGCATGTCCCGAGGCCACTGACGCGCCACGTCGATCATCGGACTGCCCCCTGCTCGATGCCCTGGATCCGCCCGTCCCGCGACCCGAGACGGGCCCCGGCGATCCGTACCAAAACCCTTGCAAGCAATTCCGGTTCCAACCCCGAGAACCCCGCCCGGGCCATCCCGCCCCCTGCTCTTCGGGCACTTCCTGACCTACCATTGCGCAGAACGATTCCCAATTCAACCCGCCGAGCACCGCGGTCCGGGGCCCCAGGGGCCTTCTGAGCATGAATTTTCGCCACGGAATCAGAAATGCTCAGGACCAGGCACCAGAACGCCCAGACGCACCGGGGTGCGGGCGACCGAACCGATCCGACCGAGGCTTCCCATGATCCGCAAGCTCTTGATCGTGGATGATGATACGTACAGCAGCGAGCACCTCAAGAAGCTGCTGGCCAGCGAGGAGCTCGAGGTGGAGGCGGTCACCAGCGGCCAGGCGGCGCTGGCGAAGCTGGCCGAGAGCGACTACAGCATCCTCATGACCGACCTGCGCATGCCGGGGATGGGGGGCATGGACCTGATCCGCGAGGTCGTGAGCCGCCGGCACCTGGTCACGATCATCGTGACCACGGCGTTCGGCTCGATCGACCGGGTGGTCGAGGCCATGCGCCTGGGCGCCTACGACTTCCTGACCAAGCCGATCAACGACCCCACGTACCTGCGGCTGGTCATCGAGCGGGCGCTCAAGAAGCGCACGCTCCAGGACGAGGTGCTCTCGCTCCGGCAGCAGCTCAAGGAGACGTACAGTTTCCACAATATCATCAGTAAAAACCCGAGGATGCACAAGATCTTCGAATTGATCCGGCACATCGCCAGCACCAAGAGCACGGTGCTGATCGAGGGGGAGACCGGCACCGGCAAGGAGCTGATCGCCAAGGCGATGCACTACGCCAGCGACGTCCGCGGGCCGCTGGTCGCCGTCAACTGCGCGGCGCTGCCGGAGACGCTGCTGGAGAGCGAGCTGTTCGGCCACGAGAAGGGGGCCTTCACCTCGGCCGAGACCCGCCGCAAGGGCCGGTTCGAGCTGGCCGACGGCGGCACGATCTTCCTCGACGAGATCGGCGACATCTCGCAGGCCATGCAGGCCAAGCTGCTGCGGGTGCTCC
>CAZUZD010000139.1:0-14824 GCA_964624465.1 uncultured Isosphaeraceae bacterium
AGCTCACCGGCGCCGAGGTCCCCGAGCGGATGCGCCCGTTCCAGAAGGCGGTCGACCGCGACGCCGACGGCGCCCTGGACCGCGACGAGGTCACCCGCTTCCTCCGCCAGCTCCAGCGCCTCCAGGGCGGCGACCTGAGCGTCGACGACCCTGAGCCCTGAGGATGCTGGTTTCTCGTAGGGCGGATCAGCGCAGCGTCATCCGCCGGGCTCGCACGGGAGCCACCCGATCGCCCCGCAGGCAGGTCACCCGCCTCGCTTTCGTACTGTCCCGGCGGATGACGCTGCGCTGATCCGCCCTACGGGATCAGGAGAGCACACCCTCGGCGGCCGCCGCTGCGGCGGCCCTGGCCTTCTTGCCGCGGGGCTGGGGCTGGTGCTTCCAGCGGCGGTGGAGCCAGAGGTACTGCTCGGGGGCGCGACGGATCATCTGCTCCAGGGAGCTGGTGAACCGCTGGGTGATCCACTCCAGGTCGTCGGTTCGGCCGGCCCACTCGTGGGGGCGGATGACGTCCTCGCAGACGACCTCGTAGCGGAACCCGGGTCCGACCCGGTAGGCGCCGCCGATGACGATCGGCACCTGGTGTTCCATGGCCAGCAGGGCGATCGACTTGTAGGTGGAGGCGGGCCGGCCGAAGAAGTTCACGTAGAGCCCGCGCTGGCCGGCGTCCTGGTCGCCGAGCATCGAGAGCACGCCGCCGGTGCGGAGCACGCGGAGCATGTCGTCGTAGCCGCCTTTCTTGGCGATCATCGACTGCCCGGTGCGCTCGCGGAACTTGCGGAGGAAATCCTCCAGGTACGGGTTGTCGAGCGTCCGCGCCACCGAGCTGGGCGGGAACCCGAAGACGCCGAAGAGGTAGCCGGCCATCTCCCAGTTGCCGAAGTGGCCGCTGACCATGATCACCGGACCGCCGTCGAGCAGGCACTCCAGCACGTTCTGCTGACCACGGAGCTGGATCCACTGCCGCCAGTCGTGCCGGTGCACCTTGCGCGGGATGTGCAGCATCTCCATCAGCATCCGGCAGAAGTGCCGGTACACCTGCCGCACGATCTGCGCCCGCTGCGCCTCGGTGTACTCGTCCCCGAAGGCGAACCTGAGGTTCTCCATCGCCACGGCGCGATGCCGCTTGTCGACGCGGTGCATGACCGCCGCCAGCAGGTCGGCGAACCGGTACGACTGCTCGATCGAGAGCGCCTGGCAGAAGCCAACGACCCCCCGGACCAGCAGGTACACCGCGTAGTCGACGGCCCGGTTCCTCGGCCGCTTCATGGTCGGTCCCTCGACCCTGCCCGTGCCCGCCCAACCCCGTGGCGCACCGCCACACCGCGGATCGTCGCCCCGAACCGCGAACCGGTCAAGCCCAGCCGCCGCCGCGGGGTGGCCCGCGGTGGCGGCCAGGCGGACCGGATCAGAACCGGTTGGCCGCGTAGGGGACCGGGTCCAGGTGCGGGGTCTGGCCGCCGATCAGCTCGGCGACCAGCTTGCCCGTGCCGGGGGCCATGCTCAGGCCGAGCATGCCGTGGCCGGCGGCGATGACGACGTTGTCGAAGGCCGGGCTGCGGTCGATGATCGGCTTGCCGTCGAAGACCATCGGGCGCCAGCCCCACCACTCGTCGAGCACCGGGGCCGCCTCGGGCTCCTCCAGGTAGATCGCCGCCCCGCGGCGCAGGAGGTCGAGCCGGCGGCGGTTCAGGGTCTCGTCGTAGCCGGCGAACTCCATCGTCGAGCCGATCCGGTAGCCCGAGGCCATCGGCGTGATCGCGACCCGGTGCTCCTCGAAGATCAGCGGGATCGTCGGGCAGTTGCCGGGCCGGGGCATGGTGATCGAGTACCCCTTGCCCGGCTGGATCGGCACCTTGCAGCCCAGGTGGGTCTGGAGCAGGGGCGTCCACGCCCCGGTGGCGACCACGACCGTGTCGGCGGGGATGGATCCCTGCGCCGTCTCGACCGAGCGGGCGACGCGGCCGTCCTTGACCAGGCCCTGGAACTCGCAATGCTCGCGGAACTCGACGCCGCGGCCCTCGAGCAGGGTGCGGAGGCCGCCCATCAGCTTGTCGGGCCGCAGGTGGGCGTCGGTCTCGTAGTGCCAGGCCCCGGCCAGCCCCGGCTTGAGCGCCGGCTCCAGGGCGTTGACGGCCGGGCCGTCGTAGCGGGTGGCGCCGACGTCGAACTCCCCGCGGAGCATGTGGTCGACCTCGGTGTAGTGCTCCATCGCGTGCGCGGTCTGGAACACGAACAGGAGGCCCTTCGTCTGCCACTCCACGTCCAGCGGCTCGGTGCGGAACAGCTCGTCGTAGAGGCCGCGCGACGAGTTCAGCAGCGCCGAGATCGCGTGGCCCGAGGCGAGCATGTCGGCCTCGTTGCACTTGCGGGCGAACTGCAGCATCCACGACCAGAGCGCCGGGTCGAGCCGGGGCTTCACCGTGAGCGGCGAGTCGCGCTTGAGCACGGTCCTGAGGGTCTGGCCGATCACGCCGGGGCCGGCCAGGGGCAAGACGTGGCTGGGGCAGACGAAGCCGCAGTTGCCCCGCGAGCAGGCGGCGCCGATGGCGCCCTTGTCGATGACGGTGACCTCGCGGCCGCTGCGGTTCAGGAAGTACGCGGTCGCCAGCCCGATCACACCGCCGCCGACGACGACCACGCGGCCGTTGGTGCCCTGGCTCATGCGCGGATCCCCATGCAGAACGGGTCGGCCGGGTCGAGGATCAGGGTCGCCTCGGCGTTCACGTACGCCCGGCCGGTGACGCGGGGGATGATCTGGTCGCCCTGGCGGCGGTACGTCCCCTCGAACCGGCTGCCGATCAGGCTCTCCTGGCGCCAGACGTCCCCCTCGGCGAGCTTGCCGTCGGCCACCAGGCAGGCGAGCTTGGCGCTGGTGCCGGTGCCGCAAGGGGAGCGGTCATACGCCTTGCCAGGGCAGAGCACGAAGTTGCGGCTGTCGGCGTCGGGCCGGCCCGGCGGGCCGAACAGCTCGACGTGGTCGATCTCGCCGCCGTCGGCGCCGGTGATCCCCTGACGCTCGAGGGCCTGGCGCACCCGCCAGGTGAAGTCGGTGAGTTTCTCGGCGTTGGCCAGGGTCAGCTCCTGCCGGTGCGAGTCGTGCCCGATCAGGAAGAACCAGTTGCCGCCCCAGGCGATGTCGCCGACCACCGGGCCGAACCCCTCGACGGCCACCGAGACGCCCGTGGCAGTCCGGTAGCTGGGCACGTTCTCGATCGTGACCGTGGCCTGGCCGTCGTACTCGAATCCGACGACGCCGACCGAGGTCTCCAGCTTGTGTCGGCCGGCGGCGATTTTCCCCAGGTGGCCGAGGGCCACCGCGACGCCGATGGTGCCGTGCCCGCACATGTGCAGCACGCCGACGTTGTTGAAGAAAATGACGCCGGCACAGCAGCTCGGGTCGGTCGGCTCCGTCAAGAGGGCGCCGACCATGACGTCCGAGCCGCGGGGCTCGTTCACGACCGCCGATCGGAACGTGTCGAACTCGTCGCGGAACCGCGCCCGCCGCTCGGTCAGCGGACCAGTGCCGAGGTCGGGCCCCCCCGCGATCACGACGCGGGTCGGCTCCCCCTCGGTGTGCGTATCGATAATGCTGATGCGTTGCATGAGTCTCGCTCGCCGCTCGGCACGGGTCTGGGGATGGGGCGGTGGGGGATCGGGATCCGGACCGGTCGGCGGTCAGTCGCCGTCGGGCTCGGGCAGCTCGTAAATCGTGCCGTGGAACTCACCCTGGAACGGCACGCCGTCGACGCCCTTGAGATTGTAGGTGAGCGACAGCCCCCGCGTCGGGGCCAGCTCGGGGACCTCCAGGACCAGCGTCCGGCCGTCGGCCAGGAGCCGGGCCGTCCGGACGGCCAGCGGGTGCTCGTTCAGGTGCGGCGAGCCGTAGTCGACCGACCGCCGCAGCCCCCAGACCTGGACCGCGAACCGCGCGGGGTCGGCCACGCTCAACGGGTCGATCGCCTCGGGGAACGTCAGCCGGATCTGGCCCCGGCGGGCCCTGAAGCCGATCGGCGTCCGCAGCGGCTGGCCGGTGGGGCGGACCCGGTAGAAGCCGCCGGGGTCGGTCTGGTTGCCCGCCCAGGCGAACATGCCGCAGGTGTAGAGCGCCCCGTCGGGCCCGAACCGGCCGCGGATCAGGCCCGTGGGCGACTGCGGCACCGGCAGGGTGACCATCCCCCCCTGGAGCCGGGCACCGGCCTGGTCCCGCAGGATCACGTACAGCTTGCCGTAGCCGTAGCTGAGGTTCAGCAGGGCCCCCTTGAGCGGGCCCCAGGCGTCAGGCGTGACCCAGATCGGCTCGGCCGGCGAGCGGTCGAACCGGTTGGTGATCCAGCAGAGCGGGTCCTCCATGGCCGAGTCGGACGGGTCGGTGAGGTCGGTGTAGCCCCAGAGGTTGCCGTAGAACTTGCCCGGCACGACCCGGTTGATCCGGTTCTTGGGGCACCAGAACCCCTCCTGGTCGGTGACGTAGAACGAGCCGTCGGGGTTCAGGCACACGCCGTTGGGGGCGCGAAAGCCGGTGGCCAGGATGTCGGTCCGCTCGCCGTCGGGGCTCACCCGCAGCAGCGTGCCGTGCTGGGGCACGATGGCGGGCAGGCCGTGGCAGGCGGCCTTGGTGTAATAGAAGTTCCCCTCGGCGTCGGCCTGCAGGCCCATCGCGAACTCGTGGAAGTGCTGCGTCACCTGGTGGTCGGTGTTCAGGCACTCGACGAAGTCCGTTTCCCCGTCGCCGTTGCGATCCCGGAGGATCGCAAGCTGGTCGCGGCAGAGGACGTGAACTCCGTCCGGCCGGGCGAGCAGGCCCAGCGGCTGGAACAGGCCCGAGGCGATCCGCCGCCAGGTCAGCCCCTGGTCGGCCTGCTTCAGGCCGGCGACGGTCCAGACGTCGCCGTCCCAGGTGCAGACGGCCGCCTGGTCGCCGTCGGTGCCGGGCAGGAAGTCGAACCCGGTCGGTCGCACCAGCGCCGACCACGGGTTCTGGGCCGGGACCGTGAGCGTGTCGACCGCGAACGGGCCGTCGGAGGCACCCGTCACACCGAAGGTGACGACCGGCTCGGGCCAGTGCTTGGGCCCGCCGTGCGTGAGCGCCGACAGGTCGATCGGCATGGTCAGCTTCGTGGCCCTGACGGCCTCCTCGACCGTGGCCTCGGCCCGCTCGGCCCAGAGCGTGAACCGGAGCATTGCGGCGCCGGCGGGGATCGTGAGCCGCAGGTTCCCCGCGTCGTCGGCGGTGAACCGGACCCCGGGCACGTCGGGCGAGACGCCGGCGAGGAGCTGGTCGCCGCCGTCCGACGTCACCCCGATCGCCGTGCCATCCCGCAGGGGCGTCGTGTGCAGTCGGCCGCCCTTCAGGTGGGCGACCTGCACGGTCAGCTCGCGGTCGCGGGGGCCGACCTCGAAGGTGCGGGTCAGGATCGGCCGGTCGCCGGGTCGGACCAGGCCGGGGCTCTCCAGCACCGGGGTCGTGCCCACGTCGTAGGCGAGGATCGAGCGGTCGCCGTAGAGGGCCTGACCCCGAAAGCGGAGCCAGGACTTCGGCAGCGGGCCGTGGCGCTTGCCGTCGCGGTCGGGCGATCGCGGGTCGTCGAACGAGCCGGTGGCGGGGTCGGCCCAGCCGGGGGCGGCCGGGTTGGCGAGCACGACGTCGCCGACGACCCGCGGGTGGGTGCCGTGCGAGCCGTTGAAGTGGATGCTGTTCCAGTCGATGAACCGGTCGCCGGTCCAGAACGCCGCCAGCCGCATCGTGTCGTGCTCGAAGAGCGCCCAGGCCCGGCCGCGGGCGATGCCGCCGGGTCCGGCGTCGAGCCGCACGGCGATGCCCTTGTAGGCGAAGTTCGCGCCGTCGTCGCCCACCTCGATGCACGCCGAGAGGCTCGGGCCGTAGTCCATCGCGCTCCAGGGCTCGATGTTCGACGCCTCGGGGCCGACCGAGGTCCCCTTCGGCAGGCCGGCCAGGTACGCGGCGTCGACGACGGTGAGCTGCGAGGGGTTCAGCGGCTTGAAGTACGCCTCGCGGAGGTAGTGGATCACGTCGTACTTCTGCCGGGGCACCATCCACGACTGCGCGGCCATCTGGCCGGAGCCGTCGGTCAGGGTGCGGTAGAGCCGGTACGGGTCGGCGCCGTTCTTCATCGGCTCGCTGGCGAACCGCCGCGAGGTCGGCAGCGAGCCGGGCCGCTCGGCGTTGCCGTGGCAGTTGGCGCACACCCGGTTGTAGAGGTCGCGGCCCCGGTCGAAGCTCGCCTGATCGAGCCCGGCGATCAGACCCGCGTGGTCGATGTCCGCCTCGTACGCCGGCAGCGGCGCGGCGGCCAGGGCCGAGGCGGGGGGCTGCAATTCCTTCGCCCGGGTCGGCCCGCCCTTCGCGATGGCGTCGAGGTAGGCGATCAGGTCCAGGAACTCCTGGCGATCGGCCAGGGTCTCGACCAGGCCGGCCGGCATGAGCGAGACCGTCCCCGGGGCGACCTCGTCGATCTGGTCCTTCGCCACCCGGACCGGCTCGGCCTTCGGGTCGGCGGTGCGGATCAGCAGCCCGTCCGGGCCGTCCTTGAGCCGGAAGCCGCTCAGTTGCCGGCCGTCGGTCGTCGCCACGGTGACCGGTTCGTAGCCGGCGCGAATGGCCTTCGACGGCACGAGGATCGACTCGACCAGGTGCCGGGCGGTCGGCGGCTCGGGCCAGGTGGTCAGGTCGGGGCCCAGCGTGGGCGCACCGCCGGCAGCAACGTGGCAGGTGGCGCACTGGAGGCTAGGCCGGAAGAAGACGAGCGCGCCCCGCGCCGGATCGCCCTTCTGCAAGGCCTCGCGCCCGAGCGACTCGGCGGCGTCGGCCGGGAACCGGGGCGGCGTTTGCGCCCTGGCCGTCGCCGTCGGACTCAGGCCGGCCAGCGCCAGCAGGAGCAGCAGCCGCCTCGGGGACCGTGGCAATCTCGTCCGCATCGATCGCATCTCCATCGTCGGGGCGGGCGGGCGGCGAAGGTCTGTCTCGGGATCCGCTTCAGGAGACCTCGAACACCGGCGCACCCAGCACGTCCAGACGGGGCCGGACGCCCAGGCCGGGTTCGGTCGAGGCCTGCATCCGGCCGTCGACGCGGCGCGGGGCGCCCTCGGCGAGGCTGACCGTCACGTAGCTGTTGAAGTCGGTGGCGGTGAACCGGAACTCCTCCGGGGTGCTGTGCGCCAGGTGGGCGATGGCCGCCGTCACGATGTCGCCGCCCCAGGTGTCTTCCAGCGTCATCGCCAGGCCCAGCGACACGCACAGGTCGCGGGCCTGCTTCGCCCGGGTCAGGCCGCCGAGCTTGCTGATCTTGAGGTTCACGGCGTCCATGGCACCGTCGGCATGGCCGCGGAGCAGGGGCCCGATGCCGTCGATCGACTCATCCAGCACGAACGGGTGGTTGCAGTGCCGGCGCACCGCCAGGCACTCCTCGTACGACAGGCACGGCTGCTCGATGTAGACGTCCACATCCTGCACCCCGCGCACGACCCGCAGCGCATCGTGCGGCAGCCAGCCGGTGTTGGCGTCGGCCACCAGGCGGTCGCCCGGCTTCAGGGCCCGGGACACCTGGTGGATCCGCTCGATGTCGACGTCGGCCGCGCCGCCGACCTTGAGCTGGAACCGCGTGTACCCCTCGGCCCGGTAGCCGGCGACCTTCGCCGCCATCGCCTCGGGGGCCTCCTGGGCGATGGCGCGGTAGAGGGTGACCGCGTCGCCCGACCGGCCGCCCAGCAGGGTGCAGACGGGCAGGCCGGTGGCCTGGCCGAGGATGTCCCAGCAGGCGACGTCGAGCGGGCTCTTGACGTAGGGATGCCCCTTGAGCGCGGCGTCCATGCGGTGGTTCAGCACCCCCAGGTCGCGCGGGTCGAGCCCGAGGAGCTGGGGGGCCAGCACCTTCAGGCCGGCGCGGGCGCCCTCGGCGTAGGCGGGCAGGTACGCCGGCCCGAGCGGGCAGACCTCCCCCACCCCCACCAGGCCGGTGTCGGTCTCGACCCGGACGACCGTGGTGTCGAAGACGTCGACCGACTTGCCGCCGGACCACGAGTAGCGGCCCTCGTGCAGCGGCAGGTCGACCTGGTGGACCGCGATCCGTGCGATGCGCATGCGACGTTCCCGTACCACGGTCGTGGTGGTGGAGGAGGGGTGAGGGACGCGATCCGGGCTCAGGCGCGGGCGGTGGTCAGGTTCGGGCGGGTGGCGATGCCGCGGCGGATGATGCCCAGGATGCGCTCGCGCTCCTCGCCCACCAGCGGCAGCTTGGGCGCCCGCGTCAGCTCCGAGCCCAGGCCGCACTCCTGCTGCGCCAGCTTGATGTACTGCACCAGCTTGACGTGCGTGTCCAGGTGCAACAGCGGCGTGTACCAGCGATACACCGTCACCGCCTCGTCCCAGCGCCCGGCCATGGCCAGGTCCCACAGCAGGCGGTTCTCGGCCGGGAAGGCGTTGACCAGGCCCGAGACCCAGCCGGTGGCGCCCAGCATCAGGCTCTCCAGCACCAGGTCGTCGACGCCCGAGAACAGGATGTAGCGGTCGCCGCAGAGGTTCCGCAGGTCGGTGATCCGCCTCACGTTCTCCGACGACTCCTTGATGGCGACGAATTTCGGCTCGTCGGCCAGCTCGACGAACATCTCGGGCGTGATGTCGACGCCGTAGGAGACCGGGTTGTTGTAGACCATGATCGGCAGGTCGCTGGCCTTCGCGACGCTGCGGAAGTGCGTCATCGTCTCGCGCGGGTCCGACTTGTAGATCATGCCCGGCAGCACCATCAGGCCGTCGAGGCCGAGCTGCTGGCACGCGGCCGCGTAGCGGCAGGCCTGCGCCGTGGTCGTCTCGGCCACGCCCGACATCACCGGGATCCGGCCCGCGACGTGCGCCACGGTGGCCTTGAGCACCTCGAGCTTCTCGGCGGCGTCCAGCGAGGTGTTCTCGCCGACCGTGCCCAGCATGATCAGGCCGTGGATGCCCGAGGCGATCATGTGGTCGATGTGGGCCATCGTGCTCGGCAGGTCGAGCGACTGGTCGGCCTTGAACTGGGTGGTTGCAGCCGGGAAGACACCGTGCCAGGTGACGCTCATGGGCGAGTCCGTTGCCAGGGAACCGGGGGGCAATCGCGCCCGGAACTCCCGGGACGCCGTTCGTTGACTTTGCACGCAATGTCAAGGATACTGATCGAAGACTGGCGCGGTGTCAACAGGGCACCGCGGCGGGCGGGGTCGGGATCGTCGGCGAGGGGCTGCCCGTGGCGGAGCGGAAGACGATCGCGGCGTACATCGCGGCCGACCTGGCCGGCCGCCTGCCAGGCGCCCCGGGCGCCGGCGGTCCTGACCTGACGCTGCACGCCCTGGCGCAGCACTACGGCGTGAGCCTGACGCCGGTCCGCGAGGCCGTCGCCGCCCTGGTCGCCGCCGGCGTGCTGCTCCGCCTGCCCGACGGCCGCGTGGCGCCGAACCCCGAGCATGTGCCGGTTGTCGCCGGGGCGGTCGCCCCCGAGTGGGGCGAGCCCGGCCGCCCGGCGGGCGAGGAGCCCTGGCAGACCGACCCGCTCGAGGCCGACCTGGCCGCCGAGGTCATCCGCCTGAGCCTGCACGGCCGCACCGACTACCTCCGCGAGGAGGCCACCGCCCGCCGCTTCGGTGTCGGCCGCAGCGCCATCCGGCAGGTCTTCAGCCGGCTGGCCGGCCGCGGCCTGATCGAGCACGTCCCGCGCTGCGGCTGGCGGGTGCGCGCCTTCGACGTCGCCGACCTGGTCGCCTACCTCGACGCCCGCGAGGCGCTGGAGCTCAAGGCGCTCGACCTGGCCCGGCCGCACCTCGACCCCGACGCCCTGCGACGCATGCTGGCCGGCAACGCCCCGGCCCCTGGCGACGGGTCCCGGCTCGACAACCAGCTGCACGCCTACCTGGTCGATTGCTCGGGCAACCCGTACATCCGTGAGTTCTTCGAGCGGCACGGGCCGTATTTCTCCTCCCTGCTCGACTTCGCCGCGCCCGCCGCCAGCCTGTCGCGGACCATGGCCCGGCAGCACCGCGAGATCCTCACCGCCCTGCTGGCCCGCGACTGGCCCACCGCCCGCCGCGCGCTCGCCCGCCACATCCGCACCCAGCGCCCCGTCGTCGAGCGCTACCTCCGCCGCCTCGGCCGCGAACCCGCCGGCCAGCAATCTCCCATCTCGTAGGGCGGATCAGCGCAGCGTCATCCGCCGCGCCCGCAGGCGAGGCCGCGCGATCGGCCCATCCGCCTGGTCAGGATCCGGCCATCCGACCCGTCCCGGCGGATGACGCTCCGCTGATCCGCCCTACGGAAGTCGAATTGGTCGGCCGAATGCGGTTGACCGGCGGGCGGGATCGTGTTTTAAGGCCGGTTGCGAGGTCAGGATGCCGGTCCGGGTCGTGCGGTCCCGAGCCGGTTCAATGCGATTCGATCGGCAAGGAGGCCGCCGTGCTCGAAGCCAACGTCGCCCGGGTGCTGGAGCGGATCGGGCCGGACGACCGGGTGCTCGACGTCGGCGGCTGGGCCCGCTGCTTCAACCGGGCCGACGCGGTCATCGACATGTTCCCGTACGCGACCCGCGGCCAGCACTACGCCGAGGCGCTCGGGCTGGGTCCGCAGGGCGGGCCGGTCGAGCGGTTCACGGCCGAGACCTGGGTCGAGTGGGATCTCTGCCGCCGCGAGCCCTGGCCGTTCCCCGACGGCGCCTTCGACTTCTGCACCTGCTCGCACACCGTCGAGGACCTCCGCGACCCGCTCTGGGTCTGCCAGGAGATGATGCGGGTGGCGAGGCGCGGGTACCTGGAGGTGCCCTCGCAGGCCTTCGAGATGTCCAGGGGCCGCGAGCCCGACGTGCCGGTCGGGCTGTCGCACCACCGCTGGATCTGCCTGCGGACCGAGGCGGGTTTCGACTTCGCCCCCAAGAACCACTACATCCACGGCGACCGCGCCCTGAGCCTGTCGGCCGAGGCTGCCGGCCGGCTCACGCCCACCGAGCAGGTGAGCTGGCTGTTCTGGGACGGCCCGTTCCCGGTCCGCGAGGTGTGGCTCAGCCGCGAGGACATGGCCGCCTTCGTCGCCGCCCACGAACCGCAGGAAGCCGCGGGCTCCGCCCCGGATGGTTCGCTGGAGCTGGACCGCGCCCGCATGATGCTCGGCCTGGCGCAGTGGGAGCACGAGCAGACGAAGGGACAGCTCGCCGAGGCCGGCCGCCGTTACGACGACCTGGAGCGGCTCCGGCACGAGCAGACGCTCGGGCAGTGGGAGCAGATCGAGGCGCTCAAGCGAGAGCTCGCCGCGGTGCAGGCCGAGCGCGACGAGGCGACGCGCCACGGTCGCGAGCTAGAGCAGCGCCTGTCCGCCCTGGCGGCCCGCGCCGGGACGTTGCAGCTGCGGGTCGATCAGGTCGATGGCCTGGGCGCCCGCTCGATCGCGCTGGCCCGCCGCGCGCAGCGGCTCGGATCCGCCGCCCGTCGGATCGTCCCGCGCTGAGCCCTCGAAACGCCGCGTGCCGCCCGGCTCCAGGGGGCCGGGCGGCACGCGGATCAGGCTCCGGGGCTGAGCAAACCTGGCGTCACTTGCCGAGCAGCTCGCCCAGCAGGGTGTCGGCCTGGTAGACGGACTTGAGGGCCTCGACGATGCCCCGGCTGTCGACAGAGACGGCGCGGGCCTGGGCGTCGTCGTAGCCGAAGTCGAGCACCAGCGACTGGATGTTGCCGTCGAAGATGATCCCGACCAGCTCTCCCTTGCGGTCGACGACCGGGCTGCCCGAGTTGCCGCCGATGATGTCCGCCGTCGAGACGAAGTCGAACGGGGTGTCGAGCTTCAGGCGGCCAGCGGCCTTGGCCTTGTGCCAGCTCTCGGGGAGCTTGTAGGGCTCGGTGTTGCCGTGGGCGTCGGCGTGGGTGAAGGCCCCGCCCAGGTTCGTGTAGGGCGGGATCGTCTTGCCGTCCTGCTCGTAGCCCTTCACGGTGCCGAAGGCCAGCCGCAGGGTGAAGGTGGCGTCGGGGTAGATCGAGTCGCCGTACTCCGAGAACAGCGCCTTGGCGATCTGGCCGTAGCTGGTGGCCTCGACGCTCTCGACCTGATCCTCGCGGATCTTGCGGAGCCGGCGGGCCTCGGCGTCGACGGCCAGGGCGAGCTGGATCATGGGGTCGTCGCTGGCCTCGATGGCCGCCTGGCCGCCGGCGGCGAGCTGCTTGCGGACGGCGACGTCGGCGAGCTTCGAGCCGTCGACCAGGGCGCCGGCGACCTGCTCGGGCGTGCGGCCCTGGAGGACCTTGGAAAGCAGCGGGTCGCCGGGCAGGGTCTCCCGCCAGAAGGTCAGGGCGTTGGCGAGCTTGGCCTTCTCGAACTCGGGGTAGATCGGGGCGGTCGAGTAGAGCGCCAGCTCCAGCGGCTTGCGGCCCGACTCCTGGAACTCCTTGAGCCGCTCGCCGTTGGGCTTGGCGTCCTCGGCGGCCATGCGGACCAGGGTGCGGGCGGTGCCGAACAGGCTGCTGTTGAAGGCGAGCCCGCGCTCCAGGAAGTTCAGCGGCTTGAGGACCTCGGCCGAGACCTTCTGCGCCGCGGCGATCCGGTCCCAGGCCGCGCCGAAGGCCGCCTGCTTGGCCGGGTCGGCCGCGACCCGGGCGCGGAGGGCGTCCTCACGCTTGGCCTTGGTGTCCATGAAGGCGCTGTTGTGCAGGCCCTTCATGCCACCGCGGCGGGCCTTGAGGCTGTTCTGGATCCCGAACAGATCCTCCTTCGCCTGCCGGGCCTGCTCCTCGCCCCGCTTCGAGTAGTCGGCGAGGAACTTTTCCATGTGCTCCAGGTAGCGGATCTGGAAGGCGTAGCCGGTGTCGCGCAGGTACTTGAGGTGCTCGACCGTGTTGAGGCGGCTGGTGCGGCCCGGGTTGCCGGGGACGAACACCAGGTCGCCGGACTGGGTGCCGGTGCGGCTCCAGGTGAGATGGTGCTCGATCTTCGCCGGCTGGTCGTTCTCGTAGGCCCGGAAGAAGCAGACGTCGAGGTCGTAGCGCGGGTACTCGAAGTTGTCCGGGTCGCCGCCGAAGAAGGCGATGTCGAACTCGGGGGCGAAGACGAGCCGGACGTCGGTGTAGACCTTGTACGTGTACAGGTGGTACTGGCCGCCCTGGTAGAGCTTGACCACGTCGTTGCGGAGCCCGTTGGCGTCGGTCGCCTGCTTCTCGATGCCCGCGATGGCGCGGCGGCGGGCCGCCTCGCCCTCGGCGTCGGAGAGGCCGGCCTTGACCTCGGCGTTGACCCGGTCGGTCACGTCCTGGATGCCGACGACGACGTTCAGCTCCAGGTCGGGCGCCTTGACCTCCTCGGCCCGCGTCTTCGCCAGGAAGCCGGTCTTGTAGTAGTCGTGTTCGGGCGTGCTGAGTTTCGCCAGCGTGTCGGCGCCGACGTGGTGGTTGGTCATCACCAGTCCGTCGGGCGAGACGAACGAGCCCGAGCCGCCCGAGTTGAACCGCACGGCCGAGAGCCGGACGTGCTCGATCCACTGCGGCGTGGGCTCGAAGTTGTACTTCTCCTTGAGGGTCTTCAGCGGCAGGTTGCTGAAGACCCACATGCCCTCGTCGGCCTGCGCCGACGGCGGCAGGGTGGCGGTCGCGGCTAGGGACAGGGTCAGCATCATCAGGGCTCGCAGGCGCATGGCAGGGGAATCTCCCGGGGGATGGGGCCGCGGTCCGGTCGCCTCGGCCTGAGGCGCGGCCGCTGAGCCTTTCGTTATAGCCCGTTCCCGGGCGACCGAAAACGCTCGGGCCCGCGACGGCGTTCCGTCGCGGGCCCGAGTGCTCGATCCCGGTTGGCCGCCAGGGGTGGTGGCTCAGTACGTGTTGACGATGGCACGCTCGCCCCGGGTCATGTTCTGGACCATGGTGCGGGCGTGGTAGTGCATGGCGATGTGGAAGATGAAGTAGAGCACCAGGCCGGGGCGGCGGCGGACCTTGAGGAACCGCCAGAGGCGGCGTCGGTATTCGCGCCGCAGCTCCGGGTCGCGGACCCGCGTCATCAGCCGGACGAACAGCCCGAGGGCCTGAGCCAGGAACTTCGACTCGTCGACGATCCGCTGCACCGGGTGCTGCCGCCAGAACTCGCCGCGGGTGTTGCCGACCTCGAAGTTCGGGTCGTGGAACAGGGCCTCGATGCGCTCGAAGTAGGCCTTGGGGTCGTAAAGCTCCGAGAGCACCCGGATGTACCCGTCGAGGAGTTCTTCGCGGCTCATCTGCAGGGGCTTGATGTTCGTGCCGAACTCGGGCGGGTCGTTCAGGTCGAGGCGGCCGTCCTCGAGCAGGCGGTCGTAGAGCGGCGTCTTGGGGATGGCGTGGAGCATGCCGCTCATCGAGAACGGGATGCGGGCCTTGGTGATGAACTCGATCTGGCGGTCGAAGATGGTGGTGTCGTCGGAGTCGAACCCCATGATCATGCCGCACCAGACCTCCATCTGGGCGTCCTGGATCCGCTTGACCTTCTCCAGCAGCGTGCCGCCCTCGCGGACGTTCTGGAACTTCTTGGTCTCGCGGAGCGCGTCCTCGTTGGGGCTCTCGATGCCGATGAACACCGAGATGAAGTTGGCCTCGGCCATCAGCTTCAGGAGCTCGGGGTCGTCGGCCAGATCGATCGAGGCCTCGGTGAACAGCGACATCTGGTAGCCGTGCTTTTTCTGCCAGTCGCCGACGGCCCGGATGATCGGCTTGATCGCCTTCTTGTTGCCGATCAGGTTGTCGTCGACGACGAACACGATGCGCATGCCGGCCTGGCGCATCGCCTCCAGCTCGGTGATCACCTGCTCGACGGTCTTGATCCGCGGCTTGCGCCCGAAGGTGACGA
>CAZUZD010000140.1:0-14806 GCA_964624465.1 uncultured Isosphaeraceae bacterium
CCGGCTGGTACTATGCTGACCCGCTCTTCTCGGCCGGCATCGGCCTGTTCATCCTCCCGCGGACCTGGAAGCTGCTGACGGACGCCGTGCACGTGCTCCTGGAAGGGACCCCGTCGGACGTCAACCTGGCGGCCCTTCGCGAGGCGATCGCCGGCAGCGCCGGGGTCTCGGGCGTGCACGACCTCCACGCCTGGTCGCTCACCTCCGGGTCGAACGCCCTGAGCGTGCACGTTGTCCTGGATGACGGGGCCGACCACGACGCCGTCCTGGCCGGAGTCCGAAGGCGGATCGTCGAGGGCTTCCCGATCGCCCACACGACGATCCAGGTCGAGCCCCGCGGCTGGGAGGGAAGCGAATTGCCCCACGACTGAGGGCCGCCGGGCCGGCACGACCGGGTGCCTGGCTCTGATTGTTCCTTTACTATGCTCATAACTATCGATCATTGAGCCGAACATCATGATGATCCCGCACCAGGCGAGGCCGCACGGCCGCCGATGAGGTGCGGGCGGGGTAGGGATGCCAACTCATCGACCAGGAGGGTTCCATGTCGTCGCCAAATCGTTTCGGCCTCTGCGGGCTCGTGTTCGCCGCCTCTGTCGCCCTTGCGGCTCCGATGGCCTCGGCCCAGGGCCCGATCGTCGAACCGGGGACGCCCGAGACCCCGGGCGGGGGAAGGTCGCGCCTCGGCCCGGCACCGGGCGCGGTCGGCGGGCCCCAGGACAGCTCGCCCGGCCAGCAAGGGGGGGTGATCGGCGGCCGTCCCGGGACGGCCACCCCGCGCGTGCCGCCGTCCGTCACGCGGCCCGGAGGGACCTTCCTCCCGGAGCGCCGGGGGGTCGCCCTCCCCGAGGCCCTCCCCATCACCGAGGTCCCCCTCTACGGCCCCTTGTCCATCCCGGCGGGGGCCGAGGACGAGGGCCCGCCGGGCGGCCTCACGCTCGACATGGCGATCGAGCGGCTGAGGCTCGTGAACCTCAACATCCGGGCCCAGGCGTTCGAGATCCCGCAGGCCGAGGCCGACATCCTGACCGCGAGCCTCAGGGCCAATCCCGTCTTCTACGCCGATTCCCAGCTCATCCCCTACGGGGGCTACCCGAAGGACCGGCCCGGCGGCCAGACCCAATACGACGTGAACATTTCCTATCCGCTCGACGTCACCCGCAAGAGGCGGGCGAGGATGGCGGTCGCCGGCCAGGCGAAGCGCGTCGTCGAAGCCCAGTTCCAGGACGCGGTCAGGCTCCAGATCGACAACCTCTACACCGCCTATGTCGACGTGCTGGCGGCCCGGGAGACCGCGCGTTTCGCCCAGGCGAGCCGGACGGGCCTCGACCAGCTCCTCACACTGACCGAGGCCCAGAAGGAGAGGCAGTTCAGCAGCCAGGCCGAGGTCAATCGGGTCAAGATCCAGAGGGATGCCGCGGAACTCGGCGTCCAGGAGACCCAGAGCGCGATCCGGCAGGCGAAGCGGACCCTGGCCACCCTCCTGCGGGTCCCGCCCGCCCAGGCCGATGCCATCGAACTCCGGGGGACGATCCGCGACGTCTCGCCCCCGCCCCCTCCCGAGGAGGAACTCATCGGCCTCGCCCTCAGGAGCCGGCCCGACATCGCCGCATTCCGGCTCGGCGTCGGCCGGGCCCAGGCCGAGGTGAAGCTCGCCCACGCCAATCGGCTCTCCGATGTCTACGTGCTCTATCAGCCCTTCACCTTGCAAGACAACCCGTCCAATCAGAGGGACGCGACCTCCTGGGCCCTGGGCGTCACCGTGCCGCTGCCCGTCTACAACCGGAACCAGGGGAACATCCGCCGGGCCCAGGTGAACGTCCACCAGACCAGGACCGAGCTCGTCGCCCTGGAGGAGCAGGTCGCCAGCGACGTCAGGAAGGCCCGCGAGCAATACGCCATCTCCCGGGCGAGCGTCGAGCGGATCGAGCGCGACCTCCTCCCCGCCTCGCGGCAGGTCCTGGCGACCGCCCGGGAACTCTACCAGAGCGGCCAGGAGAACCTCGCCGTCTATTTGAACGCCCAGCGGGATTACAACGAGATCGTCCGCCAATACCGGGACACGCTCGTGAGGCACCGGCGGAACATGCTGAGCCTGAGCACCGCCGTGGGAGAGAGGATCTTGCCGTGAGGCTCTTCAGCAAGCCCCAGATCTTCTGGCAGGAGGCCATCGCGCTCAACGGGTCGGTGACGCCCTACGTGTTCCAGCGCATCCTCATCTTCGGAGCCTTCTCCACGCTGGTCCTCGCCGTCGACACCGCCACGGATCACAGGCCCGAGATCGAGATCGGCGTCGCCCCCTACGAGGTGGCCGGCGCCGCCCTGGGCCTTCTCTTGGTCCTGCGGACCAACGCCGGTAACGAGCGGTGGTGGGAGGCCCGCAAGCTCTGGGGCGGGATCGTCAACCGGTGCCGACACCTGGCAGTCGTCGCGCTGGCCTATGGGCCCGGAGACGACGAGTGGCGACGGGCCGTCCTCCTGCGCGTCGCAACCTTCCCGCACGTCGCCCGACGGTCCCTGCGGGGGGAGGGCGACCTCCCGGAGGCCGAGACGCTGCTCGGGCCCGAGGCGGCGGGCCGCATCGCCGCCGCGCGGAACCGCCCCCTCGCCGCGGCGATGGCCATCGGCGAACTCCTCCGAGCCGGCCGCGACGACCTCAAAATGGACCGACTCGCGTTCCTCCAGGCGGACCGCGACCTGACGGCGCTGCTCGACTATGTCGGGGGGTGCGAACGCATCCAGAAGACGCCGCTGCCCCGCGCCTACGCCATCCAGATCCGCCGCTTCATCGTCGCCTTCCTGGGCACCTTGCCGTTCGCACTGCTGCCGAAGGTCGGCCTGCTGACCCCGCTGGTCACCATGCTCATCGCCTACCCCATCCTGGCGCTGGACAAGATCGGCGACGACCTCCAGGACCCGTTCTCGCAGGGGAACCTGGACCACCTGCCCCTGGATGCCATCTGCCGGTCCATTCAAGACGACCTGCTGGACCTCATCGCGGACGGTCCGAAGCGACCCTAGATGTGGGCGGCCTACGCATGCCGATCGTGCCGCTCTTCACCGGGATCGGGGGCATGTTGGTCCTGAACACCGCCGTGGGGAAGCGAATCTTGCCATGAACCGCGAATGCTGCCATAAGTTTCTCGATAATGTGACGACATTTACGCCCAGCACTTCGACAAGTGTGCCCTATCCTGCCCTCGCCACGGCGGCGGCCGTGTTTTCCGCGAGCATTCTGCTCTTTTGCACGATCGGCACGGTCGCGCAAAGATTTCATCAATAGTTACTGGATACGCCTCATGAACCTCCACCGGACGACCATGGACCTCGCCTCCCTCCTGCCCGAACTGCCCGACGCCGATGACGCTTGCGTCGACCGCCTGGAGGCCCTCATCGGCGAGGGGCGCGGCATCAGCCGCGCCCATATCCACAGCCGGGACGGGAAAACACCCGCCCTCTGCCTGCACTACGACCCGCAGGTGGTGACGCTCGCCCAGGTCGAGCGGCTGGCCAAGGCCGCCGGCCTGCAGATCACCGAACGCTTCGGCCACGCGATCATCCCATTCCGCCTAGTCGGAGGCGAGGACGCGGGGCGGCGCATCGAGTCGGAGCTCTCCGGCCTGGACGGGGTGCTGGGCGTCTCGGTCAACCTTGCGGCGCAGGCCGCGCGGGTGGAGTTCGACCGGGGGATTGTTTCCCTGGAAAGAATCCAACAGCAACTGAGTAGCATGGGGATCGGCATCACCTCGAGACCGGCGGAGGCCGAAGGCGGGGAGCATGAACACGAGGAGCATGGGGAGGGTTGGTACGCGCACAACAAGGAGCTCGTCTGGAGCCTCATCGCCATCGCACTGCTGACGCTCGCCTGGGGAGGGGAGCGTTGGGCCGGGCTGCCACGCGGGGCTGCAATCGCCATCTATCTCGGCTCCTACGCCTTCGGCGGATTCGACTTGGTGCGTCACGCCCTGAGATCCTGGATCAAGGGCCGCTTCAGCTTCGACATCGACTTCCTCATGCTCGTCGCCTCCGTCGGCGCCGCGATGCTGGGCGAGTGGACCGAGGGGGCCTTCCTCCTGTGCCTCTTCTCATTTGCGCACGCACTGGAACACTACGCACTCGACCGTGCCAGGGGAGCTATCCGTGCCCTCGCCGACCTGGCCCCTGCCGTCGCCCGTATCCTGCGCGACGGCCGCGAGGTCGAGGTCCCAGTCGAGGAGGTGGCCAAGGGCGA
Organism: uncultured Isosphaeraceae bacterium; assembly: GCA_964624465.1. Lineage (GTDB taxonomy): Bacteria > Planctomycetota > Planctomycetia > Isosphaerales > Isosphaeraceae > CAZUZD01. The sequence continues at coordinate 4,232 of CAZUZD010000140.1, forward strand.
GGTCGTCATCGTCCGGCCCGCCGAGCGTATACCCGTCGACGGCACCATCCGCACCGGCCACTCGGCGGTCGACCAGGCCCCGATCACGGGCGAATCGGTCCCGGTGGAGAAGGAGCCGGGGGCCGAGGTCTATGCGGGGACGATCAATGGCGAGGGAGCGTTGGAGATCGAGACCACTCGAGCGGCCGGCGACCGGACGCTCGATCGCGTCATCAAGCTCGTCTCGGAGGCCCAGACACAGAAGGCCCCGACGCAGCAGTTCACCGACCGATTCGAGGCGATCTTCGTACCCTTGGTCCTCGTGGCCGACCTGTTCCTCATCACGCTGCCTCCGCTGCTGGGATTCTGGGGATGGCAGACGAGTTTCTATCGCGGGATGGCGCTGCTCGTAGCCGCCTCCCCTTGCGCGCTTGCACTGGGCACGCCGGCGGCGGTGCTCGCCGCAATCGCGCAGGCGGCGCGCAAGGGCGTGCTCATCAAAGGGGGAGCCCACCTAGAGAACCTGGGGACGCTCCGCGCAATCGCCTTCGACAAGACCGGCACGCTCACCGTCGGCAAGCCCGAGGTGACCGACCTGATTCCCATGCAGGGCATCGACGAGTACCAATTGCTGGGCATCGCCGCATCGGTCGAGCGGCGTAGCCAGCATCCTCTGGCGCAGGCCGTGGTGCGGCGAGCGGAAGCGGCGAATCTGGAACTGCGAGAGGCGGGCGAACTGGAAAGCGTCACGGCACGCGGCGTCCGCTCCACCATCGAGGGCACGAAGGTCGAGATCGGCACGCCTCGCCTGTGGGAGGGCAGCGCAATTCCCGAAGAAGTGCAGGCGGCCGTATCGAAGTTACAGGCCGCGGGCCGCAGCGTCATGGCCGTGCGTCATGGCGAACGCTGGATCGGCGTCATCGGCGTCGCCGACCGCCCCCGCGAGAGCGTGAGAGCCGTGCTGGACCAGTTGCGTGGTTTGGAAATCCGTACGCTCGTCATGCTCACAGGCGACAATAAGGGCGTAGGCGAGGCCATCGGCAAGGAGGTGGGCGTGGACGAGGTGAAAGCCGATCTGATGCCCGAGGACAAGGTGACCGCCATCAAGGAGCTGCTCGCGACGCACGGGCGTGTCGCCATGGTGGGGGACGGCGTCAACGACGCGCCAGCGCTCGCCAACGCGACCGTGGGCATCGCCATGGGCGGCGCCGGGACCGCCGTCGCGCTCGAGACGGCGGACGTGGCCCTCATGGGAGACGACCTTGCGAGACTCCCCTTCGCCGTGGGCCTCAGCCGGATGGCCAGCGGCGTCATCCGTCAGAATCTCTACGTCTCACTCGTCGTGATCGCCTTCCTGATCATCGCGACGACGACGGGCTATTTCGGGATCGGCCCGGCGGTCTTCTTCCACGAGGGGAGCACGCTCGTGGTCCTGGCCAATGCGCTGCGCCTCCTCACGTTCGGAAATAGGGTCAAGCCTGTGGCCGCTTGATTCCCGGCCCACCTCCGGAGCGGGGACGCACAGGGCCGTCATCGAGCGAACGGTGGGCCACAACATGAAAAGCGGCCTGCAAATCGCGCCCGGAGTCGTGTGCGACCCCTCGCGTCCCGCAAGAGGCGAGAAGCCTTCGCAACGTCCGGTTGCCATCCGGTCGACGAAAGCCGCCAGCATCTCGCCCGGCGCACGGGCCGTCGGATCCGCCGCGGCAGGCGGCTCGGTCGATGACCGCACGACGCGCGACGGGGTCGCCGTCTTTCGCCGCTTGCCTGGCTGTCGTCGGATAGGCCGAATTTTGGTAGGATTGGCGGTACACGCACGTCCTGTTGGACGACGCGACGCCGCGCAGATATATGGCCAAACGCGCTCAGTCGGCTATGACAGCGGTAGCGGGCCGACAGGCCAGGAGGGATCGGGGATGTCGAAGTTTCGCCGGATACTGTGCCCGCAATGCCACCAGCCTCTAACGCCGGCCCAAAAGCCGGACGGCAGGATCGTCAGAGGTGCGGCTGCCAGGGCCGGGAAAGGGAGCAAAGCGGTGAGGACCGGGACATCGAGTCCGGGGCATTGGAACTCGGCACCGAGGAAGATGACGACGCGAAGAAGTAATCAGGATCGAACCCGCTCACCGGCCATCTGCCGGGTGCCGGCCCCAGCCTCATGACTGCCGAGCCTGGGTGATCGAGGCGGCGGGGAGGCGGACATACGGACGCCCCACTTATGATTAAGGTTCTCGATCCGGCGTGCCGCGCATTTGTTTCAATTAGGCGATGTCCTTGACCTGCTTATCGAGAATCTCCCGCGCCTCATCCTTCACCGGCTAATTCTTCCCGGACTTCAGCTCCGACTTCGACATCTCGACCGCACCCTGATGATGGGTAAGGGTCATGTCGATGAAGCGGCGGTCGAATTCCTCGCCCGAGGCCGATTCCAGCTTGCCCATGTCCATCATCGTCATCCCCGGAAGCTTCCGATTGACCGCCGCGGGGGCATCCGCATCGACGTCCTCGCGCATCGACTTCAGTACCCGGATTTCGGCTTCCTGGTCATCGATCATCTGCTGCGCTTTGGCGTGCAGGGGGTCACTTCGCGCCTGTCGACGGCCAACCGGGACATCCGGATCGCCTCTCCCAGGCTATCCCGTAATGATTCCTGGTATTTCTCGGTATTTGAACGGGATCGGCTTCTTGGACTTATCGGGGCTCAGTAGCCTGAGCATTCGTTGAATCGAACTGATCCGTAACATCGACTCGCTGGAGCGAGCCAGGCGCTCGTAATCCCGGCTGTTTCGCCGATAGCGACCCAGCCAGGCGAATGTCCGCTCGACGACCCAGCGCCTTGGCAGCGTAACGAAGCCCACGCTGCCGACCGGACGACCGATCACTTCGACCCAATAGTACTTCTCTCCCTCGAAGATCCAGCGGTGCAGATGATGGTTGTGATACTTGCTGTCGGCCCAGATCGTCTCCAGCCGTGTGCAGTGTTCCCCCGTCAATCGCCCCAGGACCGCAGGGGCAAAAGTCCCGTCATCGGCCGACGCCGCCGAGACCGCAACCACAAGCAGCAAACCCAACGTGTCCACAATGATATGACGCTTGACGCCGGAGAGTTTCTTGCCGCCGTCATATCCCCGCTCACCCCCGACCTCGGTCCCCTTGACCGTCTGGCTGTCGATACTGCCGGCGCTCGGCGACGGCTCCCGTCCGTCGTCGACTCGGACCTTTTGCCGCAGGGCGTCCATCACCTTCTGCCAGGTGCCGTCGTCACGCCACTGCGAGAAGTGGTTGTAGACCGTGCTCTTGGCGGGCAGGTCGTGTGGCAGCATGTCCCACTGGCATCCCGAACGGTTGAGATAGAAGATGGCGTTGAGGATCTCCCGCATGTCATTGATCCGAGGCCTCCCGACGTCATGCACGGGGATCAGGGGCTCGATGGTCGCCCACTGCGCATCGGTCAAATCGGACGGGTAGGGCTTCCGCATCGAGGCATGCTCCGTTGCCGAGTCGAATTGCAGATCTCTTGGGAATGAAAGAGCTTACGACACTCCAGAATTACGGGATAGCCTGTCCGTGATGGGCCGCCATGGTGTCCAGGAATTGGACGTCGTAAGGCGCCTTCGCCGCCCGGTCGAGGGTTGCATCGGGGCTTCACCCTTGGCGTCGTCATGGGTCAGGGCGAGTTGGGAGGACGCCAGGCTGAAGGCCGGCGAGGAAGCGACTAAGAACTTAGGCATACTTATGCCGCCTTCTTAATCTTGCTCATCTCGCGGCAGCTTTCGGCGCAGCTACGGCACACTTCAGCACAGCGATCCATCTCCTTGCCGCCGATGCGCTCGCAGGACTGGGCGCAGGACTCGCAAATCTCGGCGCAGGCGGCGCATACGGCACCGTGATGTGGCGAGTTTCGGTTCATGAAGTGTGCAGCGGTCACGCAGGCCTGGATGCAGTCGATCATCAGCTTTACGTGCTGAGCTTCGGCGTGCTCCCCGCCCATCTCGAGGCAATGGTTATAGAGGGCGTCCTGGCAGACGTCGCTGCATTCCTGGCATTGTTTAATACAATCTTCCATCCGGCGATCACTGTTGTGCATAAATAAATACTCCAATAATTACTAGGTTTCGCTACATTTCATACAAAGTTCGCACATGGTAGAATTGCGGTCATCAAGTATCCATGTGGAATTTTAATAAGCATATAAAGAGTCAGTAAATGTTCGGCGTTCGGGGAACGGCGGTAACTCCCTCGCGTTTGAACTCGAATGGCGGACATGTCCGTCCTCAGTGCTCCGATCGTGGCGGCGGGAGAAGTGACTTCTACCGATATTTTGCGAGGAATGCTGGGGGCTCCACATTGCCGCGCGTGGCATAGATTTTCGCGTTCAGGTGTGATTTCTAGGCCGGGGATCGATGCGGGTTGCCATACCTGGCGTGCGTCACCACGAAGGGAGCGCGCCCGCCTCGATCCGGACGCAGACCTCCGCTGGAGGACTCGGCCACCGGGCGGTGCTTGATTCTCGATCCCCGTCCGGATAGCCGCGGAAGCATACGCGGGTCGGCGGTGTCTTGCTATTCGAGGTCCAGATTGCGGAGCCGAAGCGCGTTGGTGATGACGGAGACGGAGCTGAGAGTCATCGCGGCGCTCGCGATCATCGGGCTGAGGAGGATTCCGAAGAACGGGTAGAGAACCCCGGCCGCGATCGGCACCCCGAGCACGTTGTAGAGGAACGCGAAGACCAGGTTCTGGCGGATGTTCCGCATCGTTGCGCGGCTGAGCTTCCGCGCCCTCCCGATGCCCCGGAGGTCGCCCTTGACGAGGGTGATCCCCGCGCTCTCCATCGCCACGTCCGTCCCCGTGCCCATCGCGATCCCGACATGGGCCTGGGCCAGCGCCGGGGCGTCGTTGATGCCGTCCCCGGCCATCGCCACGACGTGGCCTCCCTCCTGGAGCTGCCGGACCACCTCCCCTTTCTCACCTGGGAGGACTTCCGCGCGGACGTCGTCGAGCCCGAGCTTCCTCGCGACAACCTCGGCCGTCGTCCGGCTGTCTCCCGTAAGCATGACCACCCGGAGGCCCTCCGCGTGGAGCTGCTTGACCGCTTCTGCGGCCGACTCCTTGATCGGGTCCGCGATGCCGAGGAAGCCCGCCACGCGGCCGTCGACCGAGACGAAGACCGTGGTCTGGCCCTCCGCGCGTAGCGTCTCGGCACGCGAGGCGAAATCCCCGGGGTCTTGGCCCAGCTCCTGGAGCAACTTGAGGTTCCCGATCGCCACGGCCCGCCCGTCGACCTCCCCCTTCACACCACGGCCGGTGAGCGATTCGAACGCCTTCACCTCGGAAATCTTCAGCCCCCGCTCTTCCGCGCCCCTGACGATGGCCGCCGCGAGCGGGTGCTCACTCCCGCGTTCGAGGCTGGCTGCGAGCCGGACGAGTTCGTCCCCGGCGATACTTTCCACGGCGACGACCGAGACGACCCGCGGCTTCCCCTCGGTGAGGGTGCCGGTCTTATCGACCACGACCGTGTCGACCTTCTCGAGGGTCTCCAGGGCTTCGGCCTTCCGGATGAGGACTCCCGCCGTGGCCCCCCGGCCGGTCCCGACCATGATCGACATCGGCGTCGCGAGCCCCAGGGCGCAGGGGCAGGCGATGATGAGGACGGCGACGGCGTTCACGAGTGCGTAGGCGAGCCGCGGCTCGGGCCCGAAGACGGCCCAGACGGCGAAGGTCAGGATCGAGACGACGAGCACCGCAGGGACGAAGTAGCCCGCGACGATGTCCGCGAGGCGCTGGATCGGCGCCCGAGTTCGCTGTGCCTCCCCCACCATACGGACGATCTGGGCGAGCATCGTCTCCGAGCCGACCCGCTCGGCCCGCATCACCAGGCTTCCGGTGCCATTCACTGTGCCGGCGACGAGCTTCGCACTCGCCCCCTTCTCGACGGGCATCGGCTCGCCCGTCACCATGGACTCGTCGACCAAACTCGTGCCCTCGAGGACGGCGCCGTCGACGGGAACCTTCTCCCCGGGGCGGACCCGGAGACGGTCTCCGACCCGGACGTCGCTGATCGCGACGTCTTTCTCGATTCCGTCATCGCCGAAAAGGCGTGCGGTCTTCGGCGCGAGGCCCAGGAGCGCCTTGATGGCGCTCGAAGTTTGGCTCCGGGCGCGGAGTTCCAGCACCTGGCCGAGGAGGACGAGGGTGGTGATGACCGCCGCCGCCTCGAAGTAGACCGGCACCGCGCCGCCATGGCCCCTGACGGACATGGGGATGAGCCACGGGAAGATGGTCGCGAGGACGCTGTACCCGTAGGCGACCCCGGTGCCCAGCGCGATGAGGGTGAACATGTTGAGGTTCCGGCTGCGGACGGAGGCCCAGCCGCGCTCGAAGAACGGCTTCCCGCCCCAGAGGACGACCGGGGTCGCGAGGAGGAGCTGGATCCAGAGGATCACGCCGCCGGAGAGGGCCGGGAGGGGGGACCGGCCGAGGAACATCTCGCCCATGGCGAGCAGGAGGAGCGGGGCCGTGAGGACGAGCGAGGCCCAGAACCGGCGGGTCATGTCCGCGAGCTCGGGGGTCGCCTCCTCCTCGCCGGTGATCACGAGCGGCTCGAGGGCCATCCCGCAGATGGGGCAGCTCCCGGGCCCGACCTGTTGGATCTGCGGGTGCATCGGGCAGGTGTAGACGGCGTCGCTCGGGGCCGCTTCTCCCGTGTGATTCGCGCTGCCCGCCTCGGAGGCGCCACCGAGGAACTTTCCCGGGTCGGAGCGAAACTTTCCGAGGCATCCCTTGCTGCAGAAGTGGTAGGTCTGGCCACCATGGTCGAAGATCCCGGCCGCATCCTTCGGGTCTATGTCCATCCCGCACACCGGGTCGTGAACCGTTGCGGCCGGAATTTCGCCCCCGGAGTGATGATGTTGGGGCAAAACGCGACTGTCACTGGAGGAGGTTTCCTCCGGCGAATACCCGGCATCCGTCAACACCGCGGCGAGGGCAGAACGCGAGACGCCCTCCTCATGGTCCACGGTGACGATCTTCCCGACGATGTCGACTGCGACCGCCGAAACGCCGGGCACGGTGCCCACCGCCCGCTTGATCGCCCCGGCGCAGCCACCGCAGGTGATCCTGGGCGCCTTGAAAGTTGTTTCCATGGTCGTTACCTCTCTCTCTCTCTTTCATTCTAGAAAACGGGCGCGGACCGCGGGGAGTTCGTCCGCAAACGGGCCCCTGATCGATTGATCTTATCGCCGCACCGCCCTAATTGTTGAACCGACGATAAAGCTCCTTGAGTTCGATAAGTTTCCCCGCCTTCTCCGCCCCATCCCCTGATTCCATCGCGCGGGCAACGCACGAATCGATGTGGGTCGCCAGGATATCGGCCTCGATCGTGTTTACCGCCGCGCGCACTGCCCGTAGTTGCGTGAGGATTTCGGGGCAGTAGCGTTGCTCCTCGATCATTCGCTTAACGCCTTCAATCTGGCCGGCGACTCGATTAAGGCTTGGCACTTGCTTGCCGTATTCCGGATGGACGGTCACCCGACGACTTTTTGGCTCACGCCTCATAAATACCATATATGTGAATTCATTATTATGCCGTATACCCCATTGGGTATGCAAAGTCAAGAACCCGATGACGCATAATTCCGATATGGGAGGTCTGGTTATTTTCCAACCTGTCGTCGTGCTACCGCTTTCCCGCCTCTGGCCTCAAGCCGTCGAGGTCGGCAGCACCAAATCAATCAAATAGAACGATGATTTTCCAGAAATCGTCCTATGCTGGCGTCGAGCCGACGTCCACAGTAGTGGTCATGTGCTTCGCAATCATCACGGTCACATCGTCTTGCGGAGACACCGGACCCCGGTACGCGGCGACTCGATCCAGCAGACGGGCGACGACCCGTGCGGGGTCATCCGCCCCGCCCGACCGGAAGATCGCCAGCATTTCATCGGTGCCCCACAGCTCGCCGTCCCGACCCATCGTCTCGGACAGGCCGTCGGTGTAGGCCAGCAGCGCCCCGCCTGCTTCCATCTCCACCGTCTCGCTGTCGTGCGGGAGGCCAGGCATCACGCCCAGGAGCGGGCCGGTGGGGCCCAATTCCCGGGGGAGGCCGCCGGGCAGCAGGAGGTACGCCGGGGGATGGCCTGCGTTGGCATAATGCAATCGGCCGGAACGGGCGTCGAACCATCCGAAGAAGGCCGTGGCGAAATGCTCCTCCGGGAGGTCCCGGCACAACCGCTCATTGAGCCGCCCCAGCACCTCGCCCGGCGACGCCGCCTGCTCGGCCTCGCGCCAGACGATCGCCCGCACCATGGCGGTGTGCAGGGCCGCCGCCACGTTGTGCCCCGACAGGTCGGCTACCAGGATGCCCACGCGGTCGCCCGGCAACGGCTGGACGTCGTAGAGGTCCCCCCCGACCGGGCCGGCTTGAGTGCACCGCCCTGCGAACTCCAGGCGGCCGATCCGGGATTCCGGCGGGGGCAGGAGGTGGGCCTGGACCCGCCGCGCCGTCTCAAGCTCCCGGCGGTCCGACTCCGCCTGCTCGGCGATCTCCCTCGACATGGCGTTGAACCGCCGGCCCAGGGCCCCCAGCTCGTCAGCGACTGCCGCGTCCACCTGGACGCCCAGCTGCCCCTGTTCGAGAAGGCGCACCGCCCGCGACAGCCGCCGGATCGGGCTGAGCACCGTCCGGCGCATTAATGCGTTGACCGCGACCAACAGCACCATACCCAGACCCAGATACCAGCCGGTCATCTCAATGAGGCGAGCCCGTACCCGTGCGCGAAGTGCACGCGTCGATTCGGCCACCACGACTTTCCGGCCTCCCTGGTCGGACACCCGTACCAGATACGATTCCTGGCCCCACCCCCGGAGCCAGGCCCCCTCTCCCAATCCCGCCAGCTCGAGCGGGTCCATCGGTTGCCGCGCGTGCACCGCGGCACCGGCGATCAGGCTGCCGCCGTCGACCAAGGCCACCTGGTGCTCGGGCGACTCGGCCGCGTCGGTGGCGTGGCAGAAGGCCCCCAGATAGTCCGCGAACCGGGTCGAGCCGCCCAGCGAGTCGTGGGCCGCCCGGATGAAACGGGCCTCCTCGTCGAGGCGGGCGCGGAGGACGGCCAATTCCGTCGCCTCGGACCTCCGCCATTCCCAGGCGAGAGACGCCCCGAGGACGAGTACCAGGATCATGTTGATCGGCAGCACGAACTTCGAACGGAGCGTCACATGAACCTCCGTCGTCCAAATAGCGTGAGATTCGACCCGCTCCGACGTGTCCCGGCACGGGGCGGGTCGCTGACGCCCTCGCGATCACGGTCCCGGATCAGGGCCATCTGGCCGAGATCCCGGTCGCCCGTGCGGCCGTCATGGGCAACGAGGCCCAGTCGCCCGAGTTCATCGCGACCGAATGCGCAAACTGGATCGATGCAGATCATCGTTCTTCCCCTCCCCGTGGATGGATCGCCGATCGGGGCCGACGACCGTCCGCGCGCCATCCTTCACGCGACGTCGAGCCTCCAGGGGGCGACGCGAGCGAGGGACGCAGCGGGGACGCGGGGGCGGTCCCGAGACATCGATTGCGATGGCCGGTGCGTTGTCGCGGCTATCCGGCGCCGATGGCCGCAGGCGCCGAGTGGGGCGGCGGCCCGGGGGAAGGGCTCAATTCAAGAGGGGGAAGGTGCGCGGCGGTGCGGCGTGCACGGGGCGCCGCGTCGCCCGCAAGCGGTCGCAGGGCGAGGCTGCGGGGGCGATCGTCGGGCTGGACGTGTCTGCGATCCAGAGGGGGAACGAGCTAGCACGCCCGCCGGTCGTGAGGCGGTCGGTCGCCGTGCCCGGGGCGGCAGGCTCGGCGGGGCCGCACTGACAGGCCGTCATCGGAACGCGGCAACCGGCCGGGGCGGATTCGCCGGCGGGGATGCCGGGCCCGGGTGAGCAGCAACCGCCGCATCCCGGGGGGTAGGCGTCGCAACAGGCGGCCATCGGCCGGGCTTCCGCGGGTGCCGCCCACGACGCCCCCCAGATCGCCATCAAGGCGATCCAGAGTGCTCCGGACTGGCGGCGGGCGGCGTTCATGGGCTCGAACCCTGAGTCGTCGATTGCTGACCGTCGGCTTCCGAGGGCAATTCGGGCCTCGACGGACTCCATCAATCGTTATTTCGGCCGCGAAGGCAACTTTGTTCGCCGAATCCCGGTCCCATGGGCGGATTCGCATCGGCGAGACGAAGGCACGGGCGTACGTTCTCGGCGGTAAAACGCCCGCCCGTGAGCCCGCGGGCGGGTCCGCCTTCCCTGGTGTTGAGCCGACATGCGGCCGGTCTTCCCAGACCGTCTCGGATTGTATGCCGGTTCGCTTCATGATGCCAGCCGAATTGCCTGGGGCTGGCCTCGGTACGGCGGCGATCGGTCTCCGATGTACTCGCGTTCGATCATCCAGGCGGGAACAAGGCGGTTGACGATTCAAGGAGCCGGCCGAACCGATGGAGCCGACGCGACATCCTGCCGACCTTTGGCGATCTTCCGAAGGACCGTGTGGTCGTCCCCGAATTTGCACAAGCCGGCGCAGTGCTCGCACAGCTCCCTGAAGAGGATGTAGCGGAGTTCCAGGGCACCGA
>CAZUZD010000141.1:0-8173 GCA_964624465.1 uncultured Isosphaeraceae bacterium
TCGACGCCCAGCCGGGCCAGGTCGGCCTGGATGGCGGCGCGGTCGGCGGCCAGGGTGGTCAGCTCCTCGGTGCTGACGTTCAGGCCGCGGGCCACCGCGACGAAGTCGGTGTACGCCTGGTCGACCAGGGCCGTGTCGAGGTCCGTGCCGGTGATGGCGGCCGCGAAGTCGGCCTTGAGCGCCTCGGCCTGGCTGTCATACGTGCCGTCGGCCAGCGCCGTCAGGATCGCGTCGGCGGCCGTCGCGAGCCTGGCCCGGTCGATCGTGGCGCCGGACTGCGACAGGGCCCGCAGGTCGTTGCCGAGCGCCTGGCGCTGGGCGTCTGTCACGGTCGACCCGCTCACGATGGCCTGGGTGTCGGTGCGGAGCTGCTCCAGATGTGTCTGGAGCTGCGCGTCCTGCTCCCCGCCGCCGCGAGTGCCACAGGTGACGGCGGCCGTGCCCGTCGTCGTGGCCGTGCTGCCGGTGGTGGTGGTCGTCGTGGCGGCGGCCGTGTGGGTGGTGGCCCGGACCAGCGCGGTGGCGCCGAGGCGGGCGGGGTGGCCGTGGCCCCGGAAGCTCATGTGCGAGAGCACGACGCGGGCCTCGAGTCCGTCGAGCTGCGGCGTCGTCTGGCGCGGCCGGCGGGTGCGTCGGCGGCGGTCCGGGGCGGCCCAGGCGGACAGGAACGGGATGCGCATCGGTGGCGAACTCCACAGGGGTCCGGAGCCGGTCGGCCCGGCGGTGCGGGCCGATCGACCGGGAGCGTGACGGGACGGAACCGGGGTGCGAGCCGGCGCGGGAGTCCGCCGCGGACGGTCGCCCGGGCCTCCCGGCCGGCTCGCACCCGGGAGGAGATCCCGGCCACAGCCCGGAAGCGCGCGCCGACGCCCCCGGATTTCCAGGCCGGGCCGGGCCAGGCCGCCAACGCCGACCGCCCCCGGCGTCCGGTCCCCGGGAGGGGGAACGGAGACCGGGGGCGGTGGGGTGGAGTTCGCGGAGACGGCGGCCGGCCGGGTCGGGGCCGGTCAGGCGTCGGGCGGGCCGCCGTGCGGGTGGATGGTGATGCCCGAGGGCTCCAGCGCCTGCTCGGGGTGCAGGGACAGGGTGCTGTGGCGGCGGCCGTAGAGCCAGTAGATCCCCAGGCCCATGCCCAGCCACACGAACAGCCGGTACCAGTTCTCCACCGGCAGCGAGAACATCAGGACCAGGCAGATCAGGATGCCGGCGATCGGCGTGAACGGCACGAACGGGGCGCGGAACGGGCGGTGGGCGTCGGGGTACGTCTTCCGCATCACCAGCACGGCGCCGCAGACGACGACGAAGGCGAACAGGGTGCCGATGCTCACCAGCTCGGCCAGGATCCGCAGCGGCAGCAGGCCGCCGAGCAGGGCGACGAAGCAGCCGGTCAGGATCGTCGACTTCCAGGGGGTGCGGAACTTCGGGTGCACGGCGGCGAAGAACTTCGGCGGCAGCAGGCCGTCGCGGGCCATCGCCAGCAGCACGCGGGGCTGCGAGAGCATGTTGACCAGCAGCACCGAGGTGATCCCGGTCAGGGCCCCGATCGTGATCAGCTTCTCGGCGAAGAACAGGCCGCGGTCGGCGAACGCCGCCGAGACCGGCGCGTCGATGTGGATGTCCTTGTAGTTGACCATGCCGGTGAGCACGGCCGCGACGCAGATGTACAGGACGGTGCAGATCAGCAGCGACCCGATGATCCCGATCGGCACGTCCCGCTTCGGGTTCTTCGCCTCCTCCGACTGGGTCGAGACGGCGTCGAACCCGATGTAGGAGAAGAAGATGATCGAGGCGCCCGCGATCATGCCCAGCGGCTTGCCGCCGGCGTCGGTCAACCCGGCCGCCGAGTGGCCGAAGAAGCTCAGGCCGGTCCAGCCGTAGGGGGCGAAGTCGGCCCAGTTCCGGGTGTCGACGTAGAAGGCGCCCACGGCGATCACGAACAGGACCACGGCCAGCTTCACGGCGACCATGATCGTGTTGAACCGGGCGCTCTCCTTGATGCCGATGACCAGGATCACCGTGAGGATCGCGGTGATCGCCATGGCGGGCAGGTCGAACCAGCTGCCGGTCATCACGATCCGGCCCAGCTCGGGATCGTAGTCGATCGGCGAGTGCGTGATGAACTTCGGCAACTCGACGCCGAAGAACGATCTCAAGAACGTCTGGAAATATTTCGACCAGCCCACGGACACGGCCGACGAGCTGACGGCGTATTCGAGCACCAGGTCCCAGCCGATGATCCAGGCGAACAGCTCGCCGAGGGTGGCGTAGGCGTAGGTGTAGGCCGAGCCGGCGATGGGGACCATCGAGGCGAACTCGGAGTAGCAGAGCGCGGCGAAGACGCACGCCAGGCCGGCGACGATGAACGAGACCATGATCGCCGGGCCGGCCTTGTCGTGCGCCGCCTCGCCGATCAGCACGAAGATGCCGGTGCCGATGATCGCCCCGACGCCCATCGAGATCAGGCTGAACGGCCCGAGCACCCGCTGGAGGCGGCCCTCGCCGTGGTCTTCGACTTCCTTCAGCAGGACGCTGAGCGGCTTCTTGGTGAACAGGCCCATGAGGCGGAGTCTCCTGACGCGCCGGGTCCGAGCCGTGTCGAGCAGGTGCGGTCGGATCGGCCGGTCGGGGGGTTCGGGTCGCGCGTTCGGCCGCCGGAGGCGGTCGGGACCGTCGGAATGGGGCGAGGCGGGGCGGGGCCGGACGAGCGGGCGGGGGAGAGGGCCGCGCGGAGCGCTCACCGAGTCGGTCAAAACCCCGACGCCGAACGGGGAGGAACCCGCCGGCCGCGGGGCGGGACCGCCCGTTGCCGGAAGGAGTCTAACGGCTTACGATCGCCGGTCGCAAGACGCCTCCGGCCGCCCCGGGGGCCGCCGGCGGGCGATCGCCGTCGCGGCGGGTTGGGGCGGACCACGCGGATCGGGCAGGGCACCCGGTCGCGAGCGCCCCGGCCGGGTCCCGGCCGCGCCATCGGCCCCACCGGCGCCCGCACCGGCCGGCACGAGGCGCTCAGAAGCCCTCCGCGCCGATCACCTCGCCGCCGGCGACCGTCCCCAGGGCCCGCCAGACGGAGCCCTGCACGGTCTGCTTCAGGAACCGCACCGATCCATCCCCGAGCAGCACGTTCACGCCGCCCGGGTGGTAGCTCCGGGAGGTGATCGCGGCGTAGGTCGGCCCGCCCTGCTTCTCGCGCTGGCCGGTCAGGTCGATGTCGGGCTGGGGGCCGGTGGTGCGACCCGGGGTCCGGCGGTTGGGCGGCCACGCGGTGGTCACCCCCGACTGATGGACCCCGCCGTCGCTCCACTCCTTGTGGCCGACGTTGGCGCCGCAGGGCCCCGACTCGTACTCCGGGGCGACCTCCCGGGGATTCGCCTCGGGCCCCGGGATCGAATCGGGCTGGCGAATGAACTGCAGGCCGCCGCAGTCGCGCCGCAGCGGTTGCTTGGCCTTGACCTCGGCCACCACGGCGGTCTGACTCAGGCCGTCGCGGAACTCGGCCAGCCGACGGCTGCGGTTGGCGCCGAAGGCGGCGCGGTTCGGCGGGCCCTGGAACCCACCCCAGACGTACCAGTCGCCCATCAGGGTCCCGTAGTTGGTGACCCGGCCGAACTCCCCGGCGACCGGGGTCGTGTCCACCTCGCTGGGGCAGAGAAAGGTCGTGATCTCGGTGGCCGTGATTGTCTGATTGACCGCGGAATCGCCGGGATAATCGAAATTGATGGCCGAGAAGGTGGCGTTCTGCTCCAGCATCGGCAGGATGCGGCCCAGGACGCTCCAGCCCAGCCAGCGGGTCACCGTCGCCGAATTCCCGCTCAGGATCGCCCCCGGGGGGAGGGCCCCGGCGATCGACTCATAGTTGTGCAGGCCCAGCCCGATCTGCTTCAGGTGGTTGACGCACTGGATGCGGCGCGCGGCCTCGCGCGCCGACTGCACCGCCGGCAGCAGCAGCGTGACCAGCACGCCGATGATCGCGATCACCACCAGGAGCTCGATCAGGGTGAATCCCGCGCGCCGGGTCCGCATGGCGACTGCCCTCAGGAGTGCCCGGGGCCTCGCGAGGACCGAGGCCCGGCTCGATCCGCCACGTCGTGGTGGGCGGCTGGCAACCGGCGTGAGTCTAGCAGGGGATCTCGAGGGTCGCGCGTGGGTTCGGCGAAGTTTCGGCGAAGATCGCCGGGCGGCCACGCCAGACCACCGGGGCGCGCCGCCCCGGCGCGGCCGTTCTGGCACCCGGTTCGCAGGGTCCTCGTGCTGCCGTGCTCCGGATCCGGCGGGCCCCCTGGCGCCCGCCCCCGGGCGGCGGGACCCGCCGGCGCCGGCCTTCCGGGTCTCGGCGTGCCGAGTCGCCAGCCGGCCGGGTCGGGATCGCAGCCCTCTGCGGGCCAGCTCGCCGGCCCGGCCCCCCTAGCGGAGCCACCGCTTGTGACCACCCTGATCGGCCTGCACGCCCGCGAGGTGCTCGACTCCCGCGGCCGCCCGACCGTCGAGGTCGAGGCCACCGGCGCCGACGGCAGCGTCGGCCGCGCGATCGTCCCCTCGGGCGCCAGCACCGGCCGGCACGAGGCGCTGGAGCTGCGCGACGGCGACCCGGCCCGCGCCGGCGGCCTGGGGGTGCGGCGGGCCGTCGGCCACCTCGGCGGCGAGATCGCCACCGCCGTGCTCGGCATGCCCCTGGCCGACCAGGCGGCCGTCGACGCGGCGCTGATCGCCCTGGACGGCACACCCAACAAGTCCCGGCTCGGTGCCAACGCGATCCTGGGCGTGAGCCTGGCCGTGGCCCACGCCGCGGCCGCCTCGCAGCGCGAGCCGCTCCACGTGCACCTGAACCGCCTCTGGCGCCGGGGGCTCGACCCGGGCGTGCCCGCCGAGCCCGCCCTGCCGCTGCCGATGGTCCACATGATCTCCGGCGGCCTGCACGCCGGCCGGCAGCTCGACTTCCAGGACTTCCTGGCCATCCCCGTCGGCGCCCGCGACTACAGCGAGGCGCTGGAGCTGGTCGGCACCCTGTACCGCGCCCTGGGCGCCGTGCTCCGGGAGTATGGCGAGGAGTCGACCCTGGTCGCCGACTCGGGGGGCTACGGCCCCCGGCTCCGGGCCGAGAGCTACGCCGTGGACCGGATCCTCACCGCCGGCGGTCGCTGCGGCCTGGAGCCGGGGCGCGACTTCGCCATCGCGCTGGACATCGCCGCCACCCACTTCCACGACCCGGCCACCGGCCGGTACCGCCTGGCCAGCGAGGCCGAGCCGCTCGACTCGGCGGGCATGGTCGACCTGCTCGACCACTGGTCGCGGCAGTACCCGCTGGTGTCGATCGAGGACGGCCTGGCCGAGGACGACTGGGACGGCTGGGTCGCGCTGACGGCGCGGCTGGGGGACCGGCTCCAGGTGCTCGGCGACGACCTGTTCACGACCCAGGTCGCCCGCATCGAGCGGGGCGTGGCGCGGGGGGCGGGCAACGCGGTGCTGATCACGCCGAACCAGATCGGCACCCTGACCGAGACCCTGGCGGCCCTGCGGCTGGCCCGCCGCCACGGCTACCGCTGCGTGGTCTCGGCCCGCTCGGGCGAGACCGAGGACACGACCATTGCCGACCTGGCCGTGGCCACCGCCGCCGGCCAGATCAAGATCGGCGCCGTGGCCCGCTCGGAGCGGCTGGCCAAGTACAACCAGCTCCTGCGGATCGAGGACGCGCTGGGCGGCCCCGGCGCGGCGCCGTTCGTCGCCTGGGCCGGCGCGGCCGCGGACCGGGCCGCCGTCGGGTCCTGAGCGGCGGCGACCGGCCGCCGGTCCGCGATTCGGGGACCGATCGGCCCAAGATCCGGACCCGGCCGACGAACGCACTGCTGCACCGCCGCGCCCCGTCGGCCGCCCGGCGGCTTTATCGCGCGGACGAATTGACAGGCATCCGAGTGTCGGACTAGTGTCGTGATGGTGGACTCCGGTGAAGTGCCGGCTCTGTCCCGAGCGCCTGTCGCCGCCCCGACCGACCCCTGCTGGAAAGGCCCCCGCTCATGATCCGCCGCCTTGCTCCCTGGCTGGCCCCGGCCGCCGTGTTCACCGCCCTGGTGGCGCCGTCGCCGGCCTGGGCCCAGACCAAGATCGAGTACGGGTACCCCGAGGGCAAGACCCTCCGCAACACCACCCTGACGAAGCTCGAGCAGACGCTGAGCATCGCCGGCCAGAACATCGAGACTCAGTCGCAGGAGACGACGACCACCACCGAGGTCATCGGCAAGCGCGACGCCGCCGGCAACCTGCCGATCACGGTGAGCATCGATGCGCTCAAGGCGAACATCCAGCTACCGATGAACATCACCCTGGCGTTCGACTCGGCCAACCCCGACGCCAAGCAGGAAAACCTGCTGCCGCAGCTCGAGGTCATGATCGACGTGATGAAGGCCCTCAGCGGCTCGAAGTACGAGCTGACCGTCGACAAGGCCAACGAGGTCACCGCCGTCACCGGCACCGAGGCGTCGATCAAGCGGGCCGAGGACCTGAACCCGCAGGCGGCCGAGGCGCTCAAGGGCCGGCTCAACGCCGACGCGATCAAGAAGCGGAGCAAGGAGGCGCACGCCAAGTTCCCCGCCGGCCTGCTGGTCCGCCAGGGCGAGACCTGGACCCGCACCGAGGCGCTGGACCTGGGCAGCGGCCAGACCATGACCTTCGAGAAGAAGTACGAGTACCAGGGCACCGTCGAGAAGGATGGCAAGACCCTCGACAAGATCGGCGTCACCGTCACCGGCGTGACCTTCGCCCAGCAGGCCGCCCCCAACGCGCCGGCCAAGATCACCAAGAGCGACCTGGACGTCGAGTCGTCCAAGGGCACGATCCTCTTCGACCGCGCCCTGGGCCAGCCCGTCGACAGCAGCGAGACGGTGCAGATCCTCGGCTCGCTGTCGATGGAGGTCGGCGGCATGGAGCTCGAGGCCAAGCTCGACCTGAAGCTCGAGTCGTCGACCGTCTCGAAGGTCGACTGACCGACGGCGTCCGGAGCGCGTCGGCCAGGGCCCGCGCGGGCCCGGACCCTCCCCCGGGGGCGGTTCGGGCCCGCGGCCGCGCGCCGGGCCCCGGGAATCCACGCGTGGGGACCTGACTGGCAGATAGAATCGATAAAGAGGCCTGTGTTAGACTCGTTTGAGACCGGATCGGTCGGGGGGCTGGCGGGACGCCGGGCCCGACCCGAGGGCGGGCCCTGCCCCCGCGATCCCGGCCGCGACGCGACCGGCCGCCCGCACCCCGGGCGCGGTCGTCCCGGCCGAACGGCGACACGACGACGCGAGCGAGGCACACCGACGATGGGCGAGGCTGAGGCGGGATCGGCGGCATCGCGACGGGGCCCGGGGCCCGCCCTGGCCTCCGGGCGCGATCGGGGCGTGGCCACGGCCGAGCCGGGATCGGGCTGCCTGCAGGACGCGCTGGAGTTCCACACCCAGAGCCACCTGCGGCTGGGCCGCTCCGAGGCCGAGGCCAGCCGCATGGCCCGCGCCGCGCTGCTGCTCTACGTGGCCGCGGCCGAGGCGCTGGTGCACCAGGCGGCCGCCGAACTGGGCCGGCCCGAGCTGGCCCACCTGGTCTGCGACCCCCGCCACCCGCTGGCCCTGGCCGACGCCTGGCGGATGCTGCCGTCGATCGTGCCCGTCGGCCCGGGCGCCAGCCCCGCCGCCGGCTTCGCCGACCCTGATACCGCCCCCTGGCCCCAGTTCAACGAGCTGCTCGCCCTGCGCACCGCCTGGGCCTACCCCGGCGGCGAATCCCAGCGCCGGGCCTACTACCGCCGCCGCCCCGGCGACGACGGCGGCTTCGAGCCCCTGGAGCCCCACCAGGCGCCCGCCGAGCTGGGCCTGACGCCCGACCGCCTGGTGTACCCCCGCACCGGCCTGCCCCGCGACCCCTACGCCCTGCGCCCGAAGCACCTCGACACCGCCCGCGGCGTGCTCGACGCCGCCGTCGAGGCCCTCGATCGCCGCCTCGGCGGCGCCCTGACCCGCGACGCCCGCCACCGCCGCGAGCCCGTCCGCCTCGTCGGACCCCGCTGAGGCTCACCGCATCGCGGCCCGCCAGCGGGAGCTGAAGTCCTTCGACCGGCTCGGTGGTTCGGAGGGCGGATGCGGCGCGCGGCCGCCGGCGCGCCCGCCGGGGCCGGCGCGCGGGGGGGCCCGCCGGCCGGGGGCGGGGA
>CAZUZD010000141.1:8183-14793 GCA_964624465.1 uncultured Isosphaeraceae bacterium
CACGATCGGCCCATCCGCCCGGTCAGGATGATGGCTTCCACATCCGGAGCGAGGCCCTCGACCCGTCCCGGCGGATGACGCTCCGCGGATCCGCCCTCCGAACCGCGAACAGCGGCCTGCCCTTGGGCGGTTCGCTGGCACGCTGCGGCTGGGCGAGCGCGGGTCGGGGCGTACAATGACGCTGGACGGCGTCGCAACGGCGTCGCGCCCTGGAGCTCTGACCATGAAGTCGTCGTGGATCCCGATCGGCCTGAGCCTGCTGGGCGCCCTGGCCGTGCTGCCGTTTGCCTTCGGACCCGCGGGACCCACCCGCCCCATCCCCGGCGACGAGCCCGAGGCCGGCGGTGGCGGGTCCGGCGAGGGAGCGAAGCCCCTGGCGACGGTCACGCTCGGCGGCGGCTGCTTCTGGTGCGTCGAGGCCGTGTTCCAGGAGCTCAAGGGGGTCCAGCGGGTCGTCTCGGGCTACGCTGGCGGCCACGTGCCGAACCCGACCTACGAGCAGATCTGCTCGAAGCTCACCGGTCACGCCGAGGTCGTGCAGATCACCTACGACCCGGCCGTCGTCAGCTTCGCCGACATCCTCGCCGTCTTCTGGAAGACTCACGACCCGACCACGCCCAACCGCCAGGGCAACGACGTCGGCCCGCAGTACCGCTCGACGATCATGGTCACCAGCGACGCCCAGCGCCAGGAGGCCGAGGCGTACAAGGCGAAGCTCGACGCCTCGGGCGCCTTCGACCGGCCGATCGTCACCGAGATCGTCCCGCTGGACACCTTCTATCCGGCCGAGGCCTACCACCAGAACTACTATCGCTCGAACTCGCGGCAGCCGTACTGCCAGTACGTCGTCGCCCCCAAGGTCGAGAAGTTCCGCGCCGTCTTCCCCGACCGCCGCAAGGATTGAACGAGCGCCCGGGGACCCGGGCGACACCCCCGGCCCGCACCGCGTCCCATCGGGCGGATTTCGTTCCGCGTGCTCCCCCCTCCGGGAGCAGAGCCGCCGGGGTGGCCGGGTCCCACGTGTGGAGTCCGGGCATCGAGGAGCGGACGGGGCACAGGCCTCCGCCTCGTCGCCACGCTGACGCTCAGGCCACGCCACCCGAGGAGGCTGGTTGGACCGGATCCCGCCCGCCCTCGGTGTGGCGTGCCCTCAGCGTCAGCGAAGCCACGGATCCTGGAGCCTGGGACCGAGGCGGGATCCGCTGGGGTGTGGCGTGGCCTGAGCGTCAGCGTGGCCACGTCGACGATTCGGAGGCCCCTGGATCCGGGCCCCGCACGCGGGACCCGGGCACCCCGGCGTTCGTCGTGCAGGAGGGTCGCGGGAGGACCCGCCGGGGTGCGCGGGTCCCGGCCCCGGGCGGAGGAATGCGCCGAGAGGGGATGGCGGCTCAGGCGGCGCGGAGGTCGGAGTCGTCGGACTCGGACTCCGCAGACATGGACTCGGGGCCGCTCAGGAGGCGGACGAGGACGGCGAGGTGGAACAGCAGGGTGCGGTAGGTGGCCAGCGCGGCGGGATCGGGGCGGGCGGCGCGGGGGCGGCGCTCGGGGAACAGGTCGGCCAGGATGATGCCGTAGGCCGGTGGGCGGCCGTCGTAGGGGCCGCGGAGGGTGGCCTCGCGGAGCAGCCGGCGGCCGACCTTGCCGGGCGGGAAGTGCCGCCGCAGCCGGTCCAGGCCGTCGCGGATCTCGGGCCGCTCCAGCGCCTCGGCCAGGGTGGCCGACTGCGCGAACGGGTGGTCGGGCCGGGTGTGCACCAGGCGGTCGCGGCAGCGGCGGAGCCAGGGGGCGCCAGCCGGCGCATCGGCCGCGGCCAGGGTCAGCAGCGCATCGCGCCGCGACCGCTCGCCGTCGCGGTCGGCCTGCCAGGCCAGCCGCAGGTACTCCAGGGTCATCGTGCCGCTGCTGCTGCTCATCGCGCCGGCCTCCCTGCCGACCGACCGACCCACCAATCCCCGCATCCACCCCGCCGGCCCGCCCGCATCGGGGCCCCGGCCGGCACGTCCTGGCGAGACTCAAGATCGGCATCGGCGGCCCCCCGGCTCGCACCATTCCGGCAATTTGCGGAATCTGGGCGAGGTTCGGGTCGGGGTTCCGGGGGTGGGATTGGTCTTCTCGGGCGGGGGCGGGCTCACTATGCTACGGCCGCACCCACGGGCAGGATCCAGGGAGGGAGCTCGCCACGATGCGCATCCTGATGGTCACCTCGTTCCCGATTCCCGGCGACTACGACGGCACGGCGATGCTGCCGATCAAGGTGACGCGGGCCCTGAAGGCCCGGGGCATCGACGTCGTGCTGGCGTACCTCAAGGCCCGCGGCCCCTGGCGGAACCGGGTCGAGCGCGGCGACTTCGAGGGCACGCCGCTCTACACCCTGCCGATGCACCGCTGGGTCGACGGCCTGCGGGCGATCCGCCGCCGGCACCGCTTCGACCTGGTGCACGCCCAGCACTACGGCGGCGCAACCCGGGCCCACGCCGCCTGCCGGCTCTCGGGCTGGCCGATGGTGTACGAGGTGCACTCGCTGCTGGGCGAGGAGGTCGAGCGCGACCAGCTCGGCCGCGGCCTGATCTACCGGGGCTACTGCGCCCTGGAGCGCCAGGTCTGCCGGCACGCGGCGCACGTCATCGCGCTGGGCGAGCCGGTGCGGGACGTGCTCGTGAACGAGAAGGGCCTCGCCGCCGACCGGGTCTCGGTGATCTATCCCGGCATCGACCTGAACGAGTACGCCGGCCCTGCGACGCCGGCGACGATCCCGGGCATCGGGCCCGGGCACCAGGTGATCATGTACGTCGGCAGCATCGTGCACCCCAACCAGGGTGTGCCGCTGCTCATCGAGTCGCTGCCGGCGGTCTTCGCCGCGCGGCCCGAGGCCCGCTGCGTGCTCGTCGGCGGCCCCGCCGAGGCCGGCGAGGCCTATCGCCGCCAGCTCGGCGAATTCGGCGACCGGCTGATCGTGCGGACCGGGCAGACGCCCGAGCAGGTCGTGAGCCTGACCCGACGCGCCGACGTGCTGGTGCATCCCCGGCTGGCCTGCCGCGAGAACTACTCCGTGCAGAGCAAGATCGCCGTGTACCTGGCCTCGGGCCGGCCGATCGTCGCGACCGACTTCGCCGACTACCGCACGATCCTGGGCGCCACCGGCGCCGGCCGGCTCACGGCGGTGGCGCCCGGGGCGATCGCCGACGGGATCCTCGACGTGCTGGGCGACCCGGCGCTGGCCGCGCGGCTGGCGGCGGCGACCGGCCCGGTGGCCCGCGAGTACTTCGGCATGGACCGCAACGTCGACCGGTACCTGGACGTCTACGACCGGGCCCTGGCCGCCGGCGGCCGACGGCCGGCCCGCGTGCCCGCCGTCACCGGCGCGGCCTGAGCCGCGCGGGAGCCCGTCCCGTCCGATCCCGCCGCGTGCTGTTGGCTCGCGTCGCGGCCCGTTATGATCGCCCCGTGAAGCCGGCCGGCGGCCGGGGCTGCGGTGCCCCGCGCCGACCCTGGGCCGGCGCGCGGAGGGTGATCGATGCGCCTGCTTGCTTCCGGACCGGCCCTGCTCGCGGCCCTGGCCCTGCTCCTGGCCAGCGTGCCGGCCGGCGCCCACGCCGCGGCCGACAACGCCGAGGACGCCAGACTGGTCGCCTACTTCCAGGCCTGGCTCGCCGCCAGCTTCCGCGCGAAGCCGATGATGGCGACCCAGCTCGGCGACCACCAGTACGACGATCGGCTCGACGACCTCTCCCCCGAGGCCCGCGCCGCCAACCTCGCCCGCGACCGCGAGACCCTCGCCGGCCTGCCGAAGGCCGTCGACCGCGATCAGCTCTCGCCCGACGGCCGGGTCGACTACCAGATCTTCGAGGACGAGCTGACCCGCTCGATCTGGCTGGCCGAGACCTTCCACCCCTACGCCGACGACCCCCGCGTCTGGGGCGAGTACCTGACCAACAGCGTGTACCTGCTGCTGACGCAGTCGACCGAGTCGAAGGAGACGAACCTCCGCAACGCCCTGGCGCGCATGAAGGCGATCCCGCAGGTCGTCGCCATGGCGCGTCAGACCATCGACAAGCCGCCGAAGGTGAAAACCGAGACCGCGATCCTCCAGACCAGGGGCGCCATCGGGTTCTACACCGGCGGCCTCGAGGAGACGATCGCGATCCCCGACGCGCAGAAGCCGGCGATTGCTGCCGCGGCGGCCGACGTCGTGAAGGCGCTCCAGGCCCACCTGGCGTTCCTCCAGGACGAGGTCCTGCCGCGCTCGCAGCCCGACTCCTGGCGGATCGGCCGCGAGCTGTTCGCGAAGAAGCTGGAGCTGGAGCTCGACGCCGGCATCACCTCGGAGGACCTGATCGCGGAGGCCCGCAGCGAGGCCGACCGCGTCGAGCGCGAGATGGCCGTGATCGCCAGGCAGCTCTGGGCCGGGTTCTTCCCCGGCGTGGTCATTCCCCCCGACGACGCCGACGGCCGCCGCGCCATGACGGCGAAGGTCCTCAAGGCGATCGCCCAGGACCACGGCACGCCCGAGTCGCTGCTGGCCGACACGAAGGCGACGGTGGCCGAGATCAAGGCGTTCATCGCCGAGCGCGACATCCTGACGCTGCCCGAGCCGGACCAGCTCAAGATCATCGAGATGCCCGAGTTCCAGCGCGGCAACTCGGTGGCCTACCTGAACCCCGCGCCGCCGCTCGACCCCAAGGGCGGCAGCGAGTACGCCCTGAGCCCGCCGCCTTCGGACTGGTCGCCGGCCCGCGTGACCAGCTTCCTGGAGGAGTACAACCGGCCGATGCTCCAGATCCTCACGATCCACGAGGCGTACCCCGGCCATTACGTGCAGCTCGAGTACTCGAACCGCTGCCCGTCGCCGATCCGCAAGGTGCTCGGCTCGGGCACGTTCGCCGAGGGCTGGGCCGTGTACACCGAGCAGATGATGCTCGACCAGGGCTTCGGTGCCGGCGACCTGAAGCTCCGCATGCAGCAGCTCAAGTTCTACCTGCGCGCGGTGCTCAACGCCGTGCTCGACTACGAGATGCACGTCACCGGCATCAGCGACGAGCAGGCCCTGAAGCTGCTGATGGTCCGCGGCTTCCAGACCGAGGGCGAGGCCGTGGGCAAGGTGACGCGGGCCAAGCAGTCGAGCTGCCAGCTCTCAACCTACTTCGGCGGCCGCACCGCCTTCTACCGCCTGCGCCAGGCCGTCCAGCGCGAGCGTGGCGACGCCTTCCAGCTCGGCCGCTACCACGAGGCCGTGCTCGCCCACGGCACCCTGCCCGTGAAGTTCCTGCCCGAGCTCGTCCGTCGCTCCCTCGACACCCCGGCTCCGGCCCAACCCTGATCGTACGTCGCCGATGCCTCCCCGGTTGCCTGGGCCTGCGGTCCGCCGCCGGCCCGGCTCCGGGAGCCTGCGGATCGGCCTCGTGGGCCCGGTACACCAGCCCGGGACCTCAGTCCGAGGTCGGGGGTCCGACCTCCCGGAGCGTCGTCCCTTCCGTGTGGCGTGGCGGGTGGCGGGCCGCGGGCCCCGCCGGCGGCGCGCCCCCAACGCGCGGGTGGCCCGGGGGGGGGGGCCGCCCGGGGGGGGGGGGGCCCCCGGGGCCCGCCCCCCCCCCGCCACACGACGGTCCCGTCGGGCGGATCAGCGGAGCGTCATCCGCCGCGCCGGGTCGGCGGCCTCCGAATTCGTCGTCGTGGCCACGCGGACGCTCAGGCCACGCCACACGGCGACACGGCGCTCGAAGGGAAACCCTCGATTCGACCCTCGCGCCGGCCCGGAGTTCGGCGTCCGCCCCGTCGCGGCGGATGACGCTCCGCTGATCCGCCCTACGGATCAGGTGCCCGTTGGGGCAATCCGGTCAGTCGTCGAGGCCGATGAGGTCCTGCTCGAGGTCGCGGAGGTTGACCGGCATCTGGGGCATGCTGAAGTCGTCGATCGGCTTGGGCCGGGGCATGGGCTTCGGCCTGGGGGCCGGCGCGGCGGCCTCGGGGCGGGGCAGCGCGGGCGCGGGCCGGGCGGGGGCGGGGGCCTCTTCGAAGCGGTAGAGCAACGGGCCGATGGCGACCTCGTCGCCGGCCAGGAGCCGGCCCTCGTGCACGATCCGGCCGTTGACCCGGACGCCGTGGCGGCTGCCGAGGTCGCGGATGATCGTGCGCTCGTAGGCCTGCGCCAGGCAGCAGTGGCGCCGGGAGATCGCCGGCAGGTCGATGCGGACGTCGCACTCGGGGTGTCGGCCGACCAGGAGCACGGGCCGTTGCAGGACGATGGTGGGGGCGGCGCCTGGGGTCAGCGCGACGAGTCGGGCGGGCATGACGAGTTCTCGGCCGATGCGGGGGCAGCCACGGCGGGGCCGCGGCCGGGGTGCGGTTCCGAGTCCGGGTCCGAGCCCGAGGTCCCGGAGCCAGACTCCAGGACCGGGCGCGAGCCGGGGGTCGATTCGGGTTCGGGCGCCGGGGTGCCGGGCTCGGGGCCCTCGGACATCTGGACGATGACCTGGATCCGGCACTTGCCGGCGACGTCGCGGGGCAGCAGTTCCCGGACGGCGGCGGCCAGCGGGTTCTCGCCCGGTGGCCACGATCCGGAGGCGGCGTCGAGACCGACCGAGGCGGCGGCCGACGCCATCGCCGAGCGCGG
>CAZUZD010000142.1:0-13167 GCA_964624465.1 uncultured Isosphaeraceae bacterium
ATCGCGCCCAGGCTCATCAGGCTGCCGGCGATGCCGACCCGCTCCATCATCGTCACGGCGAAGAGCATCGAGAGCGGGATCACGCTGGCGACGATCAGGCCCGCCCGCAGGTTGCCCAGGAACGCGAACAGGACCGCGATGACCAGCACGGCCCCCTCGAGCAGGTTCTTCTCGACGGTGTGCAGCACCTGCCCCACCAGGTCGGTCCGGCGGTAGAGGATGCGCACGTCGACGCCCGGGGGTAGCAGCTTGCGGACGTCGTCCATGGCCGCTTCGAGGGCGAGGGTCACGTCGCGGGAGTTCTCGCCCATCCGCATGAAGCAGAGGCCGAGCACGACCTCGCCGCGGCCGTTGGCCGTGGTGCCGCCGCGGCGAATCTCGTGGCCGATCTCGACCCGGGCGACGTCGCGGATCCGGATCGGAACCCCGTTGTTCGAGGCGATCACGATCTCGGCGATCTCGTCGGCGTCCTTGACCAGGCCCACGCCCTGCACGATCTGGACCTCGCCAGCCGCCTGGAGCGGTCCGCCGCCGACGTTCTCGTTGTTCTCGCGGAGGGCACGGGTGACGTCGTCGAGAGTGAGACGATACTTGGCCAGCTGCACCGGGTCGGCCTGCACCTCGAACTGCTTGGCCAGGCCTCCCAGCGTGTTCACCTCGGCCACGCCCGGCACGCGACGGAGCCGGGGCCGGATCACCCAGTCCTGCAGGGTGCGGAGCTCGGTCAGGTCGTAGACGTCGCTGCTGATGTAGTAGTGGTAGACCTCGCCCAGGCCGGTCGCGACTGGTCCCATGGTGGGCCTGGCGATGCCGGCGGGCAGCGAGAGCTCATTGAGCCGCTCGTTGATCTGCTGGCGAGCGAAGTAGATGTCGGTCTCGTCGGCGAAGATGGCGACGACCTGCGACAGCCCGAACTTGGAGATCGAGCGCACCTCCTCCAGACCCTTGAGGCCGCCGAGCGACAGCTCGACCGGGTAGGTGATCAGCCGCTCGATCTCCTCGGGCGAGAGCGCCGGGGCGACCGTGTTGACCTGGACCTGGTTCGGCGTGGTGTCCGGGAACGCGTCGAGCGGCAATCGCAGGCCGGCGCCGATGCCGAGCACGACGAGAATGATGGCCAGGAGGATGATGATGAAGCGGTTGTTGAGGCTGAACTGGATCAGGTGATTGAGCATGAGGGGGCGCCTGGTCGGGTGAGGGTGAGGGAGGGCACGACGTCGCGGGCGAACCGCCGTGTCACTCGTCCCCCTCGGCCCGCTTCAGCAGCTCGCTCTTGAGCAGGAACGCGCCGGTGCCGACGACGTTCGCGCCCGGCTCCAGGCCCGTGACCACCTGCACCTCCCCCTTGGCCTCGGCCGGCGCGGTGGTCACCCGCAACGGCTGGAACTTCCCGCCCTCACGGGCCACGAAGACGACCTCGCCGCCGCCTTCGAGCGTCTGGACGGCCTCACGGGGCACGAACTGCGCCGGCCGCTCGGGGCCGACCTCGATGCGGGCCCGGCCGAACTCGTTGGCGCGGAGCCGGTGCTCCTCGTTGTTCATGACGGCCCGCACCCGGATCGTCCGCGTCGTCGGGTTCACGGCGGTGTCGATCCAGTCCACCTGCCCCCGGTGCACCAGGCCGCCGGCGCCCGAGACGGTCAGCGTCACCGCCTGGCCCGGCTTCACGTCCTCGATGTCCGACTCGTAGACGTCGATCCAGGCCCACATCAGATGGATGTCGGCCACCACGAAGACGCGGTCGGTCGGCTCGATGGCCTCGCCGGGCACCGCATGCCGCTCGACCACGACGCCGGCCAGGGGGGAGACCACATCGAGCAACGTCGACGTGTCCTGGTCCTGGTCGATCCTGGCGAGGTCGGCCGCCGTGTAGCCCAGGTTCTTGAGCCGCTGCTTGGCGTTCAGCACGGCGGCCTGCGCCGTGGTCTGGTCGGCGCGAGCCTTCATCTCCTCCTTGAGCGGCGCCGCATTGTCCCGGCGGAGCTTCAGCGTCATATCGAGGGTCTGGGCGGCGAGCC
Organism: uncultured Isosphaeraceae bacterium; assembly: GCA_964624465.1. GTDB lineage: Bacteria > Planctomycetota > Planctomycetia > Isosphaerales > Isosphaeraceae > CAZUZD01. Next base: position 2,019 of record CAZUZD010000142.1, read on the forward strand.
GCTCGATCGAGATCGCGGCCAGGTACTCCGACTTGGCCGTGCCGACGAACGCCGAGTCGATGCGGAGCATCGGCTCGCCGGCCTTCATGTGCGAGCCCTCGTCGGCGATCACCTCGCGGACGATGCCCGCAACCCTGGGGCGCACCTCGCCGTAGAGGTTGGCGTTGTAGACGATCTCGGCATTGCCGGTGATGCTCGGGGTGAAGGGCCGGGTGTCGACCGGGGCCACCTTGAGGCCGACCCGCTCCGCGATCTCGGGCGCCGAGAGGGCAAACTCCGGCAACGGACCGGTGCCCGCCAGCGGGCTGGGCCGGGTCCCGGGCTCCCGGTCGGCCTCCGGCGGCGGCACCACCTGCCGGACCGCGGGGGTCGCCCCCGAGAGGCCAAGCCAGGCGGTCAGCTTCGGCAGTGCCCCGCGGAGCTCAGGGCGGGTGAGCAGGAACCCCAGGGCCGCCAACGCCACGAGGGTCGCGGCAATCCCACCGACCAGCGGTGCGCGCTTCATCAACGACATTCCTTCCCCACGGCGACCACCGACCGGGAACCGGACGCGGTCGCCCCTGCACAGGACTCTCTCGTTCTCACGCCAGGTTCGACACGTCCGTGGCGGCCCGCGAGGGGACCCGCCGTTCGGACGAGAGCACGATCGGGAGGCCGTGGCGGCCACCCGGGGATCGCGGGCGTGACTGGCTCAGCAGCGATAGCGCTGGAGGAGCGCGCAGGCCGACACGGTCGAGGGGGCGAGGGGTCGCCAGGTGCCGGAGGAGTGGTGTGACCCGGGAGCGCGACCGGCGTCGACACCGGAGATGGACAGCGGCAGGCCGCCGCCCAGCAGCCAGGGGGTCGCCGCGTGGTCGGCGAGCATCAGGTTCAGCAGCGGGCCGGCCTCGTCCGAGCCGATCGCCCCGTTGCAGATGCAGTTGTCGTCGTTGACCGGGTGCGGCACCGTGTCGGTCGCGTCGCCCGGCAGCGCCGAGCTGTGCGCAGTGTGACACTCGGCCGTGGCGCACACAATGCGACACGAGCCCAGCACGCTGAGCAGCAGCAAGGCCAGGACGAACCGATTCACGAGTGGTCCCGATCCCGAGCCGACCGTGGCGAACCGGAAGGTCCGCTCTACCGGATCTGATTCTAAACCCTTCCCGGGTCTCGTCAAACCCCAGACTGCCCGGCCGCCCGAAACTCTCCGGGGCTCCCCCAACTCACCAGGGCACGACCTCGACCTCGGGGACCAGCGCCCGGACCAGCCCGGGCTCCACCTGGCCGGCATCCCACCGGAGCGCGTTGGCCACTCCACAGGCGACCCCGTGGCGGAGCCAGCCCTCGGGATTGGAGGGCCTGCGGTCCCAGGCATCGACGAGCCCGGCCAGCACGCTGTCGCCCGAGCCGACCGGGTTGACCACCGCCACGGTGGGCGGCTGGACCCGGAACGATCGCCCCCCCACCCGGGCGAGCACCGCCCCCGGCCCGTTCGTGACCAGCGCGGCCGCCACCCCATCGACCGACCACCGCTCCAGCAGGCCCGCGATCGCCCGGTCGTCGGGCCGCTCCACGCCCAGGAACAGGCCGGCCTCGCGACGGTTGAGCTGGATCACATCGGGCAGGCGACCGGCCAGCCCCCGCAGGGCGGCGCCGTAGGTGTCGAGGAACACGGGCACTCCGGCGGAGCGGGCGGCCATGATCAGGGCTCCGTAACTGCCGTGGGTCGCCGGCGCGGGGCTCGATCCCGAGAGGGTCAGGGCGGTCACGTGCCCGGCCGCCAGGAGCGTGGTGACCTGGGCCAGCAGGGCCGCCGCCTCGTCGGCCTCGATCGCCGGGTCGGGGTCGAAGAAGGAGGTCTGCTCGGCCGAGTCGCCGGTGCGGACCGTGAGGATGACGCGGGTCGGCGCCCGGGTCGGCACGATCAGCGGCGCGAACCCGTCATCCTGCCGGAGCCGGCGGGCACACTCCTCGCCCACCGCCCCGCCGAGGAACGTGGCCGGCCGGATCGCATCCCGGGAATGACCGAGCCCGGCGAGTGCCCGGGCCACGTTGTTCCCCTTGCCGCCGACGACGGCCCGCACGGCGGTGCCGCGGACCATGTCGCCAGGCGCCCACGCGGGCACCGTGAGCGTCTTGTCCAGGCACGGGTTCAGGGTCACGCAGAGGATGGCCATTGAGGAACCGGACTCCCGGACGACAGGCGGGGGCATCCCGGACGGCACCGGTCCGGCCCCCGTGCATTGTCCCCTCCCGATCGTACCGGGCAAGCCGTAGGCCGGGGCCGGGGAGGCCGAGGACGGGGCTGATGCCGGTTGTGAGGGGATCGGCCGGTCGGATATCGTAACCACCTTCCGGCCCGCTTCTTGGGCCGAGGCCCGTCGTCCGCCGGAGTGTCTGCGGCCATGATGCGATCGCTCGCGCGCTGGCTCCCCTACTCGCTCTCATTTTTCAGCAGCCTGTGCATCATGGTGCTCGAGCTGGTCGCCAGTCGCCTGGTGGCCCAGCACGTCGGCGCCTCGCTGATTGTCTGGACCAGCGTGATCGGGATCATGCTCGGCGGCATCTGCCTGGGCAACGTCCTGGGCGGTCGCCTGGCCGACCGGATCCCGCCGCGGGAGGCGCTCGGGCCGCTCTATGCGCTCGGCGCCGTGCTCACGGTCGGCTGCCTCTGGGCCAACGCCCTGGTCGGCTGGCTGCCTGGGCTGGGCCTGCTGCCGTGGGACCTCCGCACGCTCGTGGTCGTGACGCTCGACTTCCTGATCCCCGGCACCGTGCTCGGCATGATCTCGCCGGTCGTGGCCAAGATGGCCGTCGACGAGGCGAAGCAGTCGGGCAGCGCGATCGGCGATGTCTACTTCCTGGGCGCCGTCGGCTCGATCGTCGGCACCTTCCTCGCCGGCTTCTGGCTGATCTACATCGCCCCCACCTCGACGATCGTGAACGTCGTGGCCGCCGCACTCGCCTTGCTGGCCGGCCTGCTGACCCGCGAAGCCACCGGCCGGCTCCTGGCGCTGGCGGGCTCCGCCGTGCTCGCCGTCGGGGCCTTCGGTCCCATCGCGCTCGGCACGACCTGGCCCGGCCTGACGATCAGCAACATCCCGATCAACGGGGTGACGCTGGTGGGCCACGCCCTGCTGCTGGCCGCGGCGGTGCTCGCCGCCCGCCGGCTCCGCGGCCAGATCGACTCCGCCCGCCTGGCGAACCCCACGCTCAGCCTCCGCGAGGCCGACCCGACCGTCCGGCTGGGCGACCTGGCGGCGCTGGCATTCCTGGCCAGCCTGGCGTTCATGGCGCTCGAGATGGTGGCCGGCCGGCTCGTGACCCGGCACCTGGGCTCAAGCGTCTTCGGCTGGACCAGCGTCATCGGCATCCTGCTCGGCGGCCTGAGCCTGGGCAACTTCCTCGGCGGCAAGCTGGCCAACCGGATCCGCAGCGAGAAGCAGGCCAGCCACCTGTTCCTGGCCGCCTCGGTGCTGGTGTCGCTGATCCTGCTGGCCGAGACGCCGCCGACCTGGCTGGTGCGGAATCCGATCGGCTACCTGCTCCGCAACGAGCCCCCGATGCCGCTGGCCGGCCAGGAGGGCGCGTTCCTGGGCCGCGCCATCGAGATGACCGGGTTCCCCTGGTGGTTCCGCGTGCTGTTCTGGACCGGCGTCGTATTCCTGATCCCCAGCCTCGCGATGGGCACCGTGAGCCCCCTGGTCGCCAAGCTGGCGGTCGAGCGGGTGCGGAGCACGGGCCGCACCGGCACCGCCATCGGCGCCGTCTACGCCTGGGGCATGGTCGGCAGTTTGGTCGGCACCTTCCTCACCGGGTTCGTGCTGATCGACTGGCTCGGCACCAAGGGCGTGATCCTGCTGCTGACGACCCTCATGGCCCTGGCCGCCACGGCGCTGGGGAGCGTGGGGCATGCCGCCTGGGCGGGCATCCCGCTGGGCCTGTGCGTGATCGCCTTCGCCCCCGGCCTGATGCCCGAGGGCCCGGTACGGGCGTTCTTCGTGAAGCAGGGCCGCGCCTGGGGCCTCCGCGAGAAGGAGGCCGACCCGCTGACCGTCGACGGCGAGATCGCCTACGTCGACGAGAGCAACTACTACTTCATCAAGGTCAACAACGAGCGCGATCGCGAGGGAATCAAGCGCGAGCTGGTCCTCGACAACCTGATCCACGGCTACGTCGTGATGGGCCAGCCCAACCGGCTCGACTACGACTACGAGCACATCTACGCCCTGGTCACGCACCGCCAGATGCAGGCCAAGGCCCGGGCCGCCGGCCTCGACGCGCCGACGCGGGCCGAGCTGGGGGCCCTGTTCCTGGGCGGCGGATCTTACACCTTCCCGCGCTACCTGCAGGCCCTCTATCCAAAGACCTGGTGCGAGGTCGCCGAGATCGACCCGGCCGTCACCCGCGCCAACCAGGTCGCCCTCGGCCTGCCGGGGCCCGACCGGACCCTGCCCGAGCCCCGGCGCGACGCGAAGACCGGCCAGGACCTCGTCACCGTGCGAGGCCGCAGCGTCGAGCTGGGCCCGGCGGGCTCCGACCAGAGCCGCGAGGCGTATCTGACCGCGCTCGAGGAGATCGCTCCCCCGCTGCGCCGCGATCCCGCCAGCGGCGACGGCGTCGCCACGATCGACGGCGACGAGGTGCGCTTCGGGCCGTTCACCAGCGCCGAGACAAAGGCGAAGTACCTCGACGCCCTGAGGCGCTGGTACGCCACCTCGAAGTACACGATCCGGACCTCGTGGGGCGACGCCCGGCAGTACGTGGTTCGCCACCCCGAGCCCCGGTTCGACGTCGTGTACGGCGACGCCTTCAATGACTTCTCGGTGCCCTGGCACCTCACGACCCAGCAGTTCAACGAGGGCCTGGCCCGGATGCTCACGCCCGAGGGCGTGTACATGATCAACATCATCGACGTCTACGAGTCGGACGCCCGCGCCGCCGCCCAGGGCCCGCGCCGGGGTCTGCTCCAGTCGCAGATCCCGAACCTCAACGGCCGCTGGAACGGCGAGAAGTCGGCCGAGACGCTGGCCGAGGACCTCGTCGACACCATGATGTCGGCCGACCTCCAGGGGTGCTTCGACCAGGCGACCGACGCCGTCGCCAAGGCCCTGGCCGCCGACCCGAGGCCGATGTCCCGCGCCGAGCTGCTCCAGATCGCCCAGGCAGCCGTCGGGTCGGTCGAGGCCCTGAACCTGCCTTCCGAGGAGGAATACAAGGCCTCCGCGAAGGTCGTGCTCGGCCAGGCGCGGGCCCGCGACGTGCTGCTGGCCGTCGAGGCCGCGCGGGCCCCGATCGCCCGGCGATACCGCGACGCCGAGTCGGCCGATCCGGCCGTGGCCGCCATCCTGGCGCTGCTGAACTCGACGCGCACCGTGACCTTCAGCCGCGACACCGCCGAGGGCCGCGCCGAGGCCGTCGAGCGGGTGCTGGCCCGCGCCGATGAGTTCGTCCGCACGCTGGCCACGACCGACGCCCGCACCATGCAAGCGACCTTCGAGTCGCTCCGCGAGCAATTGCTGACCACGTCGGCCGAGAAACCCGGCGAGCAGATCCAGGCCGCCGCCGTGCTCACGCTCCTGACCGAGATGGGCGGCGTCATCAACCCGCCCAGTGGCGACCAGGCCACCGAGATGGAGCGCCTGCTGGCCGGGGAACAGGGCCGGCGATTGGCCGGCCGGGTCGCGACGGAACTGGGCGGCGTGAGGAGCCTGCTCGGTGGCCAGCTCGCCGGCATCCTGCGCTCCGAGGCCGGTGACGACGCCCTGGCCCTCCAGCTCGGCGGTCGGTTCCTCAACTTCGCCAAGAACCGCCGCGAGTGGGCCAACGCCATCGTCGACTCGCTGGAGTATGCCCGTCGCCTGGGCGGCTTCCTGGGCTCGTGGGTCAACACGGCGAAGCGCACCTTTCCCCACGTCTACGTCTTCGGCACCCACAGCGCCCCGGGCAAGGGCAGCCGCGAGACGTTCGTCGTCGTCGTCTCGCGCCAGCCGCTCGACCTGACCGAGCTGGGCGAGCGGGCCGGCGACCCTCAGTTCGAGCTCGACGGCACCCCCAATCGACCGAAGCCCTACCCGGCCGAGGACATGCGGGCGCTGGAGATCCGGGGCCGCGGCATCGTGCTGACCGACGACTACGCGCCCGTCGAGAACCTGCTCGCCCCGGTCGCCGAGACCCGCGCCCGCGAGTGAGCGCGAGCCTCCGACCCCACACCGAGTCGCGCCCGAACCGATCTGGAGCCTCCCCCGATGTCCGAATCGCCCAGCCCGCCCGACACCTCCACCCCGGGACCGGCGCCGGCACCGGCACCGGCCCGCGAAGGCCGGAAGTTCTGGTGGGCGCTGATCGGATTCACGGCCCTCTGGTGCGTCTACCTGACCTGGTTCGGCCCCGGCGGGGGGGCCGGCGGCGGGCTGCCCCGGCCGATCCTGGACCGCTCGCCCCTGGCCCTGCCGGCCGATCTGAACTGGTCGGTGCGGGCGCTGGACGGCGGCACGATCGACCTGGCCCGGTACCGGGGCCGGCCGGTGTTCCTGAACTTCTGGGCGACGTGGTGTCCCCCGTGCGTGGCCGAGATGCCGACCATCGAGGCCCTGGCCGCCGATCCCAGGCTCCAGGGCGTGGCGTTCCTGGCCATCTCGATGGACAGCACCGACGCGGCGGCGCAGCGCTTTGTCCAGCGCAACCGGATGCGGGTCCCCGTGGGCCGGCCCTCGGGCGAGATCCCGGCCATGTTCCAGACGGACGGCATCCCGGCGACGTTCATCATCGGGCCCGACGGCAACCTCGTCGTGCAGGAGGTCGGGGCCGCCCAGTGGGACCACCCCGACGTCGTCCGCCTGCTCGAACGCCTCGCCACTCCCGGCCCGCCCGCCGGCGCCACTCCCTGAACGGCGCCGGGGATCGTGCCGGGCTCAGACCTGGATCTCGACCGGCTGGCCGCCCGTCGAGCCGCTGCGGTTGGCCGCCTCGATGAAGGCGACCAGCTCCAGCGACTCGCGGACGTCGAACGGCGGCTTGCGGGTCTCGAACATCGTCACCACACGCTTCAGCAGCTCGCGGTAGATGAACTGGGTGCCCACGCCGTAGGTCTTCACGGCCGTGGACCCGTAGATCGTGAAGCCGTAATCCGCCTTGCCGTCGCGGAGGCCGCGGACCGAGGCGACGCGGCCGTCGGCCCACTCGCCGGTGGCCACCTCGCCGCCGGCAGTGCTCAGCCCGACGACCCGGCGGCAGCCGGGGCCCATCAGGGCGTAGAGCATCTCGACCGGGTGGATGCCGTAGTGGAACAGGCCGGGGTTGCGGGGGTGCGTGGGGGCCGGTCCGTAGGTGTGCGCCCCGATGATGGCGCCGGTCTCCTTCGGATCGCTCCGGGCGGCGACCACCTCCGGGGCGTACCGCAGGCTCGAGCTGGTGAACAGCGGCGTGTGGGTCCGGTCGGCCAGGTCGACCAGGGCCTTCGCGTCGGCCAGCGAGCAGGCGAATGGCTTGTCCACGAACATGGGGATCCCGCGCTCGAGGAACGGCCGGGCCCGCTCCAGGTGCACGCTGCCGTCGACCGACTCGATCATCACGGCGTCAATCTTGCCGAAGAGGTCGGCGGGGTCGTCGAGGATCGGGACCCCGTACTCCTTCATCTTGGCGGTGTACTCCGGGATCCGCTCGGGCGAGATCTCGGACCGGCCCGGCACGCCCGCGACGACCCTGGCGCCCTCGACCCACTGGTCCTCGGCGATGTCGACGTGGTTGAACCGCTTGGTGAACTCGACGACGTGGCTGGTATCGAAGTCGACCAGGCCGATGCGGATCATGGGTGGGGTGCTCCCGGGTCGGAGTGGCCGGCAGGTGGGCGAGGGCCTCACTTCAGCAGGTCGGCCGACCCGGATCAAGGCGGGGGTGGCGGGCGGCCCGGCCGGGGGTGCGGCGGCCCGCCTTGCCCATTCCGGGCCGATCGGTTAGCGTTCCCGCACGGTTTTCCCTGCGGAGACGGTCATGGATGGGCCTGGGCCTGACACGCTGTTCGTGGGCGATCTGGGCGACCCCTGGGTCGCGGCGATCGCCGACGCGCTGCCGCCGGGATCGCGCCGGCAGCATTGCCAGGGCGAGCTGCCCGAGCCCTGGCCCGCGGCGGTCCGCGCCGCCCGTACCGTCGTGCTCCATCGCGCCGCGGTGGGGCTCGGAGATGCCGACCGGCTGCGGAGTCTCAAGGAACCGACCGACGCGCCGGCGCCGAAGGTCGTGCTCTGCCTCGGGCAGCACGTCCGCCAGCGGCAGGTGGAGCGCTGCACGCCGTTCGTGGATCTGATCCTGCCCGAGGCGACCGCCGCCTGGACGATCGCCCGCCATGTGGCCGCCGAGCCGGCCCGGCCGGCGCCCCCGCCCGGGGATCCCTCGGTGGTGATCGTCAGTCACCACTCCGAGATGCGGGCCATGCTGGCCGACGCCTGCCGCCGCGGCGGGTTCGGGGTCCGGCCGGCCCGCGACTGGTCAACGGCCGCCCTGGACGGCCTGGCCCTCTGGGAAGTGCCGACCCTGGAGCCCGACTGGCCGCACATCCTCCGCGCCGAGGCCCGCCACCGGCCGGTGCTGGCCCTGCTCGGGTTCGCCGACCGCGCCCTGGTGGCCACGGCCCGCGAGGCGGGTGCGATCGCCTGCCTGGACCTGCCCTGCGACCCGCACGACCTCGCCTGGCTCATCGACCGGATCACTCGCCAGCTCCAGGATCGTCCGGCCCGGGCCGCGGGCCGTTCCGAACCGGGGCACGCGGTTCCGCCCCGGCCGGCCGGCTCACGACGCGCTCGCCGTCAGCCCATCCGCCGGCCCGATTCCGGCCCCACATCGTCGGGGCGATCCTGACCCCCGTCGCCTGACCCGGCCGTGGCACCACGGCCGTGGAACGGCGCTTGCACCCGGCGCCACGGAACCCGCTCGCTGACGCCCACCTCCCGCGATCCGCCCCCCGAACCGGCACGCTGTTGAGCCGCACCATGAGCCGGACCGCCAAGCGATCGACCCCGCCGACCGAACCGGGTGGGGTCCGCGACCTGAAGGACCTGACGCGCCTGGTGCAGCGCGCGCCGGGGATGCCCGAGGTGGTCGCCGCCCTCAAGAACGGCCGCAGCGGCACCATCGACGGCGCCTGGGGCTCGGCCGCATCGCTGGCGATCGCCGGCCTGGGGCTCCAGGCCCCGGTCTGCCTCGTGGTCGTGCTGGCGCACGTCGGCGACGTCGACGACTTCGCCGAGGACGTGACGACCTTCGCCGGCGCCCGCCCGGAGGTCCTGCCTGTCTGGGAGCGCCCGATCCGCCTGCCCACCGACGGCATGCCGCACCTCGGCGACGAGACCTTCGGCCGTCGCATCCGCCTGGTCCGCCGGCTGGCCCGCGCGGCGGTGCCGCGGCGCGTCGTGGCCGCGATCCCGTCCCTGATGCAGGCGATCCCCCGCCCCGAGGTGCTCGCGGCCGCCTCGCGACGGGTGCAGCTCGGCGACGTGGTGGCGCCCGAGGCCCTGGCCGGCTGGTTGCTCGAACACGGTCTGAACCGGTCCGAGGTTGTCGAGGTGCCCGGCGAGTTCAGCCTCCGGGGCGGCATCCTCGACGTCTTCCCGCCCGACGCCACCGAGCCCGTCCGCATCGAGTTCTTCGGCGACGAGGTCGAGTCGATCCGCCCCTTCGACGCCGAGAGCCAGCGCTCGCGCGATCGCTGGGACTCGGTCCTGCTCGGGGCGCCCGTGCCGCTCGATCCGAGCCGGCCGGGCGATCTGGGCCCGGTGGCGAGCTGGTTCCCCGAGGGGACCTGGGTTGCCCTGGTCGAGCCCAACGATCTCCGCGAGGAGGGCCGGCTGTTCCTGCAACGGTCCGACGATCCCCGCGGGCTCTACCCCGTCGACAAGACCTTTGCCGCGCTGCTCAAGCGGCCCTCGGTCACGCTCTCGACGCTCTCGGCCACGACCCTGGAGACGAGCTGCCACCTCAAGATCGAGTCGGTCGAGCGGTTCTCGGGCGAGCTCTCGAAGGTCAAGGCCGAGCTGGACAGTGCCTCCGGCGGCGACCGGGTGCTGATCGCCTGCCACAACGCGGCCGAGGTCGAGCGGCTGGGTGAGGTCTTCTCCGACACGAGCCTGGCGGCGACCGGGCGGCTGAGCCTGGTCGTCGGGCGAGTCCGGGCCGGGTTCCGGATGCACGACGCCGACACCCTGGTCATCAGCGACCATGAGCTGTTCGACCGCGCCGACATCCGCCGCGGCGGGTCGCGGCGCCGGTACGAGAGCCGGGCGATCGACAGCTTCCTGGACCTGAACGAGGGCGACCTCGTCGTCCACATCAGCCACGGGATCGCGATCTACCGCGGCCTGCAACTGCTCGACAAGGGAGACTTCGCCGAGGAGCAGCTCGTCCTCGAGTTCGCCGAGGGGACGAAGCTCTACGTGCCGGTCGCCAAGGTCGACCTGGTGCAGAAGTACGTCGGCGGCGGCAAGGCGACGCCGGCGCTCTCGAAGATCGGCTCGTCGGCGTGGGAGAAGCGCAAGAAGCGGGTCGCCGAGGCGGTCGTCGACCTGGCCAGCGAGCTGATCGACATCCAGGCCCAGCGGGCCGCCGTGCCGGGGCACGCGTACCCGCCCGAGGACTCGCACTGGATGGCCGAGTTCGAGGCGGCGTTCCCGTTCGAGGAGACCCCCGACCAGCTCGCGGCCATCGAGGCGATCAAGGGGGACATGGCCCAGACCAAGCCGATGGACCGGCTGATCTGCGGCGACGTGGGCTACGGCAAGACCGAGGTCGCCATGCGCGCGGCCTTCAAGGCGATCGACGCCGGCAAGCAGGTCGCCGTGCTCGTGCCCACCACCGTGCTGGCCGAGCAGCATCACCGGTCGTTCTCGAAGCGGATGGCCGAGTTCCCGTTCACCATCGAGGTCGTCAACCGCTTCCGCGCCAAGGGCGAGACCCGCGAGGTCCTGAAGCGCACGGCGGCCGGCACGGTCGACGTGCTGATCGGCACGCACCGGATCGTGCAGAAGGACGTGACGTTCAAGGACCTGGGGCTGGTCGTCATCGACGAGGAGCAGCGGTTTGGCGTCGAGGACAAGGAGTGGCTCAAGAGCCTGCGGGCCACGGTGGACCTGCTCACGCTCTCGGCCCTCGAGTCGAGCTCGGTGCCCGAAGACGAGCA
>CAZUZD010000142.1:13177-14704 GCA_964624465.1 uncultured Isosphaeraceae bacterium
CGACGTGCTGACCCTTTCGGCCACGCCCATCCCGCGCACCCTGCACATGAGCCTGCTCGGCATCCGCGACATCTCGAACCTGGAGACGCCGCCTCCCGACCGCAAGGCGATTGAGACCCGCATCTCGCGCTGGGAGGACGACCTGATCCGGCGGGCGATCAACCGCGAGCTGGACCGCGACGGTCAGGTGTACTTCGTCCACAACCGGGTGCACGACATCCAGGCGATCTGCGACCGGATCCAGGCGATCGTCCCCGGGGTCCGGATGCTGATCGTGCATGGTCAGATGCCCGGCGATCAGATCGAGCGGAACATGCTCGCGTTCGTGCGGCACGAGGCGGACATCCTGGTCGCGACCACGATCATCGAGAGCGGCCTGGACATCCCCAACGTCAACACGATCTTCATCCACGAGGCCGACCGCTACGGCCTGGCCGACCTGCACCAGCTCCGCGGCCGGGTGGGACGGTTCAAGCACCGGGCGTACGCGTACCTGCTGCTGGAGTCGGACCGGCCGGTGACGCCGAACGCGGTCAAGCGGCTCAAGGCGATCGAGGAGTTCACCGAGCTGGGCGCCGGGTTCAAGATCGCGCTGCGCGACCTGGAGATCCGGGGCGCCGGCAACATCCTGGGCGCCGAGCAATCGGGGCACATCGAGGCGGTCGGCTACGAGCTGTACTGCACCCTGCTGGAGAACGCCGTGCGGGCCCTGACGGCGAAGCCGGAGAAGGCGGCGCCGGAGTGCTCGATCGAGCTGGCCTGGCGGGCGTACCTGCCGCGCGACTACGTGCCGGGCCAGAAGCTCAAGGTCGAGCTGTATCGCCGGCTGGCGCGGATCCGGACGCTCGAGCGGCTGGGCGATTTTCGCCAGGAGCTGGAGGATCGATTCGGACCCCCGCCGCCGCCGACCCGCAACCTGCTGGCTGAGGCCGAGCTGCGGGTGCACGCCGAGCGCTGGCAGGTGTCGCGGATCCACGTCGAGGCCGAGTTCCTCGTCCTGACGTACCGCTCGGCGCGACGGATCGAGGAGCTGGCGCGGCGGTGCCCGCCGGGCCAGGTGCGGGTGGTGGACGAGCGCACGGCGTACGTGCCGCTGGAGGAGCGGCGGCCGGCGGCTGAGGTCGCGGCGGTGGCCAAAGCGCTCTTGCAGGTTTCGTAGCGCCGGGCTAAGTTCCCGCCGCCCATCTCCCGCTCACCCCTGCGCTGCACCGGACCCGCCGGCCCACGGCCGCGGTCCAGCGAGCCCCGAACCGTCCCACTCGCCGGCTCCCGATTGCCGCCACGCGACCGCCGTCCAGGCTCCCCCGGACCGGCGGGCCCCGCGAGCAGCATCGGAGCCGGCGCTCTGGCCCCATTTTCCTGCTGCCTGTCGAGGGGGGATCGATGAACCGCCGTCTTGCCGCCGCCGGCCTCGCCGTGTGCCTCATGGGAGAGACCGGCTGCGCCATGGGCCCGAGCCCCCTGGCCAGCGCGGCACCGACGCCCCAGTCGCCCGCGACCCGGCCGACGCCGCCGCCGATCCCCGCA
>CAZUZD010000143.1:0-14694 GCA_964624465.1 uncultured Isosphaeraceae bacterium
GGGGGGGGGGGGCGGCGCGGGGGGGGGGGGGGGGGGGGGGGGGGGGGGGGGGGGGCGGGCGCCGCAGGCCCGGGCGGCGGCGCTGGCGGCACTGGTCGACGCGGCGCCGCCGGGGTTGCTCACAGGCAAGTCGGTCATCTTCGTGTTCCTGCACGGCGGGCCCAGCCAGTTCGAGACGTTCGACCCCAAGCCCGACCAGCCCGAGGGCATCCGCAGCGCCACCGGGGCCATCGGCACGAGCCTGCCGGGGGTGCAGTTCGGCGCGTCGTTCCCGAGGCTGGCGGCGCTGGCCGACCGGCTCACGATCGTGCGGTCGTTCGTGCCGGGGGACCCGGATCACAACCTCAAGCCGCTGGTCGGCCGCGACACCTTCAACGCCAACCTGGGCGCCGTCTACGCCCGCGTGGCCGGGGCCAATGACGCCCGCACGGGCCTGCCGACGAACGTGCTGCTGCAACCCCGCGCCGTCGACCCGGGCGCGCAGGAGGGGACGACCGCCTTCGGCCGGTTCAACGCCACCGGCTCGCTGTCGGCCTCCGACGGCCCGTTCGAGCCGGGACGCGGCCTGCCGGGGGCCGAGGCGGGGACGTCGGGGCTGAGCCTGGCGTATCCGAGGGAGCGGCTCGACGACCGGCTCGGCCTGCTGCGGCGGCTCGACGCCCTGAGCCGCGACCTCGATCGCACCCGGCCCGTCGAGGGCGTCGACCGGCTCCGCGACCAGGCCGTGCGGCTGCTCACCGGCGGCCTGGCCGAGGCCTTCGACCTGGGCCGCGAGGACCCGCGCCTGGTCGATCGCTACGACACCGCGCCCCTGATGCGGCCCGACGCCATCGATCGGAAGTGGAAGAACTACAATAATTATGTCGACAACGCCCGGACGCTGGGAAAGCTCCTGCTGATGGCCCGCCGGCTCTGCGAGCGCGGGGCGGGGTTCGTCACGGTGACGACGAACTTCGTCTGGGACATGCACGCCGACGAGAACAATGCGCCGATGGTCGAGGGCATGCGCTACATGGGCGGCCCGCTCGACCATGCGCTGTCGGCGCTGGTGGAGGACCTGCACGCCCGCGGGCTGCACGAGAAGGTGCTCGTGGTCGCCTGCGGCGAGATGGGCCGCTCGCCGAGGATCAACGGCCAGGGGGGCCGCGACCACTGGGGCGGCCTGGGCCCCATGCTCCTGTACGGCGGCGGGCTGCCGGGCGGCCGGGTGCTCGGGCAGTCGAACCGCGACGGCTCGGGGCCGCTCTCCGAGCCGATCACCGGGCGGCACCTCTCGGCCTCGCTGCTGCACACGCTCTTCGACATCGCCGAGCTGCGGCTGGCGCCCAACCTGCCCACCGAGTTCGGCCAGCTCATGCCGAGCTGGCCGCCGATCCCCGGCCTGTCCGGCTGAGGCCACGACCGGCGCCCGCGCTCAGCCGCCCCAGAGCCGGGGGACGAACACCACCGCCGTGAGCGCCAGCGCCGCCACCGCGGCGGCCAGGCCGGCGATGGCCAGCGGCCGGCGCCGGACCGACTCGCGGCCCTCCAGCACCGCCGGCCGGAGCACGAACCCGAGCAGGGCGCCGCCGAGCAGCCCGCCCAGGTGCGCGCGGTTGTCGACGGCCGGGTTCAGCAGCCCGAGGCCGAGCTGATACAGCGCCCAGAACGCCAGCACGATCCCGATCCGGCGGTCGCGCAGGTGCAGCCGGTCGCGGAACCGCACGAAGAGCACGATCAGGGCCCCGGCGAGGCCGAAGATCGCCCCCGAGGCCCCCACCGACGGCTGGTCGCCGGTCAGGCTCAGCAGCGCCCCGGTCAGCCCGGCGCCCACGTACAGGGCCAGGAACTGCGGGCCGCCGAAGCCGTGCTCGCAGGCCATGCCCAGCACGTAGAGCATGAGCAGGTTGCCGACCAGGTGATCCAGGCTGCCGTGCAGGAACACCGCCGAGAGCAGCCGCCAGACCTCGCCGTCGCGCACCCGGTCGGGCACCAGGGCGCCCACCGCGACCAGCCGGTCCAGGTCGGTCAGGGCCCCGCGGGCCACCTCGAACCCGAAGGCGGCGACGCACGCCAGGGCAATCCCGACGCTCACCCGCGGCAGGGCCGGCATCCTCGCCTCGAAGTCCACCGCCGGCCCGTGGTCGAGCATCGCCGCGCCGATGACCGGCAGGTCCTCGTCGTCGAACCCCGGCGGGGTCGGGATCGCGTCGAAGTCGCTCATGCGGGGGCTCCCGGCCAGCACCTCGGGATCGGAGACAGGCGTGCCACGGGGTCGGGGGGATCGGCCCTCAGCGCCGCTCGCCGGTGTCGAGCAGGATCGCCAGGGCCACCCCGAGCCGACGGTCGAGCTGGTGGGTCCGGTCGGCGGAGAGGTCGAGCACGTACTTGTCGAACAGCGAGAACTTGCGGTTGAACTCGCCGATGACCCGGTCCGTTTCCGGCTCGACGATGATGAAGTTCGTCCGCAGCAGGCCGAACAGCGGGCCCAGGAACCGCCGCAGCAGCGAGAGGATCATCGAGTCCTCCCTGGCCAGCAGCCGCAGGCCGCCGTCGACGTCGTACAGGTCCCAGCGCTTGCGGAAGAAGTTGTACAGATAATTTTTCATGTAACGGCCCAGCGGGCCCTGCTCGGGGCAGTGCACCGTGTACCAGGCGCGGATCAGGCTGAACTTCTGGTCCTGGGTGATCCGCAGCACCGCGTCGGTGCGGGCCTCGTCGGTGTAGATCGTGATGTGCCGGCGGGGCAGGGTGGCGATCATCGCGGCGATGCCGCCGACGATCGAGATGACCATACCAACCAACATCAGCACTCCGACGGCCGTCGGCAAGGGCCCCGGCTGGTTGCCGCCGAAGGGGATGCTCGCCGCCACGATGACGATCGTGCCGCCGATGACCACGCCCACGAGCACGAGCACCGCCAGGCACGACCGCAGCAGGTGCGCGGGGCGGTCGACGAACAGCAGCGGCTGGCCCGCCTCGTCAAGGACCCGGTACTGCGCGCCGATGGTGAACGTCTTCTGGTTGATGAAGAACCGGTCGCGGTGGAACGCCGGGCACGAGCCGGCCGGCTCGGGGGCGTCGGTCCCGGCGAGGTCCAGCGGCTCGGGGGCCTCGGGCACGACGACCAGGCCCTGGCACGTCGGGCAGCGGAGCCGCTTGCCGGCCAGCTCGTCCTTGAGGGTGAACGAGCTGCCGCAGGCCTCGCAGGTGACCGGGATCGCCATGGGCGGGGATCTCGAACGGGTAGGGTGGGTGGCCGCCCCTCGACCGCCCCCACCGCCTCGCGGTGAACGTCGTGGCGAGGCTCGCGATCGGCGCCCGGCCCTTACCGATACCGGACCCGGCGCCCCGGCACAATCAAGCACTCCCGCAATCGGCACACCCCTCAACAAGTCGACGCATGACCACCTCACGATTCGCCCCAGTCGCGGGCGGTGGCGACGGCCAGAACGACGCCGCGGCCGGTGGCCCTGGGGCCACCGGCCGCGGTCGTCACCCCGGTCGAGCGATCGGACCCGGCGAGTCTCAACGCCGGATGGTGGAGTTGCGGGTCGCGACCCACGGGCCGACCAGGCCGACCAGGACGGGGCCGGGCAGGACGTCCGGCTCAGCGAGCCGCGCGGCGGCGACGGAGCGCGCCGCCGAGCAGCAGCAGGCCGCCCAGCGCGGCGGCGGCGGTCGACGGCTCGGGCACGGGGGCCGCCGAGAAGTTGCCGGAGATGCCCGCGGTGAAGGGGGCGATCGTGCCGTTGACGAGCGCCAGCGCCGGGCTCAGGCCCACGAAGGCCAGCGAGAGGCCCCGGGGGCTGTCGAGGCTGGTGATCAGGTCCGACGTGAAGCTCACCGACTCGCCCACGGTCACGTCGCTGGCCGACATGGTCAGGGCCGTGCCCGAGCCGGAGGCCACGTCGTTGAAGGTGCCCGAGAGGTAGTTGATGCCAGTGCCGTTGGCGCCCGAGGTGATGGCGAAGGTGCCGGCGAACTCCTGGCTGATCTCATTGCCGATCTGCACGCCGGTGGCCGTGCTGTCGGCCACGAAGTTCAGGAACGCGGCGAACGGGACGCCCAGCCCCGAGCTCGGATCGATGGCCGTGACCACGATGGCGGCGTTCAGGGCGCTGATCCGGGTGCTGGTGGCCGTGGGGTTGCTGGCGACGACCGGGCTGCCCGGCCCGAGCTGACCGAAGGCCAGGATCAGGTCGGCGCGGGCGCCGCCGGCGGTGGCGATCAGGGCCAGGCCGGCGATGGCCAGGCGGGCGAGCAACGGCGAGGGACGCATCATCGACGGGATTCTCCTGATGGGTCGGATCACTGGGCGTGGACCGGCCGCGCCCGGGCCCATCCCGGGCCGGGCACCTGCGCCGCTCGGCTCACGCCGGCCGGGGACCGGCACCCGGTGCCGAAGCCCGGTTCGCCGCCACGATGGCCCGCGCCGCGACCGAACGTCGCCTCCGCCCCCGCCGCACTCGGCCGCGGCCTGGCACTCCCGATCGGCTCGGCTCGGCTCGGACCCGGCGCCACGTCGGGAGCGTCCCCGGTTCCCCGCGGGTCCGGTGCGACCCGGCCCGCGATCACTCACGCCATCAGGACCCTATGTCCGTCCGAGTGGTCTGGCAAATCGGTGGTGAAAAAGCCCGATCCACCGGCACCAGCCTCACCTCCCGGGGCCACGCACCCGACGAACCGGGGGGAACGGCAGCGCCAGCCACCGTCCCCCCCGTCTGCCAGGCAGGACACCGGTCATGACGTCCCGACCCCGGCGCTCGCCGCCAGGGAGCGGCGGCACCGGGGCGGGACGCCCGACCTCAACGGGCCGATTGGCGCCGCAGCAGGGTCGTCC
This sequence comes from uncultured Isosphaeraceae bacterium, assembly GCA_964624465.1. GTDB lineage: Bacteria > Planctomycetota > Planctomycetia > Isosphaerales > Isosphaeraceae > CAZUZD01. Next base: position 4,823 of record CAZUZD010000143.1, read on the forward strand.
CGCCGAGCACGAGCAGGCCGGTGAGCGCGGCGGCCACCGTCGCCGGCTCGGGGACCGCGGCCGAGAAGTTCGCCGAGACCCCGGCCTCGAACGCCCGCAGGGTGTTGTCGACGATCGCCGCCGACGGCGAGACGCCGGCGAAGGCGAACGACATGGCCCGCGGCGAGTTCAGATGGCTGGCGGGGATCACCCCCGAGGTGAAGGTCAGCGACTCGCCCGGCGTGATGTCGCTGGCCGTCATCGTCAGGCCCGTGCCCGAGCCGAACGTGGCGTCGGAGAAGGTCCCCGACAGGTAGTTCGTGCCCGCGCCCCCGAGCCCCGAGGTGATAGTGAAGGTGCCCGCGAAATCCTGGCGGATGTCGGTGCCCACCGTGGTGGCGATGCCCACGCTGTTGGCCACCAGGTTCAGGTACGCGTTGAACGGCGTGGCCAGCACCGCGCTCGGGTCAATCGCCGTGACGATGACCAGGACGTCGGTCCCGGTGATCTGGGTCGTGCTGGCCGTCGGGTTGGTCGCGATGATCGGCGTGCCGACCCCGCTCTGGCTCAGGGCCAGGATCAGCGCCGCACGGGCGCCGCCGGCCGAGGCGAACAGGGTCAGGCCGGCCAGGGCCAGGGTGGCCAGGGCGCGGCGATTCAGAAGTCGCAGCATCGTCTGGGCTCTCCTCAGGGGTCCGAGTTCAGGACGTGGACCGGGCCGGGACACCGCCCCCACTGGGCCGCGTCGGATCCGGTCACCGGTGGATCGACCCCGCGGCGGTCGGCGACCGCGGCCAGGATCGATCGGATCGGCATGACGGCGTGGCGGGCCCGACTCCGATCGGCCCCCGCGCCCGCGCCGGTGGTCCCGGCGACGTCCGGCCTCGGCGGTTCCTGCCTTGGCCCTGCACGGCGTCTGACCCGCGCTGGGCGGACCAGACGAATCAACCTACAAACGACATCCTAATCCCAGACCGTCATCGATAACAAGACGATTCCAATTATCCACACGCATCAGACAGCACGGCCGTCCTGCACCCTGGATTCCGAGCCTTCCCCCCGATCCGGCGCCATGGCCCCGGGTCGTCGGGCGGTGACGGGGCCGGACCGGACCCGCGGGGCGATCGAGCGACGGGCTGTCGGCCAGGGGAGACCAGGCGGTCAGGAGGCGACCGGGGCCGGCGGGTCGAAGTGCTCGCGGAACCAGAGTTCCAGCATGAGCAGGGCCCAGAGCCGGTAGGCGTGGTCGCGGCGGCCGTCGGCGTGCTCGGCGATCCAGCGCTCGACGACCTCGGGGCGGAACAGGCCGCGGCCCAGGGCCACCGGGTCGAGCAGGACGGCGCGGAGCTCGGCCTGCAACTCGCCCCGGAACCAGCGATCCAGCGGCACGCCGAAGCCCATCTTCGGGCGGCCCGCGATCGCCGGCGGCAGCAGGTCGGCGAACGCCCGCTTGAGGATCACCTTGGAGCGCCCGCCCCGGAGCCGCAGCTTGCGCTCCAGCGGCAGGGCCAGGGCCAGCTCGACGACGCGGTGGTCGAGGAACGGCCCGCGGCACTCCAGCGAGTGCGCCATGCTCGCCATGTCGACCTTGTGCAGCAGGTCGCCGGGCAGGTACGTCAGCAGGTCGCTGACCATCGCCCGCGTCACCGGGTCGCGCCCCGAGGCCACCCCCCAGGCGCGGTCGAGCACCGAGCCGGGGTCGGCCCCCTCGGGGTCGGCGGCGGCCGACGCCGCCAGGCGGTCGAGCAGGGCGTCGGAGTACAGGCCGGTGCGGGCCGACTCGTCGAAGCTGGTCATCCACCGCAGGTACCGCCGCCCGGCGGGCAGGCCGAGGCCGAGCAGCAGCCGCTGCACGGAGCGCATCCGGGTCTTGGCGCGCGCGGAGGTGGGCAGGGCCCGCGCCAGCGGGCCGCCGAGCAGCCCGCGCAGGCTGGCGGGCAGGTGGTCGAGCCGGTCGGTCAGGGCGACGGCCCGGTACCGGTCGTAGCCGCCGAAGAGCTCGTCGCCGCCGTCGCCGGTGAGGGCCACGGTCACGGCGCGGCGGGTCTCGCGGGCGACGTGCCAGGTCGGCAGCGCCGAGCTGTCGGCGAACGGCTCGTCGAACTGCCGCGCCAGCGCCGGCACGGTCTCCCAGGCGCGCGGCTCGATCCGGAACGTGTGGTGCTCGGTGCCGAGGTGCTTCGCGGCCAGCGCGGCGTAGGCGCTCTCGTCGAACGCCGGGTCGTCGAAGCCGATCGAGAAGGTCTGCACCGGCCGCGTGGCGGCGCGCTGCATCAGGCCGACGACGATCGTCGAGTCGACGCCCCCCGAGAGGAACGCGCCCAGGGGCACGTCGCTGACCATCTGCTCGGCCACGGCCTCCGAGAGCGTCGACCGCAGGGTGGCGATGTCGTCGGCCTCGGGCCGCTCGACGACGGCGTCCCAGTCGGGCTCCCAGTAGCGTTCCAGCCGCAGGGTGCCCTCATGCCAGACGGCGTAGTGTGCTGGCGGCAGCTTGTGGACGCCCTGGAGGATGGTGTCGGGGTGCGGCACGTAGCCGTAGGTGAGGTAGCGGTCGAGGGCCCGCACGTCGAGCTGGCGGGGCAGGTCGGCCTCGGGCAGCGTCAGCAGCGACTTCAGCTCGCTGGCGAAGCTGATGCGGCCGGCGGCGTGGCGGTAGACCAGCGGCTTCTGGCCCAGGCGGTCGCGGCCCAGCACGAGCGTGCGGCGGCGACTGTCCCAGATCGCCAGGGCGAACATCCCGCGCAGCAGCGAAAAGAGCCCGGGGCCCTCGTCCTCGTAGAGGTGGACGAGGACCTCGGTGTCGCCGCCCGAACGGAGGGTGTGGCCGCGGGCCTCGAGCCGGTGCCGCAGGGCCTGGTAGTTGTAGATCTCGCCGTTGAAGGCGACCCAGACGGTGCCGTCTTCATTGGCGAGCGGCTGGTGCGCGCCGGCGAGGTCGAGGATGGAGAGCCGTCGGAAGCCGAGGGCGGCGTGGGTGTCGCGGTAGGTGCCGGCGTCGTCGGGGCCGCGATGGTGCAGCCGCTCGACCATGCGGCCCAGCTCGGCATCGGTCGGTGCCCGGCCGGAGTCGGTCCAGGCGGCGCCGCAGATCCCGCACATCGTGGATGGCCCCCGCCCGCGCTGGCGACGGGGGCCGTCACGTCGCCGCCCGCCGGCGGCTCCACTGTAACGGGCGGGGCCCCGGCGGCGTCAGCCCCTGGGCACCAGGAACACCTCGAGGTGCTGGACCTTCCAGTCGGCGCCCGAGCGCTGGCGGATCTGCACGAAGGGCAGGGTCAGGGGCGACTCGGTGCCGCTGGTCAGCTCGAAGGTGCCGGAGATGAGCAGCAGGTCGGGGCCGAGGAACCGGGCGTGCTCGACGAGGTTGCGGGCCCGGATCGACTTGCCGTCGCGGAACAGGTCGGTGTAGAGGCCCTCGATGGCCGAGTGGCCCCGGCGGACGTCGCGTTTGGTGCCGGCGTCTCCCTGGGAGACCATCACGATCTCGGCCTCGTCGAGGAACGTGTTGGCCAGGCCGGCGGCGTTGCGGGCCTCGAAGAGCGCCGCGCCGGCCGTGGTGAGCTGCCGGGCCAGCGCGGTGGACCCGTCGTCGGCCGCCAGGGCGGCGGTGCCGATCAGGGTTGCGACCAGGATGGCCGCGAGGTGCGTCAGGTGTCTCATCGGTCGAGCCTCCCGTCAGGTCCCGGTGTCTCCTGCACAAATTGGACCGCGCCCGGACGGCCGGTGCAATCCAGACCTCCGGATTCGACCGATTCGGCCTTCAATCGGTCTTCTGGTAGAACAGCTCCACCGACCGGATCAGCCAGAGCTTGCCCTGGCGGACCCGCACCTGGACGAACGGGATGCCGAGCGTGGCGTCGTCGCCGAGGGTGACGTCGAAGGTGCCGGTGATCAGGAGCAGGTCGGGGCCGAGGAACCGGGCGTGCTCGACGCGGTTGCGGGCCCGGAACGGCTTGTCGGTCTTGAACAGGTCGCGGTATGCCTCCTCGATGGCGGTGCGGCCCCGGCGGATCTCGCTCTTGAGGCCCTCGGAGTCCTTCTGGACCAGGCTGACCTCGGCGTCGTCGAGGTAGGTGTCGACCAGGCCGCGGGCGTCCTTGGCGGCGAACAGCTTGGCGCCGGCGTCGGTCAGCTCGCGGGCGATGGCGGTCGCCTCGTCGTCGGCCCGGACGGCGGGGGACAGGACGGGAGCCAGCAGGGCGAGGGCCGCCAGCAGGGCGGCACGGAGGTGGAGCGGGCGCATGGGTCGGTCTCCGGGAGAGTGAGCCGCCTGATCGTCAGGCCGATCGGGGCGCATTCATTGCAACGCGCCGGCCCTCGGGGGGCAATTCGGAACCGGCGGGCGGCGCAACCCGGGTGGCGGCGCGGGTCGCCCGCTGGCATCATGGCTGCGAGCACCGGGCGCCGCGGGCCCGGGCCAAACCTCAAGGATGGCGGTGCCACGGCGATGAGCAGGGCCAAGGATGCAGGGAGCGCCGGCGGCGCGCGGATCAATCTGCCCTGGGGTGCCGACGGCCGGCTGCCGCTGGACTGGCCGGCGCACTGGCCGGCGCCGCGGGTGGGCGAGCCCCGCCTGGAGGAGCCGCTGGCCGACTACCCGGCGGCGCTGGCCGAGGCGCTCGATCGGCCCGAGGGGAACCTGAGACTGGGCACCCTGGTCGGGCCCGGAGCCACGGTCGCGATCGTGGTCGACGACCCCTCGCGCTGGACGCCGGTGCGGGAGGCGTTGCCGGTGGTGCTGGAGCGGCTGCACGCGGCCGGCGTGGCCCGCGACGCGGTCACGATCAGCCTGGGCGTGGGCCGGCACGCGGCCGCGGATGAGTCGGCGCTGCGGGCCCGGGTGGGGGATGCGGTCTTCGACGCGTATCCGTGCTACAGCCCGCCGGTCGACGACCTGGGCCAGTACGTGGACCTGGGCATCACGCCGCAGGGGGTGCCGGTGCGGGTGTTCCGGCCGGTGGCGACGGCGAGCGTGCGGGTCCTGATCGGCTCGGTCCTGCCGCACCTCCAGGCGGGGTTCGGCGGCGGCTACAAGCTGATCTTCCCGGGGTGCAGCCACCGCAGCACCCTGGGCGCCTTGCACCGGCAGGGGCTGGGCGGGTCGGGGCCGGGCGGCGGGGGGCCGACCGACGCGGCCCGGCTGCTGGGCGGCGACGTGCGGTCGAACCCGATGCGGCAGGCGATCCGCTCGGCGGCCGCGCTGCTGCCGGGGCCGTGCCTGTCGATCAGCCACGTGCTCGGGCCGCCGGGGACGGTCTTCCGCGTCCGCGCCGGCGCCGTCGAGGCGGTGCAGGAGGTGCTGGTCGAGGAGGCCCGCCGCCGCAGCGCCATCGAGGCCGGCGACCCACCCGCCGACGTGGTCGTGGCCGGCAACTTCCCCTGGCCGGGCGACCCGATGCAGAGCTTCAAGGTCCTCTTGAACCACCGCGCCGCCGGCGTGCCGGGCGGGGCGCTGGTCGGGTTCTTCTGGACCGATCCGGCCGAGATCGACCGCTCGTTCCCGCTGCCGGCCCTGCGGGCGATCGCCGCCACGGGGGCCGTGGGCGGCTGGGTGGTGCGGCGCGGGCTGCGGCTGGCCGATCGGATCGTGTCGGCGACCGAGAGCCCGAGCAAGTTCATGCTCCGCTGGGCCCGCGAGCTGGTCGCCGACCGCTCGGTGCACGTCTACGCCCCGCCGCTGCGGCAGCGGCTCGGGCCCCGGCTCGGCCCGGTGCGGCTGCACGACGACGTGGCCGACCTCTGGCGCGGGGTCGAGCGCTCGCTGGGCCGCGTCCCGCGCGCCGGCCACGTCTTCCCCAGCGGCGGCCTCACCTACTGCCCCCAGCCCCAGCAGCCCCCCTGGGGCGGCTGAGGGCAGGCGGGGGCGGGGACCAGCCGGCCGGCCCGGCCCGGCCCGGCCGGTCCGTCAGTCGTTGTGGAGCTGGCGGAGGCGGCCGGAGAGGCGGAGCAGGAGCTGGGCGCGCTCGAACTCGCCGAGCCACTCGGCGGTGACGGCGGCGGTGGCCTCGGCGTCGGGCGGCACCAGGCCGGTCGGGCACGAGGGGCCGAGCTGCTGGGCGGCCAGGCGGCGGTAGGTGGCCAGGGTGCGGTCGCCGTAGCGGAAGACCTCGAAGAAGTCCTCGCTCAGGAACACCGCCACCGGCACCCGCTGGCCGCCGTTGACCATGAGCGCCGACCGGACGTCCTCGTGCTGGTCGCGGTCGAGGTAGCGGACCTCGATCGCCGGGCTGGCCTGGTCGAAGTGGTCGAAGATCGGCACCTGGTTGATGCAGTCGCCACACCAGGCGCCGTTGAGCACCAGCACGGGCATGCGGCGCTGGAAGCCGCCGAGCAGGGCGGCCTGGTCGGCGGTCAGGGCGATCCGGGCGTGCATGGCGTCCCAGCGGCGGCGCTGCTCGGGGTTGGCGTAGGTGTCGAGGAAGGTGGTGTAGGGCAGGGCCTCGTCGAAGAGAGCGGACCAGTTCATCGGGAGCACTCGGCGGGCCGGGGGAGGGGAGCAGCACGGGGCTGCATCCAGCATAGTCGCCGCCGGGGGAACCGGAAACCGCGACGGCCCCGCGGACGGCGCCCGGCCTGGGACTTTGGGGGTGCGGGCCCCCCTCGGCTCTCCTAGACTGGCGGCACGGATCTGGATCGACAGCCCCCTGACCCTGGATTGGACCGGGCGGGTCGGGATCGCGTGCGGGCGTTACCGAGGCTGGAGGGGTGAATGAGCGAGGGGACTGCGACGCCGCGGCGGGGGCGATCCGGGCTCGGGCTCCGCGACGGCCTGATCATCCTGGCCGCGCTGGCCGTGATGGCCGGGGGCGTCGCCTGGATCCGACGTGAGCCGACGGTGGTGCCGCAGACCCTGACGATCAGCGCCGGCAGCCTCGAAAGCGAGCGGGCCCAGGTCGCCCTCGCCCTGGCCGACGAGGCGAGCGAGCGCGGCCTGACGCTCAAGATCGTCGAGTCGGGCGGCTCGGAAGACGCGCTCCGGCAGCTGGCCAACCCGGACAGCGGCCTCGACCTGGCGCTGGTGCAGGGGGCCCTGGCGCTGGAGCTGACCGAGTCCGCGGAGGTCAGCCAGGTCGCGGCGCTGCACGACGAGCCCCTGCATCTGCTGGTCCGCGGCGCCGAGCGGCTCGAGGCCGTGAAGGCCCAGGGCCTGGGCGCGCTGCGGGGCCAGACGATCGACGTGAGCCGACCGGGCACCGGCACCTACCGCATGGCGCTGGAGGTGCTCGCCTTCGGCGGCCTGTCGCCCGACGATTACACGGCCACCCACGACCGCCTGCTCGACCTGCGGAACGCGCGGCCGGAGGACCTGCCCGACGCCGTGTTCCTGGTCAGCTCGCTGCCCTCGGCGGTCGCCGAGCTGCTGGTGCAGCGGCACGGCTACCGGGTGGCGCCGCTGCCGTATGCGGCCGCCTTCGCCCGCTGGCGGGGCAACGGCACCCAGAGCGGCATCGTGCACCGGCAGGTGCGCGAGGGCCTGATCCCGGCGCTGACCTACGACCGCGAGCCCCCCGTGCCGGCCGAGCCGGTGCCGACCCTCGCCACCCGCACCCTGCTGATGGCCCGCACCGGCCTCGACCCCGACCTCGTCGAACGGCTCGTGGCCGTGGTCTTCGAGTCGCCGTTCCGCAACTTCGACGACCCGGCGCTCGACGTGACCCTGCTGAACGTGACCCCCGAGGTCGACTGGCACCCCGGCGCCGTCAACTACATGCGCCGGAACAAGCCGATCATCGCCGACGACCTGCTCGACATCGCCGACAAGGAGGTGAGCCTGGCCGCCGCCCTGCTCGGCGGCCTGTTCGTCCTGGTCCAGTGGATCCAGCGCCGGCTGCGGCAGTCCCGCAACCAGGGGTTCGAGGCGTACATCATGAAGGTCGCCGGCATCGAGCGGCAGGCGCTGGCGCTGGAGGTGGCCCCCGAGCTCGACCTGAAGGCCCTGCTGCAACTGCGCCGCGACCTGGTCGGCCTGAAGGCCGAGGCCCTGGAGCGGTTCGCCGCCGGCGAGATCGACGGGGAGGTCCTCATGACCGGGTTCCTCACCCAGGTCAACGACGCCCGCGACCACCTCACCCGGCTGATCCTCCACGAGCGCGACAACCTCGAGGAGGTCGCCCACCGCCAGGGCGTGGGCCCCGAGGCCCTCTGGAACCAGGCCGCCGGCCCCGCCGGCGACGGCCCCCCGGCCGCTGCCCCGGCCCCGGCCCCGGCGGCCGACGCCTGACGGGGTCGAGGCGGCCGCCCCTCAGGACAGCACGCCGATCAGCGCCGTGCCCTCACGAGCGGCGGCCGCCTCGACCCAGCCGCGGACGACCTGCACGTCGGCGGCCAGCCCGGGGTCGACGCCGAGGGCGTGGACGTTGAACCGCCGCAGCGGCGCCAGGGCCGCCGGCAAGACCCCGGGTGTCCAGATCCCGAGGAACGGGAAGTCGTCGGGTGTCGGCAGGGCGACGGGCAGCGGCCGGTCGTCGTACGCCAGATCGCTCAGCCGCAGCGGCACGTTGCCCGCCGCCAGCGCCCCGTCGAGGCGATGGATCCAGTCGGCGGCCCCCACGATCCCCGAGAGGCTCGGCAGCGGCTCGCCCAGGTGCCGGCACAGCGCCTCGAAGGCGTAGCCGTAGAGGAACCCCAGCTCCGGGTCCAGGGGCTCGCCCGCGAGGATCTGGCCCAGCGCCTCCCGGCAGGTCAGGCCGCACTCGTCGTCGATGGCGTCGACCTGCTCGAAGAACCAGCCGCAGCGCGCGGCCACGGCGTCGAGCAACCCGGGGTCGCGCGCCCCCAGCGCCCGCTTCAGCTCGACCAGCGGCACAGCGAAGACCTCGAGCGTCGCGGACATCTGAACGCCTCTCCGGCGCCTGATCGACTCCGGCCCCGCTCCACCGCGAACCGTCTCATCACTCTAGGGCCGCCCCCCACCCAGGACCAGCCCACCGCCACCCCTCACTCGACGCTCCCGTACGACGAACGCCGGGGTGCCCAGGTCCCGCGTGCGGGGCCCGGATCCAGGGGCCTCCGAATCGTCGTCGTGGCCACGCTGACGCTCAGGCCACGGCACACAGCACCTCCGTCCGAGGCCGGGGATCCGGGCTCCGGGGCCGGAACCCGGGCACGCGGGCGATCCCCGATCGAAGACCCTCGCGGGGACCGGACGTCGCGATGTCGGCTGCTTCCGGTGTGCCGTGGCCTGAGCGGAGCGTGGCCACGTTGCGGAGGCCTCCGCGATCATCCGAGGCTTCTCGATCCGGGCTCCGGGTCCGGAACCCGGGCACCACGGCTCGGTCCCGTCAGGCAGGCGGGGGCTCAGAGCCAGCCCAGGGCGGCGAGGGCGGTGAGGTGCTTGCAGGGGGCGACGGCGAGGTCGGCGACCTGATAGGTCCACTCGGCGCAGTCGCAGCGGGTGGTGCCGTCGCGGAGCCTCGCGACGTAGTAGCGGCCCTCGGCGGGGGCCTGGAGCTGGGTCAGGCACCAGAGGGCACGGACCAGCTCGGTCGGGTCGTGCCGCTCGGCGCGATAGGTGCGGCCCGCGATCGGGATCAGAACGGCGAGGGGTCGGCCGGTGCCGTCGTCGCCCAGGGTGAGCACGGTCACCGGCGGCTCGGCCAGCGCGTCCTCCAGGGCGGCGCCGCCGTAGACGGCCCGCAGGCGGTCCCACGAGCGGCGGGCCTCGGCCAGCGCGGTGCGGAAGTACCAGGTCGTCTCGTGGAAGCTGCCCAGCCGCGCCTCGGCCATCTCCAGGTCGGCCGCCGCCACGTCCAGGATCAGCTTGCCGCGCTGGGCCCGCTCCACCGACTTGAACGCCGGGTCGTTCGGATCGCGACGGGACGGCCACGCCCCGGCCGCCGGATCGGCCCTGGTGCGGCCGGCCGTGCGCGTGATCGCCGCCGGCTGCGGTC
>CAZUZD010000144.1:0-14601 GCA_964624465.1 uncultured Isosphaeraceae bacterium
CTGCCCCGCACCCAGGCCGACCTGGCGGCGGCCGTGCGGATCGCCTTCGAGGCGGGGGTCCCGGTCCTGCCCCGCGGCAGCGCCACCAGCCTCTCGGGCCAGACCGTCGGCGCGGCGATCGTCCTCGACTGCTCCAAGTACCTGAACCGCGTCGGGGTGGTCGACCGCCAGCGGATGACGGTGCGGGTCGAGGCGGGGGTCGTCCTGGACCGGCTCAATGCCCACCTGACGCCGCTGGGGCTGATGTTCGCCCCCGATGTCTCGACCAGCGACCGGGCGACCCTGGGCGGCATGATCGGCAACAACTCGGCCGGCGCCCGCTCGCTCCGCTACGGCAAGGTGGTCGACCACGTCCAGGCGCTCGAGGTCGTGCTCGACGACGGCACCCCCGCCCGGTTCGGCCCGGTCGCTCCCGGGGATCTGGACCGCGTCTGCGCCCAGCCCGACCGCGAGGGCCGGTTGCACCGCACCGTCCGCGACACGGTGGCCCGGCACGAGGCGGCGATCCGGGCCCGGTTCCCCCGGATCCTGCGGCGGGTCAGCGGCTACAACCTCGACGAGTTCCTGCCCGGCTTCCCGATCCGCGCCGAGGCCCTGCCCGAGGAGCCCTGGACGTTCAACCTCGCTCGGCTGCTCGTCGGCTCGGAGGGGACCCTCGGGATCGTCACGGCCGCCGAGCTGAAGCTCGTGCCGGCGCCGAAGGCCCAGGGGCTGGTCGTGCTCTCGTTCGACTCGATCCCGGCGGCGCTCGACCGGCTGCATGCGATCCTGGAGACGCAGCCGACGGCCGTCGAGATGCTCGACCGCACGATCCTCGACCTGGCCGCCGGCAACGCCGAGCTGCGGCAGCACCTCCAGTTTGCTGCCGGCCGGCCGGCAGCCGTGCTGGCCGCGCAGTACTACGCCGACAGCCAGGCGGAGCTGGAGGCCCGCGCCGCCGAGCTGGTCCGGCGGTTCGAGGGCCAGCGCGGGGTGCTGGGGGTGCGGCAGAGCCTGACCAACGCCGGCAAGGACTCGTTCTGGAAGGTCCGCAAGGCGGGCCTGTCCCTGCTGATGGGCATGGTCGGCGACGCCAAGCCGGTGGCGTTCGTCGAGGACACGGCGGTGGCCGTCGACCGCCTGCCCGAGTTCTACCGCCGGTTCGAGGCCATCATCGCCGCCCATGGCGCCGAGGCCGCCTGCTACGGCCACGCCGACGTCGGCTGCCTGCACATCCGCCCGATCCTGAACGTCAAGACGACCCGGGGCGTCGCGCAGGTGCGCGGGATCGCCGCCGAGGTGTCCGCCCTGGTCGCCGAGTTCCAGGGGGCCATGAGCGGCGAGCACGGCGACGGCCTGGCCCGCAGCCGCTGGAACCGGGTCCTCTTCGGCGAGGAGGTGTACGGCGCCTTCCAGGAGATCAAGGCGGCCTTCGACCCCCACGACCGCCTGAACCCCGGCAAGGTCGTCGCCGAGCCCGACCTCGGGGCGAACTTCCGGCTCGGCCCCGGCTACGCCGCCGACGAGCCGGCCGCCACCGCCTTCGACTTCGCGAACCAGGGGGGATTCGCCCGCGCCGTCGAGATGTGCTCGGGCGTCGGCGCCTGCCGCAAGACGACCGGCGGGACCATGTGTCCCAGTTACATGGTGACCATGGAGGAGGAGCACTCGACGCGGGGCCGCGCCAACGCCCTGCGGCTGGCGCTCTCGGGCGAGCTGCCCGGCGGCCTGGACAACCCGACGCTGCACGAGGCGCTCGACCTCTGCCTCCAGTGCAAGGCGTGCAAGACCGAGTGCCCGTCGAACGTCGACCTGGCGAAGCTCAAGGCCGAGGTCCTGCACCAGCGGCACCTCGCGGGCCCGATCGCCCCCGGCACGATCCTGCTCGGGCACATCCACCAGCTCAACCGGGTCGGCTCGGCCCTGGCGCCGCTGGCGAACCTGGGGCTGCGGAACCCCATCGCCAAGTGGCTGCTGGAGAAGGGCGCCGGGATCGACCGCCGCCGCACCCTGCCCGCCTTCGCCGGCCAATCCCTCCGCCGCTGGTTCAAAACCCACCGCCCGGCCCCGACGGCCGGCGCCCGGGGCCAGGTCGTGCTGCTGGACGACTGCTTCACGACCTACAACCACCCGGAGGTCGGCATCGCGGCCGTCCGGGTGCTGGAGGCGGCCGGGTATGCCGTCGAGCTGGCGGGCATCCCGTGCTGCGGCCGGCCGGCGATCTCGAAGGGCCTGCTCGACCACGCCAGAGAGCTCGCCCACGCCACGGTGGCGAAGCTCGCCCCCCTGGCCCGCGCGGGGGTGCCGATCCTGGGCTGCGAGCCGAGCTGCCTGCTCACCTTCCGCGACGAGTACCGCGACTTCCGCCTCGGGCCCGACGCCGACGCCCTGGCCCGCGCCTCCCGCCTGGTGGACGACTTCGTCGGCGACCCGGAGGCCGTGCCCGAGCTGCGGCTCAGGCCGGGCCGGGGCCGGGTGCTGCTCCACGGCCACTGCCAGCAGAAGGCCCTGGTGGGCGTCGAGGGCTCGGCCCGGGCCCTGCGGCGGATCGCGGGCCTGGAGGTGCGCACCCTCGACTCGGGCTGCTGCGGCATGGCGGGTTCGTTCGGGTACGAGACCGGCCACTACGAGCTGAGCCGGGCCCTGGCCGAGCGGGTGATCCTGCCCGCGATGGCCGCCGACCCGGCCGCCACCCTGGCCGCGCCCGGCTTCTCGTGCCGCAGCCAGGTGCATGGCCTGGCCGGCCACACGGCCAGGCACCCCATCGAGCTGCTGGCCGAGCACCTGATCGACCCGCCCGCCTGACCCGGCGGTCACTCGGCCTGGGAGAGGAGTCCTTCCATCTCGGCGGCGGCGTGCCAGTCGCCCGCCTGCCGGGCCACGGCGATCCCGCGGCGGAGCCAGTCGGCGGCGAGGGGCAGTTCCCCCTCATCGAGGAACGACTGCCCGAGCTGCTGGTAGGCGGGCACCTGCTCGGGATGGTCGGCGACGAGCGCCTCCAGCCGCTGGCGGCCCTCGGCCGTGTCCCCATCGCGGAGTCACTGCAGGCCCAGGCCGTAGCGGAGGAAGGTGTCGCCGGGGTCCTCGGCCAGGCTGGCCTCCAGCATCTGCCGTCGCGCCGACTTGTCCGCCATCAGTCGTCTCCCCGAAATCGGTGGCCAGGGCCCGCACAATCGGCCCAGGCTGGCCCGCAAGGTCACCCTAACGGGCGCTCATCGGCACTGTCAATTCAACCTGACGTTTGGGGGTCTAGGTAAGATTTCTGGGTGGTATGGAAAGGCCGGAAACCTGGATAAGGCACGGTGGAGGAGAGTCAAGCAGGAAATCTGGGGGAACCGATCCAAGAGTTCGACGGAGGTCAGCGTCGGGCGACGGTCAGCGGACACGCATGGCCTCGACGCGTGGATTCGGGCTCGGAGATCACCCGATGCACTGTGCCAATCCGCGAGCCGCGGCAGGGCGACGGCGGACAATGTGGCTGGGGATGGCGGCGGTGCTGGTCGCCGGCTGGGGTCTGGCGACGCCACCGCTGGAAGCGGGGGTCACCGAGCGCAAGACGCCGGCGGTGCTGGCGGTGCAGAAGGTGCAGCCGACGGTCGTGAGCATCTCGAGCGAGAAGCGCTCGGCCTCGGCGACCCGCTGGCCCTTTTCCCCCGAGGAGAGTCAGCGTGCCCGGGTCAGCGGCATGGGCACCGGGGTGATCTTCGACCCCCGCGGCTTCATCCTCACCAACCACCATGTGGTGGACAAGGTGCAGGGCGTCGAGGTCCACCTGGCCGACGGCACGGTGTACCCCGCCCGCCTGATCCAGCAGGATCCGGCCACCGACCTGGCGATCCTCAAGGTCGACGCGGGCCGGCCGCTGCCGGCGGTGAGCATCGGCACCTCGGGCGACCTGATGGTCGGCGAGACGGTCATCACCATCGGCAACGCCTTCGGCTACGAGAACACGACCTCGGTCGGCATCATCAGCGCCCTGGGTCGGAACGTGACCCTCTCGGACGACCAGGTCTATCGCAACCTGATCCAGACCGACGCCTGCATCAACCCGGGCAACTCGGGCGGCCCCCTGATCAACATCGAGGGCGAGCTGATCGGCATCAACGTCGCCGTGCGGGCCGGGGCGCAGGGCATCGGCTTCGCCTTGCCGATCGACGACGTGAAGCGGGTCGCCACCGAGATGATGAGCACCCGCCGGCTGGCGGCCACCTGGCACGGCGTGGTGGCCAGCGAGGTCGTCCGCGGCGAGGGCCGGGCGGTCTTGCTGAGCGACCTGGTCACGGGTAGCCCGGCCGAGTCCAGCGGCCTGCAACGCGGCGATGAGATCGTCTCGGTCAACGGGCTGCCGATCCGCAACCCGCTCGACATCGAGCGGGCCCTGCTGGAAGTGCGGGCCGGCCAGAAGGCGGACGTCGTGGTCCGCCGCTCGGGTCAGGAGCAGACCGTCGGCCTGGAGCTCCAGGCGGTGGGTCGCTCGGTGGTGGCCGCCTCGGCGGTGGCCCCGGTGCCCGACGCCGCCGGCGACCAGATCTGGCGACTGATGGGCCTGAAGCTCACGCCGGTCAACCGCGACTACGTCAAGTCGGTCTCGGCGAGCTTCCGGGGCGGCCTGTACGTGCAGGCAGTCGCCCCCAACAGCCCGGCCGCCCGGGCGTCGATCCAGCGCGGCGACATCCTGGTCGGCCTGAGCGTCGGCAGCCGCGACTGGGAGACGATCCGCCCCGACAACATCCTGTACCTCCTGCGGCAGCCCGAGCTGACCCAGAACCCGGTGCTCCAGGCATACCTGGTCCGCAAGAACGAGTTCGTGCAGGGCCAGCTCAGCCTGAACGCCGCCAGCGCGGCCAGCACCGGCGGCGAGTCACGCCGCTGAGATCGGGCCGCCGGCGCTGCGATCCACGTCCGTCCCGCGTCCTCGTCCGCCGTCCAGGCTCTATCGCCGGGTTCGTCCCGCGCGGCAGAATTCCTGGACGCCGAGCGGGACGCGGGACGGCGGTCATTTGAGGACCTGGCCAGGCGGAAGGCAGACGCGATGCGAGTCCTGATCGCCCCCGACAAGTTCAAGGGCAGCCTGACCGCCCCCGAGGCCGCCCGCGCCCTGGCCGCCGGCGTGCGTGCCGCCGCCCCCGACGCCGATTGCGACCTGGCCCCGATGGCCGACGGCGGCGAGGGGACCACCCAGGCGCTCGTCGAGGCCACCGGCGGCCGCTACCTGGAGGCCAGCGTCACCGGCCCGGCCGGCGACCCCGTGCGCGCCCGCTTCGGCCTGCTGGGCGACGGCCAGACCGCCGTGCTCGAGATGGCCAACGCCTCGGGATTGGGCCTGATCGACGCATCCCGGCGCGACCCGTTCCGGACCACGACCCGGGGCACCGGCGAGCTGATCCTGCGGGCGCTCGACGCCGGCGCGCGGCGGATCATCCTGGGCATCGGCGGCAGCGCCACCAACGACGGCGGCACCGGCATGGCCCAGGCCCTCGGCCTCCGGCTGCTCGACGCCGAGGGCGCCCAGCTGGGCCCCGGCGGCGGCCCGCTCGCCGCGCTCGACCGGATCGACGCCAGCGGCCGCGACCCCCGGCTCGACGGCGTCGAGCTGCGAGTCGCCTGCGACGTCGACAACCCGCTGGTCGGCCCGCGCGGGGCCTCGGCGGTCTTCGGGCCCCAGAAGTTCGACCCCGCCCGGCCGGCCACGCCCGAGCAGATCGGGCAGCTCGACGCCAACCTCGGCCGCTGGGCCACCGTCCTCGCCCGCGACCTCGACCGGGTCGTCGCCGACCACCCCGGGGCCGGCGCCGCCGGCGGCCTGGGCGCCGGGCTGCTCGCCTGCGCCGGCGGTCGGCTCCAGCCTGGCATCGATCTGGTCATCGAGGCCGTGGGACTGGCCGATCGCATGCAGGCCGCCGACCTATGCCTGACCGGCGAGGGGGCCCTCGACGTCCAGTCGGCCTCGGGCAAGACGGTCGTCGGCGTGGCCCGGCTCGCACGGTCGGCCGGGGTGCCCACGCTGGCGCTGGCGGGGACGATCGGCCCGGGCGCCGAGCGGGCGCTGGAGCTGGGCGTCACGGCCTATTTCTCGATCTGCCCCGGCCCCTGTACGCTGGAGGCGGCGATGCGATCGGCCCCCGAGCTGCTCCAGCATACGGCCGAGCAGGCGGTGCGCACGTTCCTCGCCGGCCGTGGTCGCCCGTCATGAGCCCGGCCGACGACCGCTCGCCCCCGGAGGGAGGCCCCGGATGACCCCGCCCGCGCCGCCCGTCGGACCCCCCGGCGAGTTCGACCTCATCGCCCGCTTCCGCGCCCGCGCGGCCGGCCTGGCCGACCCCCGCGTGGAGCACGGCATCGGCGACGACTGCGCCGTCCTGGCTCCCCTGGGCGACCGCCGCCTGCTGGTCACGACCGACCTGCTCATGGACGGCCGCCACTTCCGGCTCGAGGAGTGCGGGCCCATTGCCGCCGGCCGCAAGGCGATGGGCGTGAACCTCTCGGACATCGCCGCCATGGCCGGCCGGCCGCTCGCCGCCGTGGTCGCGGTCGCCCTGCCGCGCGACGGGGCCGACCGCATCGCCGGGCCGCTCTTCGAGGGTCTGCGCGCCGTCGCGGCAGCGCACGACACGGCCCTGGTCGGTGGCGACACCAACGCCTGGGACGGGCCGCTGGTCGTGTGCGTCACCGTGCTGGGCACCGCCGAGCGGGCCGGTCCCGCGCTCCGGTCGTCGGCCCGGCCCGGCGACGTCGTGCTCGTGACCGGCCCGCTCGGCGGCAGTCTGCGGGGCCGGCACCTGGAGCCCGTCCCCCGGTTCGACGCCGCGCGGGTGCTGCGGCACGTCACCGATCGCCTGGCGCTGATCGACCTCTCCGATGGCCTCGCCTCCGACCTCGGCCACATTTTGGCCGAGAGCGGCGGCCTGGGCGCCACGCTCGACGCCGACGCCGTCCCGATCCACGCCGACGCCCGGCTCCTGGCCGCCGGGGATGGCCGCTCGCCGCTGGAGCACGCCCTGGGCGACGGCGAGGACTTCGAGCTCTGCGCCGTCGTCGCCCCCGAGGTCGCCGACCGCCTGCTCGCCGGTCCCCCGACGCCCGGGGTGGTGCTGCATCGGGTGGGCACGATCACCGCCGAGCCCGGCCTCCGGCTGCGGGCGGCCGATGGCCGGCTGACCGCCTGTGCGGTGCGGGGCTTCGATCACCTGGCCACCAGCCGGGAGGCCCGGCCATGAGGTACGAGCGGACGGCGCAGGGCGTGAGCGTGTGGGTCGATTCGGAGGCCGGGACCGAGGCGCTCGGTCGCGCGCTGGCCGCCTGGGTGGCGCCCGGCACGGTCATCGGGCTGATCGGCCCGCTGGGGGCGGGCAAGACCCGGCTCTCGCGGGCGGTGGCCGAGGCGCTCGGGGTCGAGCCGGCGGCGATCTCCAGCCCGACGTACGTCCTGATCCACGAGTACCAGGGCCGCCTGCCCGTGTACCACTTCGACACCTACCGCCTCGGCGGCCCCGACGAGTTCGAGGCCCTGGGCGCGGCCGACTACTTCGACGCCGACGGCGTCTGCCTCATCGAGTGGGCCGACCGCGTCCTCGACCTGCTGCCGCGCGACCGCTGGCTGATCCGGATCGAGCCCGAGGGGGCGGCCCGCCGCTTCCACCTCGAACTGACCTCGCCCGAGCGCTTCGTCGACTGCCTGGCCCGCTCGGGCGGGCGGCCCGATCGGACCTGACCCGCGCCGCCTGTCGCCGCCTGGCCCCGAGGTTCCCCCGGAACGGGAACCCGGGTCCTCCGGCCCGCCCGATCCTCTCGCGGAGAGTTCCCTCGCATGCGGACCCAACGGATCGTCCAGGTCGACGCCTTCACCGACCGGCCGTTCGCCGGCAATCCCGCCGCCGTCTGCCGGCTCGATGCCCCGGCCGAGGACGGCTGGATGAGCCTGGTCGCCCGCGAGATGAACCTGTCGGAGACCGCCTTCCTGCACGCCGAGGCGGACGGCGCCTACCGGCTGCGGTGGTTCACGCCCACCGTCGAGGTCGACCTCTGCGGCCATGCCACGCTGGCCGCCGCGCACGTGCTCTGGGAGGACCGTCACGCCGACCCCGACGCCACGCTCCGGTTCCGGACCCGCAGCGGCGAGCTGACCGCCGTGCG
Organism: uncultured Isosphaeraceae bacterium; assembly: GCA_964624465.1. Classification (GTDB taxonomy): domain Bacteria; phylum Planctomycetota; class Planctomycetia; order Isosphaerales; family Isosphaeraceae; genus CAZUZD01. The sequence continues at coordinate 8,113 of CAZUZD010000144.1, forward strand.
CCGTGGCGACCGGATCGAGCTGAAATTTCCCGCCCGCCCGGCCACCGCCTGCCTGCCGCCCGACTGGCTGGCCGCCGCGCTGGGCGTGCCGCCGCTCTGGACCGGCCTGAACGGCATGGACCTGCTCGTGGAGGTGAGCACGGAGGCCGAGGTGCGGGGCCTGACGCCCGACCTGAACGCCCTGGCCCGCGCCCCGGTGCGCGGGGTGATCGTGACGGCCGGCTCGGATGGCGCCCCCCACGACTTCGTTTCCCGGTTCTTCGCCCCCAACGCCGGCGTGCCCGAGGACCCCGTCACCGGCTCCGCCCACTGCGCCCTGGGCCCCTTCTGGGGCGAGCGCCTGGGCCGCACCGTCCTGATCGGCTACCAGGCCTCCCCCCGCGGCGGCACCGTCGGCGTCGAGCTCCACGGCGACCGCGTCGCGCTGCTGGGCCACGCCGTCACCGTGCTCCGCGGCGAGCTGATCGAGCGGGTCGGCTAGGGCACTGGGCGATTGCGGCCGCGGGGGGCGATCCGGCATGCTGGGACGCCCGGCGCTGGGGCCGGGCGGATGGTCCCCTGGAGATGGCCCGTGACCCGTCGTCGGCCCTCGGAGCGTGCGGCGCGAGCGAACCCGGAGAAGCCGTCGGCGGCGGTCGATCGGGGGGATGCGCTCGCGGTCGCGGCCGCTGACGGGGGGCCGGTGCGGCCGGGGGTGGGGTCGGGGCGGCTGACGGTGCTGGCGGTGGTCGGGCTGCTGGCGCTGCACTGGGGGCTGGCGGTCACGAGCCTGGTGCGCGAGAACCCGACGGTCGACGAGGTGCTGCACCTGCCGGCGGGGGTCTCGTACTGGCAGACGGGCCAGTTCAAGCTGTACCACCACAACCCGCCGCTGGTCCGGCTGGTGGCCGCGCTGCCGGTGGTGCTGGCGAAGCCGGAGATGGGGGATCTGTACGCCCCGACGCAGGGTCGTGGCGGCACGATGCCGTCGTACTGGGCGTCCGACCCGCCGAACAAGGCCGGGTTCGGGCACGACTTCGCCCGGCTCAACGCCGCGCGGTTCTTCGAGCTGTTCACCCTGGCCCGGCTGCTGATGCCGACGTTCTCGGTGCTCGGTGGCCTGGCGGTGTTCGCCTGGTCGCGATCGCTCTACGGCACGGCCGGTGGCCTGCTGAGCCTGGCGGTGTACGCCCTGTGCCCGAACCTGCTGGCGCACGGGCGGCTGATCACCACCGACGCGGCGGCGGCGGCGTTCATGCTGGGGGCGACGTTCCTGTTCTGGCGCTACCTGGAGCGGCCGACCGGGGCGCGGGCGGCCGTCGCCGGGCTGGCGCTCGGGCTGGCCCAGCTCGTGAAGTTCAGCAGCCTGCTGCTGTACGGGATCTGGCCCCTGATCGCCCTGGCGGTCGCAATCGGTCGCTGGCGCGGGACCACGGCGGAGCCCTGGCCGCCGGTGCGGCGGCTGCTGGGGCAGGCGACCGGGATCGTGGCCCTGAGCGTCCTGACGATCAACCTGGGCTACGGCTTCGAGGGGTTCGGCACGCCGCTCGGTTCGTTCCGGTTCTTGAGCCGGACCCTGACCCGCGACCGCGTGCCGGTGCCGCCGGGCCCCGAGGCGCCCTTCGACCTGTACCGCGAGCTGCGGCTGCTGCGGCAGAACCGGTTCCAGGGCACCCCGCTGGCGGTGCTGCCGGTGCCCTTGCCCCGCGAGTACGTGCTCGGCTTCGACGACCAGAAGTTCGAGGCCGAGGGGGCGCCGCTGCGGGTCGGCGACCGTCGCGCCCCGGCCGACGCGGTCTCGGGCTACCCGGTCTACCTCGACGGCGTGCTCCGGGATCAGAGCTGGTGGAACTACTACCTGCTCTGCCTGGTCTACAAGCTGCCCGAGGGCGTCTGGCTGCTGTTGGCCGCGTCGCTGGTGGCCCTGGTGGTGGCCCCCCGGGCCCGCGCCTCGTGGGCGGCCGAGTTCGCGGTGCTGATCGTGCCGGTGGTCGTGCTCGGGGTGATGAGCGTCCTGACGAACATCAACCTCGGCCTGCGGTATGTGCTGCCCGCCCTGCCCTTCCTGTACGTGGCGGCGGGCAAGCTGGTGCCCTGGGCGGCGAGCCTGCGGGGGCCGTCACGGCGGGTGGCGGCGGGCGTGGTCGGGCTCGGGCTGGCGGCGACGGTGGCGGCAACCCTGTCGATCCACCCGCACTACCTGGCGTACTTCAACCTCGTCAGCGGCGGGCCGTCGCGGGGCTCGGAGCACCTGATCGACAGCAACCTCGACTGGGGCCAGGACCTCGTCGGCCTGAAGCGCTGGCTCGACGCCAACGCGCCCGGCGAGCGGGTCGGCCTGGCGTACTTCGGCCAGATCCCGCCGGTGATCTTCGCGGCGCGGGGCGAGCCGCTGGACTGGTTCCTGCCGCCGGCACTGCCGGGCACCTGGGGCGACCGACCGCCCCGGCGGTACGCCGTGCAGGGCCTGGACCGGCCCCCGGAGCCGGGGCTCTACGCGGTGAGCGCCTCGCTGGTGCGGGGCCTGCCCTGGCGGGTCTACGACGCGCCGCTTCCCGGCGGCAACCCGGCGGCCGCGTGGGGGCCGATCGAGGCCAAGGCCAACGCCTTCAGCTACTTCGGCCGATTGACCCCGGTTGCGACGGTGGGGCATTCAATCTTCGTGTACCGGATCACGCCGGAGCAGTCGGCCGCGATGGCGGCGCGGTGGCGGGCGCGCTGAGGGGGCCGGGCCGGGTCCCCACTTGCGTGGATCGCGGGGGCCCCTTACAACGAAAGTCCTGCGCGACGGGGTGCGCGTGCGAGCCCCCGTTGCGCCCGGTCTGGACCGGCCCGCTCCGCCCGCGGAGCACCCGGCCCGGCCCCGCTCGCCCCACCCGCTTGATGCCATCGAACCGCTACCGGATCGGCAGGAGATTCGTCCGATGACCGCTACCCGCACCGACGCGGCCGCTCGCGCCGCGCTCGACGCCGGCGAGGGAATCCTTCGCCTGGCCCCGACCTGGGTGCCGCGCTCGTTCCTGATGCCCGGCGGCCGCCTGAAGCTGGCCCGCCAGGACCTTTACGCCCTCGGCACCCACCGCGGCGGCATCGACGAGCGCTGGTTCTCCTCGACCACGGCGGCCGCCAACGAGGGGGCCCCGCCCGATGAGGGCCTGAGCTACGTCGTCGTCGACGGCCAGCGGGCCTTCACGCTCAAGGACGCCATCGCCGCCCATGGCGCCGAGATGGTCGGGCCGGAGATGTGGAACACCTACAAGAAGTGGCCCGTCTACAGCAAGTTCTTCGACAACCTCGGCCCGATCCCCCACCACATGCACCAGAGCCAGGAGCAGGCGGCCCTGGTCGGTCAGGAGGGGAAGCCCGAGAGCTACTACTATCCGCCCCAGCTCAACTGGACCGGCAACAACTTCCCCTTCACCTTCTTCGGGTTCGAACCCGGCACCACCAAGGCCGACCTCAAGCGCTGCCTGGAGCGGTGGAACGAGGGGGACAACGGGATCCTCGACCTCTCCAAGGCCGCTCGCCTGAAGCCCGGCACCGGCTGGCTGGTGCCCCCCTGCGTGCTGCACGCCCCGGGGTCGCTGGTCACGTATGAGCCGCAGTGGGGCTCCGACGTCTTCGGCATGTACCAGTCGCTGGTCGAGGGCCGCCGCGTGCCCTGGGACCTGCTCGTCAAGGACGTGCCCAAGGAGTACCACCACGACCTCGACTACATCATCGACCAGCTCGACTGGGAGAAGAACGTCGACGAGCGGTTCAAGGAAAACAACTACCTCGAACCGATTGTCCGCAACGGCGGCGAGGGCGAGGGGTACGTCGACAAGTGGATCGTCTACGGCACGGTCAACGGCAAGCAGCTCTTCAGCGCCTGCGAGCTGACGATCCAGCCCGGCCACTCGGTGACGATCAAGGACGCCGGCGCCTACGGCCTCACGGTCGTCCAGGGCAGCGGCCACGTCGGCAAGACCGAGGTCGACAGCCCGAACTTCATCCGGTTCGGTGAGATCACCGCCGACGAGGTGTTCGTCACCGCGAAGCGCGCCGTCGAGGGCGTGACCTTCAAGAACACCGGCAAGGAGCCGTTCGTGAGCCTCCGCTACTACGGCCCCGACGTGCACAAGGACCTGCCGAAGGTGGGCGACTACCGCAAGCACGCCTGAGTCCATCCCGAGCCCTGGGAGGCCCCGCGGTGCCAGATTCCGTGCCTGACGAACCCGTCGACCGGAACCCGCCCCGCGAGGCCCTCCAGGCGCCCGCCGTCCCGCCCGAGCTGGTCGCGCCGTTCAAGCCCGACCTCGACGCCGATGAGCGCCTGATCTGGGCCGGCGTCTCGTGGCCGACCTGGGGCCAGTCCGGCGGCTGGTGGAAGGCCCTGCTGGCGGGGTTCGCGGCCGTCGGCGTCGCAGCCGGCACGCTCGCGGCCTTCTTCGACCCGCGCTTCAAGGCGATCGAGACCCTCTGCGGCACGATCGCCGTGGTGGCCGGCTCGATCGGCTTCCTGATCCTGGTCGGTGGGCTGATGGCCGCGATCGACGCCTGGCGGGAGGGGCGGGCCACCCGCGGCGTGCTCTACGCCCTGACCGATCGGCGCGCGATCCTCCGCCGGCCCGTCGCCGGCTCCCGCGGCATCGAGGTGCAATCGATCCCCCGCGGCAGCGTCCGCACCCTCCACCGCGTGGAGTATCCCGACGGGTCGGGCGATCTGGTCTTCGCCCTCGCCGACGCGACCCCCGGGCTGCCCACGGTCTTCGCCGGCATCGCCGACATCCAGCGCGTCGAGTCGCTCGCGCGCCTGACCCTCCTGACTCCACCCTCGCGAGCGGGCGACCCGCATTCCCAAGGGGCCTACGACCGATGAGCGCCACGCACCCGAACACGTTCCCGAAGCTGCACAACGCCGCCTGGCCGGGGGTCGTCGGCAAGGGTGGCGAGGGGAATGATCCGCCGATCGACCTCGACACCATGCTCGACCTCACGGCGGCCGCCGAGTTCGAGGGCGTCAAGTTCGACGGCGTCGACCTGTTCCTGTTCGCCCCGCACGTCGACATCGATGCCACGCCCGACGACCTCAAGGCGCTGGCCGACAAGGTGCGTTCCCGCAACCTGGCCATCGGCTCGGTCGTCGCCCCCGTCTGGCCGCCCACCGGCGGCGGCTCGGCGATGGACCCGGGCGAGGGGCGCGCGAAGTTCCTGGAGCAGGTCCGCAAGGGCTGCCGCATCGCGAAGACCCTCCGCGAGCTGGGCGTGCGGCCCTACGGCGTCGTGCGGATCGACTCGGCCACCGGCCCGGCCGACTGGTACAAGGACCCCGAGGCCGCACAGGCGGCGATCGCCGAGACGTTCCGCCAGGCGGCGGTGATCGCCCGCGACCACGGCGAGAAGCTCGCCGCCGAGGGGGAGATCTGCTGGGGCGGCATGCACTCCTGGAAGCACATGGTCGACCTGCTGGAGCGGGTCGGCGAGCCCGACACCGTCGGGTTCCAGGCCGACATGGCCCACACCCTCCTCTACACCCTCGGCGAGAACGCCCCCGAGGACCGGATCCTGCCGGCCGGCTACGACTGGAAGGACCCGGAGGTCCTCGACGCCGCGCTCAAGACGCTGACTGATGCGCTGCGGCCCTGGACGCTGGACTTCCACGTCGCCCAGAACGACGCCACCGTCTTCGGCTCGGGCTCGCACGACCACACCGGCCGGCACTGCCAGGCGACCGACCCCAACGGCAAGCTGGACATCCCCCGCCACGCCGGCTTCTGGCTGCGGGACGCCCAGGGGCAGCTCACCAAGAAGTTCCAGCACATCTGCTGGGACGGCTGCATGTTCCCGAACACGGTCATGCACCAGCCGAAGACCTGGAACGACATCCTGGCCGCCATGGTCGCCGTCCGCGACCGCCACGGCTGGAGCTGAGCGGCCCGCCGGCCCTCGCCCCCGAGACTGTCCCGGAACCCCCAATCTTTTCCCCTCCGACGGGTGCATCCTCATGGCCTCGCAGCAGAAACCGCTGAACCTCGGCCTGGTGGGCTACGGCTTCATGGGCCGGGCCCACACCAACGGCTACAAGCGGGTCAACGACTTCTTCGACCTCAAATATCGGCCCGTGCTCAAGGCCGTCTGCGGCCGCAGCGAGGCGAATGCGAAGGCGTTCGCCGAGCAGTGGGGCTACGAGTCGTACGAGACCGACTGGCGGAAGCTGATCGCGCGCAAGGACATCGACGCGATCGACATCTGCACGCCCAACGACACCCACGCCGAGATCGCCATCGCCGCCGCAGAGGCGGGCAAGATCATCCTCTGCGAGAAGCCCCTGGCGCGGGATCTCAAGGAGTCGATCCCGATGGTCCAGGCCGTCGAGAAGGCCGGCGTGCCGAACACCGTCTGGTACAACTACCGGCGGGGGCCGGCCGGCACCCAGGCCCACCCGCATAAAGACCAGGGCGCCAATTTCCTCCAGGACTGGACGATCTCGGCCGACCTGCCCCAGGGCGGCGCCGGCCTGTGGCGGCT
>CAZUZD010000145.1:0-14590 GCA_964624465.1 uncultured Isosphaeraceae bacterium
ACGGGCGTGTCGCGGAAGTTGACCCGCGGACCATTCGACTGCCAGGTCGTGAGCGCCGCGATGGCGTTCTGCCGAGCGTGGGACTGGGACATGATCAGGTCGGGCTCCATCAACGAGGGCGTGCGCCGGCGGGATTTGAGAGGGGACGCGCGACCGGGCCAACCGGGCCGGGCACTCCGGCAGGGCGAGCCCGGACGAGATGGCGGGGGGGAGGCCGCGCGGAGACCGGTCGGGCCCGGGGCGCACTATGCCCGGCCGGCACCATCGCGGCAGTGTCGAACTGGAGTCGAGGACGCCCAACCGTCGAAGGGGGAGAGGACCTGCAGCGGAGCGTCAGACCGGCCGGATCCGAGGGATCGGATCAGGGCCGAAAGCATCGCATCCCGCCCCGCGAAACGAGGAGGATGCTCACTTCAGTCATCGAGTCTAACTTCGTGATTCCGTGTTGACCAGACCCGCGCCCGGGACGTCGCCCGGGCGCGGATCAGGTCGCTCCGATCGTGCATTACTTGCTGAGCAGGCCGAGCTTGGTGAGCACGGCCTTCGGGTCCTTGTCGAACTCGCCCTGGCAGCCCTTGCAGCACAGGTAGGCGGTCTTGCCCTCGGCCTCGACCTTGATCGGGGCGCCCATCGAGCCCAGGGGCTCATTGCTGACCGGGCAGACCTTCTGCTTCAGAGCCACCTCGGCCTGCTCGGCCGGCAGCTTCTTGATCTCGGCGATCTCCTCGGGCTTCAGCTCGACGGCCGCCTGCGGCGCATCGGCCTTCGGGGCGTCGGCCTTGGGGGCGTCGGCGGCAGGGGCGGCACCCTCGGGGGCCGGCTTGGCGGCGGGCTCGGCGCCCGGGGCCGTGGTCCCCTCGGGGACGGGGTAGCCCTTGGGGACGTCCTTGGCGGTGAAGGCGCCGCCCGCCCGCTGGCCCGCGGCGCCGCCCTCGACGGGGTTCCCGCTGTCGTTGACCGGGCCCTTGCCGGCGGCCACGCCCGTGATGTCGTTGTTGATCTTGTTCGGGTCGGTCTCTTCGCCGTTGCAGCCGATCAGGGCGGCCAGACCGAGGGCCAGGGGCCACGCGCGTCGCATCATCAGGAGAGCCTCGTCACAGGGGTGGGCCGATGAGTCACTTCCCCGGTATCGGGGACGCCGCCATTCTATGCCCCCGGCGACCGACCCGCAAATCCCCCGAGCCGCTCGGATTGCGCCCGCTTCAGTCGCCCGACCGCGGCGCCCCGGGTTCCATCAGGTCGGGAAGCTCCTCGACCGGCGGCGCCAGCTTCGGGCCCCGGTAGAACCGGCGATTGTCCACGGCGTACACCTTCTCGGTGAAGCCGTCGGCGCCCTGGGACCGCTCCGACTCGCGGACCACGGCGTTGATCTTGGCGTCCATCTCGTCGGCGTAGTTGACGATCATCGCCTCGAGCGTGGCAGGCGCCTTGGGAGCCCCGTACTCGGGCTTGCCGTGGTGGGCGAGGATCGCGTGCTCGAGCATGAGCAGGGTCTCGTCGTCGAGCCCCGGCACGTGCCGGGCCGCATCCCGCACCATGTCGCGGCCCATCAGGATGTGCCCGATGAGGTTTCCCTGCTTGGTGTACTTCACCTCGACGGCGTGGAACTCCAGCTCGCGGAGCTTGCCGATGTCATGCAGGATCGCCGCCGCCACGATCACGCCCTTGTTGAGGGGCGGGTTGAGCTGGTCATAGTAGCGGGCGTAGTGGTCGGCCAGGGCGGCCGCGACCCGGGTCACGCTCCAGACGTGCTCGATCAGTCCGCCGACGAAACCGTGGTGCAGGCTCTGCGCCGCCGGCAGCCGCTGGAACAGCGCCACGTTCTCGTCCAGCACCCGCCGCACCAGGGTCGCCAGCGGGACATCCTCGATGTGCCGGTCGATCATCTGGAGGATCGCGGCGTAGCAGAACTCGGCCGAGTACTTCGAACTCTCGACCAGGTCGCCGAAGGCGTAGCCGTCGACGGCATCCTCCGCCTCGGTCGCCGGCCGGATCTCGATGATCTTGAGCTGCATCCCGAAGCGGGGGTGCTGCTCGCCGCGGGCCCGGATCCGGTACGCGATCCCCTCGACCCAGCCCTGCGCCTGCTGATACAGGCGGTGGTCGTTCCAGAGGGGGGCTTCCAGGGTCGTCTTCTTGTCGCGGAAGTGGCAGGTCAGGAACGGCTGGTCCCGCTTCGTGACCCCCCGCACCTTCTTGGCCAGGATGGCGAAGCACTCGACCTCCTGGTCGTGCTGCACCTCCGCGAGCCGGACGAGCGCTGTCCCGATGGTCGCCATGCGTGCTGCCCTCGCCGGTTGCCCCGGGTCCACCATTCCCACTGTGCCGTCGAGAACTCTACACCATGCCCGAGCCCGAGGTCGGGCTCATCTGTTCCCCTGTCAACTACGATTCAAAGAGATACCATGTCCGTCTGTTCGGGCCCAATACTGTGCAAATGTCCCCAGCCTGGTCCCTCCCCGCCTGGAGCGACCGGAATTCCCGGCGATTTCACGCGGTCCCGGGGGGCGCGGTCGCCCGCACGTGGCGGGCGCGATTGCTGGCGCCCGCACGTCGGGACCGGAGAACCCGGGCTGCCGCAGACCGTCTCGCCAGGTGGCCGAGGCCGGCCAGGTGCTCAGAGGACGGTGCGGAAGTAATCGAGCGTGCGGCGCAGGCCGTCGGCCCGCTCGATGGTCGGCTCCCAGCCGAGCAGGTGGCGGGCCCGACCGATATCTGGCCGCCGCCGCCTGGGGTCGTCCTGGGGCAGGGGGTGGAAGACGATCGTGCTCTGGGCGTTGGGCACGAGTCCCTGGATCTCTCGGGCCAGCTCCAGCACGGTGAGCTCGGACGGGTTGCCGAGGTTCACCGGCTCGGAGAAGTCGACGTGCAGCAGGCGGTAGATGCCGTCGACGAGGTCGGTGACGTAGCAGAAGCTGCGGGTCTGGGTCCCCTCGCCGTAGACCGACAGCGGCTCGCCGCGGAGGATCTGGCCCATCATGGCGGGCAGCACCCGGCCATCGTTCAGGCGCATGCGAGGGCCGTACGTGTTGAAGATCCGCACGATCCGGGTCTTCACGCCGTGGTACCGGTGGTAGGCCATCGTGATGGCCTCGGCGAACCGCTTGGCCTCGTCGTAGCAGCCCCGGGGACCGATCGGGTTGACGTTGCCCCAGTAGTCCTCGCGCTGGGGGTGAACCTCGGGATCGCCGTAGACCTCGCTGGTGCTGGCCAGCAGAAACCGGGCGTCCTTGGCCTTGGCCAGCCCGAGGGCGTTGTGCGTGCCGAGGGCGCCCACCTTCAGGGTCGGAATCGGATGCGCCAGGTAATCGGCCGGGCTGGCGGGGCTGGCGAAGTGGAGGATGTTGTCGACCGGCCCGTCCAGCTCCAGCGGGTCGCTGATGTTGTGCTCGAGGAACTCGAACCCGGGCTCGTCGCGGAGGTGCTCGATATTCCGCAGGCTGCCGGTCAGCAGGTTGTCGACGCAGAGCACCTCGTGACCTTCGGCCAGGAATCGTTCGCAGAGGTGCGATCCGATGAATCCCGCGCCGCCGGTGATGACCGTCCTCACGTCCTGGCCTCCTTCGAAGAAATGGCGGTGTCTGACGGGGCCCGGGGTCAGGCCGTCATGGTTCCGGTGTCCGGGTCACGCTGCCGCCAGCGGTCGCCGCGACCGGGCAGGGGGTACTCGGTGATGGGCCGCTCCCGCGACGACCGGAAGAGCTCGTGGAGCCGGAGGTAGCCGGCCGTGATCCGCGCCTCCTCCTCCCGGACGAAGCCCTCGTCGAGTTCCGCCTTCGAGAACGGGCCCTCGACGACGACCGGGGGGAAGTCGCTGGCGACGATGAACTGGGCCACCACGGGGTTGCAGCGGATGTGGCGTTCGGGGGCCTGGTGGAGCGTCTCGGGGTCGACCTCACCGAGGACATACCGCAGGTACAGGTCGCTGTCGGTGATATCCTCGACCTCGGCGCCACAGACCTGGCAGAGGTAGCCCTCGTCGCAGACGGCCATGGCGGTGCTCCGTGCGGTGGCCCCGGCGCGGACGGGCCGCGCCGGGGGGCCTTCGGGGTTCAGAACCCGAGCAGGTCCTTCATCGTGTAGAGCCCCGCCGGCTTGCCGGCGAGGAACTTGGCGGCGTCGAGGGCTCCCAGGGCGAAGCCGTCGCGGTTCAGGGCCCGGTGCGAGAGCTCCAGGCACTCGCCCATGAGGCCGAAGACGACCGTGTGCTCGCCGGGGTTGTCGCCGGTGCGCAGGGCGTGCATTCCGATGTCGCCGCGGGGCCGCTCGCCGCTCAGCCCGCTGCGGCCGTGGACGTACCGGTCGGGGCCCGAGCCGATCGCCTGGCCGACGACCTCCGCCAGCCGCAGCGCCGTGCCGCTGGGCGCATCCTTCTTGAACCGGTGGTGCCGCTCGACGATCTCGACGTCAGCGGCCCCGCCCAGGGCCTTTGCCGCCTCGCCCGAGAGGTGCATCAGCAGGTTCACGGCCTTGCTGAAGTTCGAGGCGATCAGCACCGGGATCGTCCCGGCGACGCCCTCGAGCTTGTGGCGCTGCTCGGGCTCCAGGCCGGTGGTGCCGACGACCAGCGGGATGCCCCTGGCGACGCACGCGGCGGCGACGTCGAGGGTACCGGCTGGCGTCGAGAAGTCGATCACGGCGTCCACGGGTGCGTTCAGGGCGGCCGTCAGCGGCACGCCGAGGGGCCCGAGGCCGATGAGCGGCCCGATGTCGGATCCGAGCCCGGGGTGGTCGGCCCGGTCGATGGCGGCGCCCAGGGTCAGGGCGGGGTCGGCCTGGATCAGGTGGATGAGCCGCGTCCCCATGCGACCCGTGGCTCCCTGGATGGCCACGCTGAGAGGGCGTGCAGACACGTGTGCGAGTCTCCCATCGGCCGAGCGGGGCGGGCCGGAGCCGGCCGGTCCCCGCGCTCGGCGGAGTGGGCCTCAGGATACCGACCCCACCCCTGCGGCGGCCACCGCCTGGCGACCGGACGGGGAGGCGACCCCTCGGGGAAACGCCGAACTCCCGGCCACGGCCCGCCGTCGGTGAGACGGCGGGCGGGGCCGGGAGTCAGGGCGTACGGTTCGATCTGGGTCCCGTCGCGGGTCGGGTTGCTCAGGGGGTCGTGGCGACCGGCGGGCCGCCGACGCGACGCAGGTAGTCCTTGTCGATGTACACCACTTCGACGCGGTGATCGAGGTGGAAGAACGGGATCGGATAGTCCGACCAGTACTGTTCGTCGAAGTAGATCGTGCACTTGTAGTGACAGTGCACGAGCTGGCACGGACCGGCCAGCGGGTAGATCTTGGGCGGGTCGATCTTGTCGCCGATCTTCTCGATGAGGAACCGAGCGTTGTTGCGCTGGACCTCATAGATCGGCGGGGTGCCGGCGCGGAACTTGGGCACCTTGGCCCACACCTCGGCCTCGCTCGGCGGGTCGAGGCAGTTCGGCGGCGCGAACTCGCCCGGGACCGGGTCCAGGATCGGCACGCGGTCCCGCTCCTCGCGGGCGATGTCCTCTTCCAGCCGCTGCTGCTGCGACGGCAGGATCGGCCAGACAAACGACCAGCCGGTCGGATGCATCGGCGCGATGTTCCGGGCGACGTACGAGAGGCCGCAGCCCACGGGCAATGTCGAGACGATGGCCAGCGCGGCGACCGCGATCAGGCCGCGAGCCCAGCGCGGGGTACGAAAACCCCGTTGCGGCGCGGTTTCGGTCATGGCGATGTTCCCCAATCCTTGGGATAGCGCAAACGGGCCGGGGGGGCCCTCCTGCCCCTAACCCCTCTTCGGCGCCAAGACCGCGCCGGACCACGTTTGGGACCGATCGCCCCGCCCGAAAACTCGCGGCGGGCTCGACCGTTACGCGGTGATTTCTATCGAACCGGAAGGGCCGTTGGAGTGAGAAAAACCGGAACCACCGGCGCCGAATCCCGCCCGGACTGGAACACCCGACCACACCCGCGCCTCGACGGCCCCCCCCTTCGCCGCGATAATTCGCCCAGCGAGCTGCCCGGAACCGCCCCACCTGAGCCCCCCGATGCCACGACCGCTGGCCTGCCTCCTGCTGGTCCTCCTGAGCCTGGCCTCCGGCTGCGGGCCTGCCCCACGGGGAGCCCGCGAGGTGCCCCCCGACCCCCCGGCGGCCGGCCCCGAGGCCCCCGCCGGCCCGACCCAGACCATCCCCATGCATTGAGCCATGCTGCGGCCTGGCCCGGCCGGCCCCTGGAGTCTGACCCATCGTGAGTGCGGACGACCGTCCCCTGATCGCCCTGACCATGGGCGACGTCGCCGGCATCGGACCCGAGGTGATCGCCCGCGCCTGGGGTGAGTCACCGCTGCGGTCCCTGGCCAGGCCCCTGGTCGTCGGCGACCCCGACGTGCTCCAGCGGGCGGTGCAGCTCGTCCGGAGCCCGGCCCGGGTGCAGCGGGTCGAGCACCCGGAGGCTGCCGACCCGACCGCGCACCAGATCCCCTGCCTGGACCCGGCCCGACTCGCGCTGGCCAGCGTTCCGACGGGGGTTGTCGATGCCAGGGCCGGCCGCGGCTCCTACAAATTCCTCGTGGCGGCGATCGACCTGGCCCTCGCCGGGCGGGTTGATGGGATCTGCACCCTGCCGCTGAACAAGGAATCGCTGCGCGCCGGCGGGGTCGCCCACCCCGGCCACACCGAGATCCTCGCCGAGCGTTGTGGCGCCCTCGATCACGCGATGATGCTGTACCTGAGCCCGCCCCTGGCCCAGGGCCCGGCCGGGCTCGGGGTGGTGCATGCCACCCTGCACGTTCCGCTCCGGCAGGTCTTCGAACTGCTCACCCGGGCCCGGGTCCTCGAGACGATCGGCCTGGCCGATCGCGCCCTGCGACCCCTGACGGGTGGACGGGGCCCCCGCATCGGTGTGGCCGGCCTGAATCCCCACGCCGGCGAGAATGGTCTGTTCGGATCCGAGGAGCGCGAGACGATCGAACCCGCCGTCCGCTCCGCTCGGGCCGCTGGCCTCGATGCCCACGGCCCGATCCCCGCCGATACCCTGTTCCGTCGTGCCGTCGACGGCGAGTTCGACGCCGTGGTCGCCATGTACCACGATCAGGGCCACTGCGCCCTCAAGACGCTCGCCTTCGACCGCGCCGTGAACGTGACCCTGGGCCTCCCGATCGTCCGGACCAGCGTCGCGCACGGCACCGCATTCGACATCGCCTGGCAGGGCCGAGCCGAGACCGCCAGCCTCATCGAGGCGGTCCGCGTCGCCGCCCGACTCGTCGCCGGCCGACGCCCACAGACCCACCTCGCCTGACCGCGCCGCGGACCGTCGCCAGGGCGCGATCCGGATGGATCCCGAGGTGTCGCCGGCCGCCGGAACGCCCCCGCGCGACTTGAGTCCATCGCGGAACGATCTCTTGACTCGTTCGCCTCAGACGCTAAATTGGACACGTCGATCCAATTACTGGCCGGCCGATCCGGGTCGGCAATCGGGAGGCGTGATCATGGCGCGGTGGACTGGGCGGGGCGTGGCGGGCGGGCTGGGGGTGATCGGTGTGGCGGGTCTGCTGGCCGTCGGGGTCGGGGGCGGGCTCGGGCTCGCACCGGGGTCGGGGCACGGGTCGGAAGTGGCGATCCCCGACGAGGCCGAGCAGGCGGCGCTGGAGCGGACCCGGGCGCAGGCGAAGATGCTCGACGACCTGCTCAAGGTGGCGGTCGTGGACGTCACGAACCGCTACGACGGTCCGCCGGCGATCAGGGTCGCGAAGACCATCTTCGCGGCGGCACAGGATAAGTCGTACTTCAAGGCCAAGCTGCTCGATGCCACGGGCTCGCCCCTGAACGAGGCCAACACGCCCCAGGACCCGTTCGAGAAGCGGGCGGCCAAGGCGATGACCGAGGGGAAGACGTACTTCGAGGAAGTCGTCGGCAGCGGATCGGACCGGACCCTCCGCGTCGCGACCGTGGTCCCGGCCGTGGTCGAGAAGTGCGCCAGGTGCCACGGGGTCAAGCAGGGGGACCTGCTCGGATTCCTGAGCTACGAGCTGCCGGTGAAGTGATTCCCGACCGGATCCCGCCTCGTGCTGACGCGGAGGAGCCGGGCGACCCCACCGGGGTGGTCGTCCGGTTCCCTGGACTCACGAGGCGAATGGGTCCCGCGCCGGCTGCATGGCCTCGATGCCAGCCCCCCAGGTGAACCGGTGCAGGCCGCGAGCCCAGCGCGACTGGACCATGAGTCCGCTGGTGCGGCTCAGGCTCAGGGTGGAGGCCACGACGATGACAACGGCCACCAGCAGGAGCCACCAGGGCCAGCGGGCTGGCCAGTCCGACGCACCGTGCAGGTCGCCGCGGGCGGAACTGGGCCAGACCTGCCGTGAGCCGCACAGTCCCACTCCGCACAGCAGCGCGGCGAGCGAGAGGATCAGACCGGTCCGGAACCCGACCGGCTCATACGAGAAGACGACCGTGTGGGTGCCGGCGGGGACGGAGACCGCGCGGAAGGCCACCTGCGCCGGCCGGACCGGGGCGGCCCGGCCATCGACCGTGGCGGTCCAGCCCGGATCGTAGCTGTCGGCCAGGAAGACGTAACCGGGCGTCTGAGCCTCGACAGTCAGCTCCACCCGCTCGGGAACTTCGTGCACGATGCGCACCGTGCCCGAGGCCGTGGCACCGGTGGGCAAGGGACGGTCGGGATCTTCGACCACCAGGATATCGCGAGCGTCGCCCCCCTGCTGGAGCAGCGCCCGAGCCGCGGCGCGTTCGCCATCGGCATAGATGGGTCGGCCCAGGAACCGGGCCCGTGGCAGGGCCTGGTCGTTCGTGTGGATGTACGCCCCGCCGGCCTTCACGTACGGCCCCAGTCGGTCACGGCTCGGGGTCGAGGACAGGATGTGGCTGAGTCCCTCGATGTCGAAGCGAGCCCGGCGGTAGCCCTGGACCGCCTCCGGGGTGGGATCGTCGGCCACGCGCGGCCGCGCGCCACCAGGTCGGGAGGGGTCGAGGTCGTTGCCCGCATCGGTGAACCGGAGCCGGCGGGTGGGGATGATCGGGGTCTCGCCGGCGGTCGAGCGCAGGCCCCAGACCGGGGCGAGGCTCCAGGCGATCGTCTCGCGGGCGCGGAAGAAGTCGATCGGGTGCGAGGCATAGCCCGGCTCGCCCGAGGCGACCGTGTTCTCACCGAAGATCCGGCCGACCGCCGGTTGCGATTTCAACCAGGTGGCCGACGCCGGCGGTTCGGTCCAGAAGCGCGGGTCGACCGTCGGCACGTCCGACCAGTGGGCCCCCAGCAGATCGGCCATGGCCAGCGCCGGCAGGATCAGGGCCCCGGCGGCCCGGCGTCGAGGCAGGGCGCTGCGGGCGGCGGTCAGAGCCACCATGATCGCGGCGACGGTCAGGAGCGTGGTCCGCCCCAGCCCGATCAGGGCCTCGCGCGTAAGCCAGCGGTTCCGGTCGAGGTGGTTGGGGAGCGTCCAGCGTGATGTGCCCGACCACGCCGGCTGATATGCGACCAGCAGCAGAGGGACCGAGGCGGCGATCAGGAGGCCGATGAAGACCAGGGCCCCCCGGAGTGCGACCGGCCCCGGCCGGGCCAGGCGATCGACGCCCACCGCCGCCAGCGCGGCTGCGGCCAGCGTGAGCCAGAGATGGTACCGCACCGGGACCCGGCCGCTCCCGACCAGCGGCACGCGATGCATGCCGTCCATCAGGAACGTGAATTTGCCGAGCATCAGCAGCAGGCCCACGGTTCCCAGCACCAGCCAGCCGCCGACCCAGCGGTCGCGGCAGGCACCGGCGCCCACGGCGGCGAGCAGCAGGCCGACAACCCCGAGATACACGTTCATCTCGTGGTAGGGGTAGAAGCCGTCCATCCAGTCGGTGTCGCGGGCCCGGGTACCGTAGGCCTCGCGAATCAGGAACGTGGGCAGTAGCTCCGGATGCCAGGAGCCGTAGGTCATGTCTTCCCAGGAGAGGCCGCCGGCGCGCGGGGAGCGGTCGATGAGCTCCTTCGACGGCAGCCACTGCACGGCCGCCAGCGCGACCCCGAGCACCCCGAGCCCCAGCGTCGTCCCGAGCACGAACGCCCGGCGCTCCCGGCCGGATTCGACCGCGACGCGATGGAGGCCGTAGACCCCGACGGCCTGCCCGGTCAGGATCGCGTCCTGGAGGTGGCCGGCGAAGACCTGGCAGGCCAGCGCCAGCCCCCCCGGCAGCAGCGGCCAGAGCCGGCCGCGGTCCCAGGCAACCTCGAGCGCCCAGAAGACCAGCGGCACGCTGGGCAGGGCGTTGATCATGCTCGTGTGGATCAGGTGCGCCCAGGTGAAGCCGCCGAGCGCGAAGACCGTGGCCCCGGTGATCGCGCCGGCCGGCCCGACGTGGCGCCTCAGCCAGCCGTACGTCCCCAGCCCGGCCAGCCAGACCGACAGGACCGTGTCGAGGTTGAACGCCTTCCAGGTCGCCATCCAGGGGTACAGCAGGTACTTCAGCGGGTGCAGGTAACCCGCCTGGCTCTCGCTGTACAAGGGGTGGCCGCAATACAGGCCGGGAATCCAGCGCGAGAACCGGCCGGCGCGCAGCTCGTCGGCGAGGAACGCGCGATAGGGGTAATTCAGCTCGGTGACGTCGAAGTAGAACAGGGCGCCCCGGAACCCGACCACGTCGGCGAAGAACGCAGCCAGGACGAGGCTCCACACGACGAGTACCAGCGCGTCGACGCGTCCCCAGCGGGGCGGGGCGGGCGACCAGTTCGGTTCGGACGGGGTCACGTGGCTCGGCACCGGCACCTTCCTCGGTCGCGTCGCGGCCAGTCCAGATCGGGGCTCACTTCGGCGCGGGGGGCCAGTCGATCACCCAGCCGCTGCGCCAGTCGTCGACGACCGTCGCGCCCTCGCGGAGCGCCTGCTCCCGGTTGAACAGGCCGGGGCCCAGCCGCAAGCCCTGGTCGGCCGGGTCGGAGCGGCCGAGCAGCCAGCGCGGGCGCCCGCCCGGGAAGGTGTGTGACACCTCGGGGTAACGGTCAGGATACCCGGCATAGGGCACCCCGCGCACCCGACCGCCGGTGAGGAACGCGAGCCGGTACACGTCCCAGTAGCCGCCGTAGATCGCGTCGACCTCCGGGTGCGCCGCCAGCCAGT
This sequence comes from uncultured Isosphaeraceae bacterium, assembly GCA_964624465.1. Lineage (GTDB taxonomy): Bacteria > Planctomycetota > Planctomycetia > Isosphaerales > Isosphaeraceae > CAZUZD01. The sequence continues at coordinate 11,092 of CAZUZD010000145.1, forward strand.
CGAGGGCACGGTCGGGTACCTCGACGCGCACCGGCCACCCGGTGGCATCGAGCCAGCCGAACCCACGGTACCACCGCACCGTGTCCGCGGTCATGAGCCCCGCCAGCGCCAGGCTCAGCAGCCCGGCGGCCAGCCCGCCGCCGGAGCCCCGGCGCGCCAGGCCGGCCATCAGCAGCCCGAAGCCGGCGGCCCAGGGCACGAGCAGGAGCACCAGGTACCGGTAATTGTCCGAGTTGTAGATGTTCAGGTTCAGCACGAACATGGCGAGCACGGCCAGCGACGAGGCGATCAGACCCGTGCGGACCGCCTCGCGCGCCCGATCCTCGGCGTGGAAGCGTGAGACCAGCAGGGCTGGCACGGCCAGGGCCGCCAGCGTCAGCGCCAGGACGGTGGTCGCGACGGGGATCGCGCCGGAATCGGGGCGATCGTCGCGGGCCGGCTGTCCGCCCAGCTCCTCGGGGCCGGGCTCCGACTGGAAGCCCGGCAGCCGGTGACCGGCCAGGAGGCGCGGCAGGCAGTCGAGTGCCAGCAGCCAGGCGTGCTGTGTGGCCAGCTGCCGGGCGCGTGGCCAGTTCTCGCGGCCGGTCCGGGGATCGGTCAGGATGGTCGAGAACTGGGTCTCGTAGGCGTCGTACGGATCGGCCCAGCGGCCCGCGAGGTGCGGCAGCCAGCCGACGGCCAGCGCGATCAACAGCACGGCGACGGCGGCCAGGCGACTCCCGAGCGGGCTGCGATCAAGCCACACGGCGGCCAGGGCGGCCGGGATCAGCCCGACCAGGGAAAAGAGCATCATCTGGTCGGCCCAGAGCCCGAGCCCGCACGCCAGCCCGAGCACCGCCGCACGACCGGCCGAGACCCGGCTCACGAACCCGTGCAGCAGCAGGAACGCTCCGGCATGCCAGGCGGCTGCCAGCAGGTGCCCGCCGGTGATCCGGCCCGAGAGCCAGACGGTGCCAATGGAGGCGAAAGCCAGGGGCACCAGCGACCAGGAGGCCGGACCGGGACCGAACGTGCGCCAGACCAGCCCGAACGTGAGGCCGGCCAGGAGCAGGTAGGCGACCACCCCGCCGCTGACGAGGGCCTCGGGCGTCGGTCCCCAGATCAGGCCCTGGAGCAGCGAAAGGCCGACCATGGCGGTGCCGATGTGGGGCGTTCCCGGGTAGTGCCAGCGGAACTCGCCCCGGGTCGCCTCGACCAGCGTCAGGCCGTCGACGGCCAGGTCGCTGTCGAGGTGATGCCGGCTGTTGAGGACGAGCGGCCAGCGGACAACGCCGATCCAGACCAGGGCCAGCGCCAGCAGGAGCCAGGGCCAGCGGCGGCCGAGGGCGGACGCTGGCGGTGGGGGGACGCGGTCACTCACGGTCGCTGGACTCCGCGGGCCGGACCCATCGTGGGACGCCGGGAGTGGGTCCGGGCGCGGCCGGCCCCGGCGCCGGCGGTCAAGGCCGATCGGGGGCCCTGGTGAGCGGTCCCGGTCGGCCCCTCGATCGGATCAGTCGACGCCGGATCAGGTGGCCGCGGCCATGGCCCCGAGCTGGAGCACGGAGCGGTTCTGCTCCTTGACCAGGTAGTCGCGGCCGTACTTCACCAGGATGTGATCCCAGGGCAACCGCTCGTCGACGGGTCGCTCGCGGTGCGAGTAGAAGGGCACGTCGATGCCGAGGTCGCGGAAGGTCTGCCACCAGATCTCGGGCTGGAAGTGCTCGCGCCAGGCGTCGAGCCGGGCCCCCCGGCGCCAGGCCTCTTCGAGGGCGACGGCCACGCGGCGGTCGCCGCGAGTCAGGATGCCTTCGAGGAGGCTGGTGTCGATGTCGTGGCACTTGACCGTGACCGAGCGGATCTTGACCTGCGAGCGGAGGTAGCGGTGCGCCCACTCGAAGTAGTCGGCGCTCTGCATGCCGTTCCACTGGTAAGGCGTGTGGGGCTTGGGCACGAAGTTCGAGACGCTGGCGGTGACCTCGGCGTACTTGCCGGTCTCCTCGCGGCCGATGCGGGCGATCGTCTCGGCCATCTCGATGATGCCATCGAGGTCGGCTGCACGCTCGCCGGGCAGGCCGCAGAGGAAGTACAGCTTGACCCGCCGCCACCCGCGCTTGAACGCCTCGCGGCAGCCCTCGTAGAGGTCCTGGTTGTTGATCGGCTTGCGGATCTGCTCACGCATGTCGTCTCGAGCCACCTCGGGCGCCAGCGTCAGGCCGCCGCGGCGGCCTTCCTCCAGCAGGGCCGGGATCTTCTTGAGCATCTCGGTGATGCGAAGGCTCGGCAGCGAGATCTTCACGCCCAGCGGGCTGAAGACGTCGCTCATGCGCTTCACCAGCTCCTCGAAGTGCGGGTAGTCGCTGGTGGAGAGCGACAGCAGGCTGATCTCGTCGTAGCCGGTGTTCTGGTAGGCGGCCATGGCGGCGTCGATGATCGACTCGACGGTGCGGTACCGCAGCGGGCGCTTGATGACCGTGCTCTGGCAGAACCGGCACTGGTGCGGGCAGCCGCGCATGATCTCGATCGCGATGCGGTCGTGCGCCGTCTCCACGAACGGCACGATGGGCCGGGTCGGCAGCGGGCTCTCGGCGGCGAAGTCGGTCACGACGCAGGGTCGGATCGTCTCGTGCGCCTCGTCGCGGGTCCGGACCAGGTCAACCTGGATGTTGTCCTCGTTGTAGACCGGCTCGTAGAAGCGGGGGACATAGGCCCAGGTGAACTGCGCGGCGAGCTTCGCGAGCTTGTCCTCGCGGGACAGGCCCGAGCCCTTGAGGGCCACCCAGGCCTCGCTGATCGCCGGCAGGCTGGGCTCGCCGTCGCCGATCACGAACACGTCGATGAACGGCGCCAGCAGCTCGGGATTCTGCGACCCGGGGCCGCCGGCGACGACCAGGGTGTCGTCATCGCCGCGGTCGACGGCGTGCAGCGGCAGGCCGCCGAGGTCGAGCATGGTCAGGATGTTCGAGTAGCCGATCTCGTACTGGAGCGAGAAGCCGATCACGTCGAAGCGGTTCAGCGGCGTGAAGGTCTCGAGGCTGTAGAGCGGCACCTCGAACTTGCGGAGCGCGGCCTCGAAGTCGGGCAGGGGGGTGAAGGCCCGCTCGCAGGCCCAGCCCTCGTCATTCATGAGACTGTAAAGCAGTTGCAGGCCGTGATGGCTCATCCCGAGCGAATACGCGTCGGGGAACGCCAGGCAGACCGTGCCGCGACACTCGCGATGGTCCTTGGCGATCGTATTGAGCTCGCCCCCCAGGTACTGGGCGGGGGTCTGCACGCCGGGCAGGATCCGGGTGGTCACGAATTCCTTGAGCGCCTGGTTCAGCATCCGGCGAGCACTCCGACCGAAGGACACGGCTGGGCGGGGGGCCGCAAGGGGGCGTCTGGCACCGAGATCGGTCCCGATGCCGGTTCCCCGGCGGGCGACGCCGATTGTAGCAATCCCGCGGTCCCCGGCCAACGCACGCCCTAAGACCGTGTAACTCAACCTCTTGCCGACCCGGGCTGTGGCATGACGATCGCA
>CAZUZD010000146.1:0-14547 GCA_964624465.1 uncultured Isosphaeraceae bacterium
GGCGGCGCGGCCGTGCTCCACGCGAGGGAGGGTGCCGCTCAGGGTCGCGAGGCGGGGGGGACCGGGGTCGTGGCGGGGGCAGGGGGCGGTTCGGGGTTGGCCGGGGCCGCCGCCGGGCGGGCCGCGTCGGCCGACATCTGGAATTCATCATACACTGCCCGGGCGACGTCCGCGCAGAGGCGGTTGCCCGCATTCTCGGGCACCCAGCGGCGGTCGGCGTTCTCCGCCGTCAGCACGCACAGGACCACCGGCCCGGTCGGCGTCTCCAGGATGCCCGCCGCCGTCCGGGCCCGCTCCACGCTCCCCGTCTTGAAGGCCAGCTTCGTGCCGGGGGGCAAAAACCGGGGGAACTTGTCGGCGTCGTCGCAGGTCCGCAGGTGCGCCAGCATGGCGTCGCAGGCCTCGGGCGTCAGGAGCTGTTTCCGCCAGATCCCCTCGCAGAGCCCGATCATCTCGCCAGCCGTCGTGCTGCCCAGGCCAAACCGCTCGCTCCGATCGGGGAAGACCGAGGTGTCGCGGCGGTAGACCTTGCTGTGCAGCTTCGTGTTCGGATACCCGAGCCGTTCCATGGTCGCGGCCGTCGCGCCGATCCCGATCTGGTCGAGCACCAGGTTCGTCGCCGTGTTGTCCGAGAACTTGATCATCAGCCGCACGGCGTCGCGGAGCGTCAGCGTGGCGCCCGGGGAAAAGTCGTCGGTCAGGATGCCGGAACCGGGCACCTTGTCCTCGGCCCGCAAGGTCAGCACCCGATCGAGCGCGATCACGCGGTCGCCCGCCTGGCGGTAGGCCTCGACCATGACCGGCAGCTTGATCAGGCTGGCCGTCGGCATCGGCTCGTCGGCCCGGAACCGAAACGACTCGCCGGTGCCGAGGTGCTTGACCGCGATCGCCACCTGGCCCTGATGGGCGTCAATCAGGGGCCGGAGGCGCCGCTCCAGGTCAGACCCCGCGGAGGGACGCCCGAGCCCGAGCAGCGCCGCGAGGACGAGGAGCATCCGGAGCAGGTGGATCATGGCGATCGGTCCTTCGAGGGGGCCACACGGGATCAGGCGCCGGCTCAGTCCTCGCCGGGACGGCCGGCCGCGGCCGCGTCGAGCCGCGCCCGCAGGGACTCGGCGGCCACCCGGGGTCGCTCGGCCCGGACGACGGCGCCGCTGACGGCCACCCGGGTCGCGCCCGCCTCCAGGACCGCGTCGAGGTTCGTCGCGTCGATCCCGCCGATGGCGTACCACGGCAGCGACGTCGTCTCGGCGGCCACCCGGACATACTCCAGGCCGGCAAAGTCATCGAAGTCCTTCGTCCCGCTGGGAAACACGGGACCGACTCCCAGGTAGCCGGCGCCGTCGAGCACGGCGCGTTCGAGCTGGTCGGGCTGGTGGGTCGAGACCCCGAGCAGGGCGGTGGGCCCGAGCACCCTGCGGGCATCGCGCGGCATGATGTCGTCCTGGCCCAGGTGCACCCCGTCGGCGCCGGCCAGGCGGGCCAGGTCGGGGCGATCGTTCAGGATGAACCGGGCCCGGGCCTTCGCGGTCAGGATGCGGACCTCGCGGGCCCGCGTCAGGACCTCGCGGTCGGGCAGGCCTTTCTCGCGGAGCTGGATGACCTGCGCCCCGCCGGCCAGCGCCTCGCCCACCACCCAGGTCAGGTCGCCCAGGGTGGGCAGGCCACCGACGAGGACGTAGAGCCGCGCGTCGTCGAGGGTGTGGCGCGCGGTCATGGCCGTCAGGACGAGCTTCTCCAGCGTGTACAGGTCGTAGCGCAGCACCTCGAACCGGCCCGAGAGCCAGACGTCGCTGAGCTTGCTGTACTCCTCCAGCGTGCGGAGCGCCTCGCCGGTGCGCTTGAAGTTAGCCGTAAGCACGGCGCGCGGGCTTTCGCGGGCCTGCTCGCTGGCGGTCATGATGTGGGTGCCGACGTCGCCGCGGGTGTCGCGGCTGGCGATGAGCTGCCCATCGAGGTCGAGCGCCTTGCTCGCCTCGCCCAGGCGGTGGCGGCAGTCCTTCAGGCGCCGGGTCAGCATCGGATCGTCGAGCACGAACCGCACGTAGTCCTCGACGACCCGCAGGCCCTCCCGGGCGCGGTTGGCGGAGGCGTCGAGGATGCGGGCCAGGTCGACCGCCTCGCCGGGCGTGGCCAGTTGCAGGGGCCCGATGTCGGGCGCCAGCGGCAGCGGGGCGGTCTCGACGCTCGCCCGCTCGCCCAGCCGTTCGATCAGCTCCAGCCGCCGGAGCCCGCCGGCCTCGACCCGATCGGCGATCGGCCCGGGGGCGGCAAGCACGGCGGCGAGCAGGTGCTCGGTGCCGACCTCGCGGCCCCGCTCGACGGCGCGGGCCAGCTCGGTCGCCTCGCTGAGCAGGAGCCGCACCTCGGCCGAGTTTGGCACCGCGTCCCAGCTCGCCTCGGTCACGCCCTCGGGGTCCGGCAGCTCGAGTCCGAGCACGATGACCTGCTGCTCGGGAGGCAGGCCGAATTCGGTGAGCAGGTGCGCGGCCCGGCTCTCCGACTCCTCGGCCAGGGCCCGGATCAGGTCGAGCGGCTCGACCAGGGACGCCCCGCGGCGGGCCGCCAGGGCCTGGGCCCGCTCCAGCGCCCGCATGGCCCCGGGCGTGAACGATTCCCGCATGGCGACTCCCCGCCCCCTCGACGCCTCGGCGTCTCCAATCGACCGCTCGGCGAGGACTCTCCCCGCGACTGGTCCCAGTGTATCCCGCGATGCCGGAGCGGGCGAGCCTGGCGGACACCCCGACCGAGGATGGCTTCGCGCCGGCCGCCGCCCCTCACACGGAGCGGTGGGGCGCAGCGACGACTGGGGCGGTCGCTGGCAACTGGGCTAGCAGGAGTCGGGCCGCCTCGTCGGCGAAGGCCGGGTCGTTGATGTGTTCGTCGCGATCGACCAGCCGGACCGGCCCGGACCCGGGTAGCCCGGCCGCCAGGGCCTCGAACAGGGCGGCGTCGGCCTCGGGGTCCCAGAATGGCTTGCCGGGCGCATCAAGGGCCGAGAGGCCGCCGCGTGGGACGAGCACGACCGTCGGACCCATCGCCCCGGCCAGGATGGCCGCCATGTGCCGGCCGATCGCCGCACATTCGGCGGGGGTCGTCCGCATCAGTGTGACGGTCGGGTTGTGGACGTGGAACCGACGATCGGAAAACCGCTCCGGGACCGTCTCGCGGGGCCCGAAGTTGACCATGTCGAGGGCCCCCAGGCTGACGACCTGCGGGCAGCCGCGGCGCACGGCGGCCCGGAGGCGGTCGGGGCCGGCGGTGAGGATGCCGCCGACGAGTTCGTCGGCCAGCTCGGTCGTGGTCAGGTCGAGCACGGCATCGACGGCACCATCCCGAATGAGCCCCTCCATCGCCTGGCCGCCGGTGCCGGTGGCGTGGAAGACGAGCACCTCGCAGCCCGACGCCTCGAGTTCCCGACGGGCCCGGTCGACGCACGGGGTCGTCACGCCGAACATCGTGGCCGCGATCACCGGCCGGGGCGGCCCGAGGTCGATCGGCTCGCGACGGCGGCCCAGGATCATCCCGGCGAGGGCGTCGGCCGCGCCGGCGAGCACGGTGCGGGTGAGCCGGTTCAGGCCGGCGATGTCGGCCACCGAGTGCATCATGAGCACATCGCTCCCGCCGACGTACGGCCGGGTCTGGCCGCTGGCCAGGGTGCTCAGCATGACCTTGGGGCAACCGAACGGCACCGCCCGCATGGCGGCCGTTCCGATGGTCGTCCCGGCCGAGCCGCCGATCGCGAGCACGCCGTCGAGCGATCCGGCCGCCTCCAGCTCGGCGGCCAGCACCGCCGCCCCGGCCGCGGCCATCGCAACGGCATGGCCACGATCGCCCCGGGCGGTCACCGCCTCGATGGTGGTGCCGGCCCGCCCGAACAGGTCGGCGCGGGGGATGTCGGGCTCGAACGCGGGCGGCCCGATCGAACCGGCATCGGCCACCAGCGTGGCGATCCCCGCGCGCCGGAGCCGATCGCGGACGAACGCGAGTTCCTGCCCCTTGGTGTCGAGCGTGGCCAGCAGCAGCGCGGGCATGGAAGGCTCCCTTGCGGATCGGGGCGATTGACGCGGCGATGGCGAGGCCGCCGGTCTGGAGGCTCGTGAGTCGAAGTCGTCAACCGGGCGGCACCGCCGGGTGGAATCCGAGCGCGTCGGGGCCACCGGGCGTCACGCCGAAGCGGAACTCCTGGCCGGGCCGGAACGGCGCCAGCAGCTCGAAGTTCTCGAACGAGACGCCGCCGGGGATCGGCGCCTGGCTGGCCCAGTAGGTCCGTCGGCCGTTGACCCGGAGCCGGGGCCCCTCGTCGGCGCGACAGCGCCACCACTGCGTCGCCGGCCGGCCCTGGTAGCGCCAGCCGGGGCCGACGCTGCGGTCGTAGTCGGCCGCCGCCGGGTCGGCCTCGTCGCCGGTCGCGGCCACGAGCACGTCGTCGCCCCGGCGGGCCAGGCGGGCGGCGGACCACTCCCGCCAGGGGGAGAAGCCCCAGCCGTCGGGGACGAACCCGGGCCAGGTGGCCGCCGCCGTCACCGGCCCGTCGGCGAGCCAGAGGCGCCGGAGCCGCGCGAAGTTGCCCATCGTCGCCGTCAGCACGCAGGCCTCCATCCGGGCCCCACCCTCGGCCGAATCGACGCGCAGGGCGACCTCGTGCGGGCGATCGGCCCGGAACGTCGCCACGACGACGGGCCGCGCCCCGTTCGAGAGTTCCTCGACGTGGATGGTGACCGAGAGCGTGGCCACGCCCTCGACGGTTCCCAGCCGCCCCCGGGCCGGCCGCGTGAGGGCGTCGTCGCCGGGCGGTTCCGGTCCATCGCCGGCCAGCAGCCGTCGGCCCGGCTTGCCGTCGTGGGCACTCGGCTCGATCTCCGAGAGGCAGCGGCGGCCGGCGACGATTGGCTCGACGGCGACGAAGTTGATCACCCGGTGCGGGGCCTGGCCCAGATACGGTGCGTAGACCCGGATCAGGCCCCTCGGGCCGGGCAGGGGGGCCAGGCCGATGCGCAGGCCCTCGCGGTGGCCCCACATCGGCACGCTCCGGGCGGTCCCATCGGGCCGGACCCACGGGCCGTCGTCGGCGGCCCGCGCCGGGCTCGCGACGAGCACGGCCAGGAGCACCAGCCAGCGGGCATCCTGGCCACTCTTGGTCGGTGTCATCCCGTGGGCTCCTTCACGGTTCAGAGGACCAGCCACTGACATCAGGGCGCCTGCGGCAGCACGCGGGTGCCCGGCAGGGCGAGCGGCCGGAAGCGGTCGACCGGCTCATGGGCGGCCCAGGCCATCCCGCGCAGCAGCAGGAGCCGGAACAGGGGGTCGTCGAAGCTCCACGTGTAATGGCCGGGGATCGACACGAACACGCGGCCGCGCCCGACGCTGCGGGTCCAGACCAGCGGCCGGGGCTGGCCGTCCTCGACCTGCGTGGCCAGGACCTCGACCCCGTCCGGGTCACCGACCAGGTCCCAGTAGCTCTCGTCCTCCAGCTTCAGGCCGGAGAACCCGGCGGTGATCGGGTGCCCCTGCGCCGGGAACGCGAGGTCGAGCGAGCCGTGACGGAACTTCGATTGCCCCCCGCGCCAGGCGAGCCCGATCCGCCTCGCGAACGCCTCCGGGGCTCCCTGGCCATTGACCGCGTAGTGGATCAGCACCAGGCCGCCGCCCCGGGCCAGGAAGGCGTCGAGCGCCGCCGCTTTCGCCTCCGACCAGCCGGGATTGGCGGAGTTGATCACGACCAGGTCGGCCGCCCCCAGCGCCTCGTCCGAGGGCCAGCCGTCGGCCCGCGCCACGGTCACGCCCTGCGCCCTGGAAAAGAGCTCGCTCCACCGGCGCTGCCAGAGCGGGTAGTCGTGCTCGTCGATCCCGTGGTCCTTCGGCCCGGAGACGAGCAGGAGCCGGAGCGGTCGCGGGGCGGGGGCTCCGGCCGGAGCGGGCTCGGGGCCCGCCACGGCATCGAACTCGGCGCGGGGTCGAGGGGCCGGAGCCTCGGCGCGGTGCACGGGGGCGGGGGCGAGATCCGGCGTCATCAGAAATGCGAGCAGGTCGCGGAGCCGGTCCGGCCCCAGGGCCTGCGCCAGCCCCTCGGGCATGGTCGACGTGGCCTCCGGCCGCAGGGCCTCGACCTCGTCGCGAGCCACGACCACGGTGCGCCCCTCGCGATCGCCGATGTGCAGCCGATCCCCCTCGCTCCGCACGATCCCGCTCAGGACGCGGCCGTCCTTCAAGGCGGCGGTGTAGGTCAGGTGATCGGGGTTGATGGCCGCGTTCGGCTCGCGGATGTCGCGGAGCACCGACTCGGGGTCGCGATGCTCCAGGTTCGAGAGGTCGGGCCCGATGTTCCCGCCCCGGCCCCGGAAGGTGTGGCAATCGGCACAGCGGGCCGCCTCGCGACCCTCGAACAGGGCCTTGCCACGCGCCCAGTCGCCGCCGGCCAGGAGCGGCGACACGGCCGGCTCGGGCGTCGCGTCCTCGGTGGTCGGCTGCAACCAGGGCAGCCGGAACCGGTCGAGCGGCACGGCCCGCGTCCGCTCGTCCTCGGCCGTGACGGTCGCGATCTGGAGCGTCGGCGCACCGGCGGCGGGGAACTCCACCGCGATCTCGACGGGCACCGACTCGGCCGGGAGCTCGCCCGCTCGGGTGGCCAGCCGGTGCCGAGCGCCCGCCGGCTCGGAGGCGAATTGCCGGCCGGTCTCCGGCAGCCGGAGTCGGATCGGCCCGGAGGCTTCGAGCCGCACGGCCACCGATTCTGGCGGCAGGGGCGCATCGACCGTCGAGCCGGGCTGCACGGCCGGGCGGAGCAGGTCGCGCAGGTTCAGGCGGGTCCGCAGCGTCAGCGTCCCGCCGCGCGGGATGGCCTCCCAGAGCCGCTCATGCTCGGCGCTGCCGGCGGTGAAGGCCTGCGCCACGGCCAGGTCGGCGTGGGGCAGCCAGCCGGACCAGGCCTCCGATTCGCCCGCGCCCCGCCACTCGGCGGCGATCCCCTGCGGCGTCACCTCCAGGTCGAGAGAGGGTGCCTGGGGCAGGGCGCCGGCCGGTCGGTTCGGCTCGGACGCCAGGCCCAGGGTCAGGCCGATCGTGGCGTCGCCCGGTCGGGGATCGGTCTCGATCTGGACCGTCCGGCGATCGGGCCCGACCCGGAGCGCCCGGACGGGCAGGTCGTGGCGCGGGGCCGACACCTGGGCGGCCACCACCGCGTAACCGGGCCGCAGCGTCTCGAACCGCTCACCGGCCGTGACCGCCGTGCCCCGCACCAGCGCGGCCCCATCGCTCAGGGCCTTCAGATCGTCGACCCCGAGCGGGCGGTCGAACGCGACCCGAAGCTCGCGCGGCGAGGCCATCCAGGCGGCCGTGGGCTGCGGTCGGTCGCGATCCGCGTACGTCACCTTGTAGAGGGTACCCGGCCCGTCGGGCCCACTGCCCCAGTCGGGCTGACCGCTGTGGGTCGCCACGACCAGCGAGCCATCGGGGGCCACGCAGGAATCGACCGTCAGCTTCTGGAGGACCGCGATCAGCTCGGAGGTCGCAGTATAGCCATCGGCGCCGGGGACCAGCCGCGTCCGGTACAGCTTCCCGCGCGAGTAGCCGCAGACGAGGGCATCACCTGCCCAGTCGGACGGCCCGAAGGTCGGCCCGCCCGGGGCGACGGGCGTGTTGAAGGCCAGGCCGCAGGTGCTCTGGTGCTGCGGCCTGTAGTCGAACACCGAGGGCTCGTCGATCACTCCGGGCAGGTGCTTCGGGTGGCGGGGCGGGAACCCGTAGTGGCGGCCCGGCACGATGTGCAGCAACTCGTCGAAGGGGTTGCCGTTCGGCAGCCAGGTCGCCCCCTCCTGATCGGTGCAGAACAGCGCACCACGAGGGTCGAAGGCGAGCGCGACCGGGAACCGGATTCCCGAGCAGTGGACCGTCCGTGCGTTCGACTTCGGGTCGATCCGCACGATCGATCCGCGCTCGCTGGCGAGGTCGTAATGGGACTTCCCCTGGGCATCGAGCAGGTACGCCCCCGTGAAGCTCTCGGTGCCCAGGCCGTAGTAGACGGTCCCGTCCGGGGCCACCGCCACGCCGAGGGCGTCGACGCCGTGGGCGGACTCGGCCCAGCCGCTCGCAAGCGCGACCTCGCGGTCGGCGCGATCGTCACCATCCTCGTCGATGATGAAGGAGATCTTCCCCTTGGAGGCGACGTAGACGCCCTGGCCGCGCGGGTCGCCGGGCGGCGACAGGGCCATGCCGATGGCGCTGCGGAGCCGACCGCGGCCCTCGAAGAACGGCTGCACGTCCTCCTCCAGGCCGTCGCCGTCGCGGTCACGCAGGAGGTGGATGTCGCCGTTGTAGGCCAGGGCGACCAGGGTCCCGTCCGCGCGATACCGCACGTTGTTCAAGTTCGTGAGTCGCACCGGCAGCTCGCGGGTGCGGAAGCCCGGCCGGAGGAACTGCACCGCCGGCGGGTCGGCCACCGTCCGCAGCGGCCGGCCGGCCCGGTCGCTGGCCAGCGCCGTCGTCAGGCCGTCGTGCTTCGCCCGCAGGTAGCGCGTGACCTGATCGGCCTCGGTGACGGGGAGGGCCCGGTCGTAGATCAGGACCTCGGCGATGTCTCCGTCGAAGAACCCCTGGACGAAGTTGGGCACCGCCTCGTTGGAGTAGAACCGGGCCCCCAGGGTCAGCTCGTCGACGGCGACCGGACCGGCAGCGCGATCGCGACGGCCCTGCGGCTCGCCGTCGACCCGCACCGTGATCCCGCCTGGACCCTCGCCGATGGTCACCTCCAGCACGCGGAAGACCCCGAAGTCGCCGCCGGTGGCGATCAGGTCGGAGGCGCCTCCGAAGCCGCGACCTTCGACGCTCAGGGCGTCGAAGCGGCCGCTCGGCTGAGGACCCAGATCGATCGTGAATCCACTCTCGTAATCCTTGCGGCCGAGCGCATTGCCGGCGACCAGGCCGCGGAAGAACCCCGCATTGGAGCGCGGGGCGGCCACGATGTACGCGGTGAACTGCTTCAGAGGTTGGGGCCAGCCACGGCCCTCGAATCGGTCGTCCTTGCCGTCGAACCGGAAGGCCGCGTGGTCCGGGGTGCCGACCCACGCGGGCCAGGCGTCCCGGGTGCGCTGGTCGAGCCGTCGGTCCGAGCCCGAGCCATCGAAGGCAACGATCGCCGGCCCGCCGGGGACCGGGGCCGGGAGCTGGTGGGCGGCGTAGGCCCGGTCCTGCCGGCCGGCGTCGATCCACCAGACGAGTCCGTCGCGGACCGGCAGCGACGGGTCGGCCCAGGGGGCCAGATCGCCGGCCGTGGCGGAGGCGACAGCAGCGGGCCAGACGACGGCGCACAGGAGCAGCAAGCGGATCGGATTCGGACGCACGGGGGAGCCTCCCGAGGGTCGCCAGGGCGCCGGATGCGGCGTCGGTCGGCCCGCCTCGACTGCGGTGGGACAGTCATTATGCCAGAACTCCGTCCCGGGGTCGAAAGCCCGGTTGACCCCGCCGCGGCCGGTCGCCGAACATGGGTCGGGCGCGGCGAGGTCGCCCGCTCCGGCTCCTTGAGAGTGACGCGAATGGCGGGCGAACACCACGGATGGCGGCAGCGGGCCATCGCCCGCCTGGGCGACCTGGACCGGGCGGTGCTGCTCGTGGGTCTGGTCGCGCTGCTGGCGGTGCTCGCCTTCGTCAAGATCGCCGACCTGGTGGTCGACGGATCGAGCCAGCGCTTCGACGACCGCGTGATCCGCGCGCTCCGCGACCCGGCCGATCCCGCCGATCCGATCGGGCCGCCCGCTCTGGCGGAGGCGGCCCGTGATCTGACAGCGCTCGGCGGCTTCACCGTCCTGGGCCTGATCACCGCGGCCGTCGGCGCCTACTTCCTGCTGTCGGGCCGCCCGCACGCCTACTGGCTGCTGCTGGCGAGCGTTGGCGGCGGCGGGCTGCTGAGCCAGGGGCTCAAATCGCTGTTCGATCGCCCCCGGCCGGCGCTCGTACCGCACCTCTCGTACGTGACGTCGTCGAGCTTCCCGAGCGGGCACTCGATGCTGGCCACCTGCACCTACCTGACGCTGGGCACGCTGCTCTCGGGCGTGATGCGGGCGCCCTGGGCGCGCCACTACGTGCTCACGCTGGCCATGCTCGCCAGCCTCCTGGTCGGGGTCAGTCGGGTGTTCCTCGGCGTGCACTACCCGACGGATGTGCTCGCCGGCTGGGCCGTCGGGCTCGCCTGGGCGAACCTCTGCCTGCTGGCCAGCCAAGCCCTCCAGAGCCGCGGGCTCGTCGAGGGCCCCGACCGCGACGACCGGCCAGCGCCCGAATCCCGCACCACCCCTCGCCCCTGACCGAGCCGAATGGCCCAGGTTTCCATGCCCATCCAGGCGGTCCTCTTCGACCTCGACGGTACCCTGATCGACTCGCTGGCCGACATCGCCGGCTCGGCCAACACCGTGCTCGCGGCGCTCGGCCACCCCACGCACCCGGCGTCGGCCTACCGGACGTTCATCGGTGACGGCGTCGCCATGCTCTTCCGCCGGGCCCTGCCGGAGAGTGCGGCGGAGCCGGCGGAGATCGAGCGCTGCATCGCCGGCTTCCACGACGATTATGCCCGGCGCTGGGATCGCGAGACCCGGCCCTACCGCGGGATCCCCGAACTGCTCGACGCCCTGGTGGCCCGGGGGTTCTCCATCGCGGTGCTCTCGAACAAGCCGCAGGACTTCACTGCGCTGTGCGTCGAGCGGCTGTTGCCGGGCTGGCCGTTCCGCGCGGTGGTCGGGGACCGGCCGGGCCAGGCCCGCAAGCCCGACCCGGGCGGGGCGCTGGCCATCGCCGCCGAGCTGGCGATCGCCCCGGCCGACTTCGTCTACGTGGGCGACTCGTCGGTCGACATGCGCACGGCGGTCGGCGCCGGGATGGTCGCCGTCGGCGTGACCTGGGGATTCCGCTCGGCCGACGAGCTCCGCCAGACCGGGGCCAACCACCTGATCGAACTTCCTGGCGAGCTGCTGCCCCTTCTCGACCGCCTGGAGGCGACCGATGGACGTGACTTACGCGCTTGAGCCCGACCTGTCCCCCGACGAGTTCTCCGACCTCCTGGAGCGATCGACCCTGGCCGAGCGCCGACCGCTGGACGAACCCGCGACGATCGCGGGCATGCTCCGCAACGCCGACCTGATCGTGACGGCACGGATCGCGGGCCGGCTGGTCGGCGTCTCGCGGGCGATCACCGACTTCAGCTACTGCACGTACCTCGCCGACCTGGCCGTCGATGTCACGGCGCAGGGCCACGGCATCGGCCGCGAGCTCGTGCGTCAGACCCACGAGGCCGCCGGGCTGGGCACCATGCTGATCCTGCTCGCGGCGCCGAAGGCGCGCACGTACTACCCTCACATCGGCATGCAGCCGCACGACTCCTGCTGGCTGCTCCCGCGTCGTCCGGGCACCGAACCGGTCGAGGGCCGATGAGACCTCGCCTGACGCTCGGGCTGGGCATGGGACTGGTGATCCTGGCCCTGGTCACCGCCTGCGCCGCTGGCGCGATCCCCGGCCCAACGGCTATCGCCGACTGGATGGGGCGGCAGGCCCGAGCGACGCAGGGGCACCCGTGGGCCTTCGCCGCGGTGTACGTGGCGGCGGTGCTCCTGATGCTGCCCGCCTCGCCGCTGACACTGGCCGCTGGCGCCCTGTTCGGGCCGGTCGTTGGACTGATCATCGTGACCGTCGCCGCCAACCTGGGCGCGGCGCTGGCGTTCCTGATCGGCCGCTACCTGGCCCGCGACGCTGTCCGCCGTCGGGTCGCTCGCACGCCACGGTTCCTGGCCATGGACCGGGCGATCGCGGAGCAGGGCTGGTGGTTCGTGGCGCTGCTGCGGCTCTCGCCGCTGGTGCCGTTCAACGTCCAGAACTACCTGTACGGGCTGACTGGCATCGGGTTCTGGCCGTGCGTGCTCACCAGCCTGGTGGCCATGCTCCCGGGGACGGTCCTTTACGTGGGCCTGGGAGCCGCCGGCGGGCTCGGGGTCGGTGCCGCCCGGGGGGCGACGCGGAGCCCGGCCGAGTGGCTCCTCCTGGGTCTGGGCCTGCTGGCGACGCTCGTCGTGAGCATCGCGCTGGCCAGGGCCGCGCGCCGGGAGCTGCGGAGTCTGGAGCCGGGACGGCCCGATCCGGGACCGGGACCAGACGATCGCTAAAATCCCTCCAGTCCCCCCGAGCAGATCGCCGATACCCCTTTTGATGGGGCTCGCGCCGATCGATCGAAGGGGATCGCCTTGGCTCAGCACGAATCCGATCGGCCCCGGCTGCCCGGCACACGCCGTCGCACCTCGCGCCTCTGGCTTCCGATCCTGCCGGGCGTGCTGCTGCTGGCAGGTCGGTTCACCACCCTGGCGAGCGCCCAGGACGGCCCTGCCGTGGCGGTGCCCCCGCCGACCGAGGCCACCGCGTCCGCCACAGCCGCCAGCCTGGACGCGCTCCTGAAGCGGCTCGACCAGCTCGAGGCCACCAACGCCCGGCTCGTCGAGGAGCTAGGCGAGGCCAGGACGCTGCGGGCGGACTTCGAGAAGCTCTCGAAGCAGTACGACGAGCTGTCCCGCACCGTGAGGGGAGCCAGCCAGCCGCCCGGAGTCGGGATCGGGGTGAACACCTCGCCCCCGGGGACCGCCGGAGTCGAACCCGGCGCGGCCTCTGCTCTCCGGCCCAGGACAGGCGGGCTCAAGCCGCTCGCGCTGAAGGCCACCTACGACCAGGAGAAGAAGGGCTTCCGGATCGAGGACGAGGATCGCGAGTTCTCGCTCCGCGTCCGTGGGCTCGTCCAGGCCGACGCCCGGATCTACCGCAACAACGGCAATGGCTACGCCGAGAGCGGGCTGTTCATGCCGCGGGTGCGGTTGACCTTCGACGGCCGGATCACCAAGCCGATCGAGTACCAGATCTCGATCCAGCGTTCGCTGGGCAACTTCGACGTCCTGAACGCCTACATCGACTGGAACGTCGACCCCCGGCTCCAGTTCCGCATCGGTCGCTACAAGGTGCCATACACCTACGAGTTCTACACCCTGGACGGCTGGTCGCTGCTGGCCCCCGAGCGCTCGATCTTCAACGTGAATTTCGCCCTCAATCGCCAGATTGGGGCGATGGCAAAGGGGGAGCTGTTCGATAAGAAGCTCGAGTACGCCGTGGGCATCTTCGACGGCCCCCGCAACTCCTACTTCGATTACAACAGCGCCAAGGACGTGACCGCGTACCTGAACTACCGGCCGTTCCGCGGCTCGAAGGGGCTGCTCGACGGCCTGAATGTCGGCGGCTCGGCCGACTGGGGCACCCAGGACAACCCGCTGGTCCCCAACGTCTTCCGCACCTCACTCAATGCCACAAGCGACGTGTTGGGCGCCGAGACCGGCGCGAACCAGGCGGCCGTGCCGTTCCTTGCGTTCAACCCCAACGTCCGGGAGCGAGGCCCCCGGGCGCTCTGGGAGCTGCACGCCCTGTACACCCTGGGGAGCTTCTCGGCCCTGGCGAGCTGGGATGCCGGCGTCGTGAACTACGCCGCGGCCGGCCGCCAGCCGGTCGGACTGCTGGTCGGGGGGTTCAACGTCCAGGCGTCGTACTTTCTGACCGGGGAGTCGGCCGAGGATCGCTCGAACTTCGCCCCGGCCCGGCCGTTCAGCCTCAGGGCCGGCAAGCGCGGGCCGGGTGCCATCGAGCCCTTCGCGCGGATCAGCGGCGTCGACATCAATCGCCAGGTCTTCACCGCCGGCCTCTCCGACCCGAACCTCTGGAGCAACCGGGCGGTGCAGTTTGACCTGGGGGTCAACTGGTATCTGAATCGCTACCTGAAGCTGTACTTCGACTGGGAGCACGCCAGCTTCGGCGACCCCGTGTTCCTCGGGCCTGGCGTCCCGATGCAGGGCGTCAGCGACCAGTTCTGGATGCGGGCCCAGCTCTACTTCTGAGCGTCCCGACCAGGAATCCCAGGAATCGCCCGCCCGGAAACGACCGCGGCGGCGACGCGCCAGGCCCGGAAGCCCGCACATCGCCGCCGCATGGGTCGTTCCCTGTGCGGGCCGGATCACCAGATGGTGACGCGATCGGCCGGGGCCAGGTACAGCTTGTCGCCAGGCTTGAGGCCGAACGCCTCGTAGAACTCGGGGACGTTTCGGATCACGCCGTTGCAGCGGAACTCGGCCGGCGAGTGCGGGTCGGTGGCCAGCCGGCGCTGGAGCTCGGCGTCGCGGTTCTTGCCGCGCCAGACCTGGGCCCAGCCGATGAAGAACCGCTGGGTGCCAGTGAGGCCGTCGATCACCGGGGCCTCCTTGCCGGCCAGCGAGAGCTGGTACGCCTTGAGCGCGATCGTCAGGCCGCCCAGGTCGCCGATGTTCTCGCCGATGGTGAGCGCGCCGTTGACCTTCTGGCCGGGCAACTGGGCCGGCTCGAAGGCGTTGTACTGCTCGATGAGCTTCTTGCCGCGGGCGTCGAACTCCTTGCGGTCGGACTCGGTCCACCAGTCCTTCATGTTGCCGTCGCCGTCGTACTTCGAGCCCTGGTCGTCGAAGCCGTGGCCGATCTCGTGGCCGATGACGGCGCCGATGCCGCCGT
>CAZUZD010000147.1:0-5417 GCA_964624465.1 uncultured Isosphaeraceae bacterium
CCAGCCGGCGGCGGTCGCCTCGTCGGCAAACCGGGCCAGCCAGGCGCGGTCGCCCAGCGGCGTCAGGTCGAGCTCCGGAACGGTCACGGCGCGGGCTCCGGGTCGCCCGCCGGCGCGGGCGGGTCGTCGAACCGGCCCAGGGGGTTGGGCGACTCCAGGCCGAAGGCGTCGGCCACGCGGTTGAAGAAGGCGAACAGGGCGGTGATGTACACGCACTCGGCGATTTGTGCGTCGGTCCAGCCCAGAGCGCGCAGGCGCTCGACGTCGGCATCGGTGGTGCGGTAGGCGTGCTGGGTGACCAGCCGCACGAAGTCGAGCAGGCCGCGCTCGGCCTCGGAGAGGCCGGCGGCGTCGAGGTCGGCGCGGGCCAGCGCCATCAGGGTCGGGTCGGAATCCTGCAACTGCAGGAAGGCGGCGTGCGAGCCCGTTCAGTAGGGGCACAGGTTGAGCGCCGAGACGTAGGTGGCGATCATCTCCTTGAGGCGGCGCGTGAGGTGCCCCTCGGAGAAGTGCATGCGGTGGGAGACGTCGACGACGTCACGGAAAAAGTCGGGCCGGAGGCTGAGGCACTTGAGGATGCCCGGGATCGCCGGCCGGCCGGGGTTGGCGGCGAACCAGTCGGCGTAGGCCGCCGCGGCGTCGCCCGTGGCCTCCGACTCCTCGACCCAGCGGATTCGTGCCATGGCCATCGGCTCCGGTTCGCTAGAATTCCCCTGGCGGCCGCCATCCCGGAGACCCGTCGGGCCGCCTGGGCTGTCACGAGCCACAGCGGCGGCCGTCTCCCGTGCAGGACGCCGCGCCACTGGCTCCATTCTACCGCTGGAGGCCCGACCATGGGGGTCCTGAGCCTGACACTCGCCGGGATGCTGCTCGTCGGCCAGGAGCCGCCAGCCGCCGACGGGGTGGCCGACCACATCACCCTGGCCGACGGCGCCGTGGTCCGCGGCCTGGTCGTCGATCCGAACCAGCGGGGCAACCTGGTCCTGATCGTCCGCCGCGCCTGGGCCGAGGCCGAGCTGCCCGACCGCGCCCGCGCCTGGCGGGCCGCCGAGGCCCCCTGGATGGCCCGAGCCCGCGCCGAGCGGCTGACGCGGCTCGACGCCTGGATCGCCGACCGCACCCGCAACCTCTCTGCCGAGGCCGCCCGCACCGACTCGCTCCTGAACGAGCTCACCTCCGAGGCCGCGCACCTCCGCACCCTCGAGCCCGACGGCGACCTGCCCCCGCTGATGATGGTCGCCCTGCCCCGCCGCGACGTGAAGGCCCTCCAGCGCCGGCCGGCCGCCACCGCCCGCCTGCTCCGCCTGGGCTGGCGCGCCCGGTTCCCCGAGGTCGAGACGATGGCCGCCGCCGACCTGAAGTCGGCGCTCGAGGGCCGCAGCCTGCCCGTGGCCGGCACCGAGCCCGTCGCGCTCGACGACCTGCTGCCCACGCCCATCGAGACCGACGCCCGCTGGCTCGCCCGTCGCGCCGCCACCGAGGTCGGCCAGGACCGCACCGGCCGGTTCGTCCGCTACGGCGATCTCGTCCTGCCCGACGCCGGCACCGACGCCGCCCCCAACCTGCTCGGCGGCGGGGTCGGCGACCTGGCGAAGCTGCTCGGCGGCGGTGCCGGTGGCGACCTGGCGGGCCTGCTCGGCGGTGCGGGCGGCGGTGACCTGTCGAACCTTGTCGGCTCGCTGCTGGGCGACCCCGCCGCCGGCGCCCCGGCCCGGCCGAAGCCCGACCCGCTCGAACCGAAGCTTGCGGCGCTCGGTGATCAGGGCCGCGTCGGGGCCGTCCTCACGGCGCTGGAGATCGCGCCCGACCTGTCGAGCGTGCAGGTCACCAGCACCCTGCTCGCCCGGCTCGGCCCCCAGCGCTGGGAGCCGGTCGCCTCGCGGAGCGTGACCGTGCGCCCCGACCAGCTCGGCCGCGACGCCGGCGTGCAGGTCGGCGCCGACCCGCAGGTGCAGTCCGTCTTCCGGATCGCCGAGAGCCTGGGCCTGCCGATCGACGCCGAGCTCAAGCAGCGCAGCCTCGCCATCGGCGCCGCCACCCAGCAGGCCCTCTCCCGCGCCCGCGCCTCTCTCCAGCCCGACCTCGACGCCCTCGCCCTCCCCCTGTCCGGCCCCCGCTGAGCCGGCTCAACGTGCCGGATGCCAGGGCCCGATCGTGCCCGCCGAACCGCCGGAGCATCCGGGGCTCCCGTCGGTCGGATGAGCGCAGCGAAATCCGACGGTCCCGGAAGCGCCCGCCCGTCGACCGGCGGTGTGGCGTGGCCTGAGCGGAGCGTGGCCACGTCGACGATTCGGAGGCGCCTGGATCCGGGCCCCGCACGCGGGACCCGGGCACCCCAGCATCCGTCGTGCGGGAGGGTCAGGTTGCGGGACCCGTGCACCCCAGCATCCGTCGTGCGGGAGGGTCAGGTTGAGGAGCCGCCGGGGTGCCCGGGTTCCGCGAAGCGGAGCCCGGATCCAGCAGCCCTGGACGGAGGTGCCGTGAGCCTGAGCGGAGCGTGGCCACGTCGACGATTCGGAGGCCACCGTGATCGTGGCCACGCTCCGCTCAGGCCACGCCACACGGTAGGGAAGGATCGCTGCCGTCGGGCTGCGGGAGGGTCTTGCGAAGCTCGATCCCGCCTCAGGCGGTGGGGGTGCGGGCGGCGGCGTCGAGGCCGTGGCGGTCGATGCCCTGGGCGCGGAGGTCCTGCTTGCGGACCTTGCCGGTGACGGTGCGGGGCAGCTCGGTCACGATCTCGACGTAACGCGGGACCTTGAAGTGGGCGATCTGGCCGTCGCAATGCGCCCGAACGGCCTCGGGGCTGAGGCTGGCTCCCGACCGGGGGACGATCCAGGCGGCGACGACCTCGCCGTAGCGGGGGTCGGGCAGGCCGACGACGGCGACCTCGGCGACCCCGGGCAGGTGGCAGAGGAACTCCTCGACCTCGGGCGGATAGATGTTCTCGCCGCCCCGGATGATGAGTTCCTTGCAGCGGCCCACGATCCGGTAGTTGCCGTCGGGGCGGCGGCGGGCCAGGTCGCCGGTGGCCAGCCAGCCGTCGGGCGAGAGCACCCGCGCGGTGGCCTCGGGGTTGTGGTAGTAGCCGGCCATCACGCCGTGCCCGCGCACGCAGAGCTCGCCGGCCTCGCCGTCGGGCACGTCCTCGCGGGTGATCGGGTGCACGACCCGCACCTCGACCCCGGGGATCGGCCGGCCGACGGTGCCGACGCGGACCTCGATCGGGTCGTCGGCGTCGGTCATGGTGATAATCGGCGCCGCCTCGGTCTGGCCGTAGCCGATGACGACCTGGCGGGCCCCCAGGTCGTCGATGACCGCCTGCATCAGGGGGAGCGGACACGGGCTGCCCGCCATGATCCCCGTGCGCAGGCTCGACAGGTCGAACCGGGTCCGATCGGGGTGCTCGAGCTGGCCGACGAACATCGTCGGCACGCCGTAGACGGCCGTGCAACGCTCCGACTCGATGGCCCGCAGGGTCGCCAGCGCATCGTAGCTCGGCGCCGGCACGACCAGCGCCGAGCCGTAGACCGAGCAGACCTCGGTGCCCAGCACGCAGCCGAAGCAGTGGTAGAACGGCACCGGCACGCAGACGCGGTCGTGCTCGGTGTAGCGGGTCCGCTGGCCGATGTAATACGCGTTCATCAGCACGTTGCGGTGCGTGAGCATGGCCCCCTTGGGCAGGCCGGTGGTGCCCGAGGTGAACTGGATGTTGAAGACGTCGCCCGCCGCCACCGCCGCCTCGCGCCCCGCCAGCCCGGCGGCGACTGGCCCGCTCGCCAGCGCCTCCCACGACACCCAGCCGGGGCCCGGGCGGTCGCCGATGGCGACCAGATGGCCGAGCTTCGGCAGCCGCTCGCTCCGCCAGTCGCCATCGGTGGCGGCGGCGGCCACCTCGGGCACGATGGCCGCGATCATGCCGACGAAGTTCGAGGTCTTGAACGGCGCGCCGACGATCAGGGTCTGCACGTCGGCCTGCCCGAGCGCCTGCTCCAGCTCGTGGAGCCGGTAGGCGGGGTTCACGTTCACCAGCACGGCGCCGATGCGGGCGACGGCGAACTGGGTGACGACCCACTCGGGCGCGTTCATCGACCAGAGGCCGACGTGGTCGCCGGCCGCCACGCCCAGGCGGATCAGCCCCGAGGCGGCGGCGTCGACGCGGCGGTCCAGCTCGGACCAGCTCCACCGCAGCCCGAGCGCGGGGAAGACGACGGCGTCACGGTCGGGGAACCGACCGGCGGTGTGGCGGAGCACGGCGCCGACGGTCAGGCCGTCGACCCAGGGCTGGCACTCGCGGGACTCGGACATCGCTCGTCCCTCCGGGCGTGGCCATGCAGGACGGTGTCGCGGACGGGTTCAGGGGTTCGACGGCGGCCGGTCGGCGGCGGTGGCCCAGCGGGGGGGCCGCTTCTGGAGGAAGGCGAGCATGCCCTCGCGCCCCTCGTCGGAGTCGCGGACCACGGCGCTCACGGCCGCGGCGCCGCGCAGATCGTTGGGCCGCCGGCTCGACTCGTCCAGCAACTGCTTGGTGGTGGCCAGCGCCACCGGACCGCCTTCGACCACCCCGGCGGCCAGCGCCAGCGCCGCGTCGAGGCACCGCGCGGCGGGCACGACGCGGTTGACCAGTCCCCAGGCCAGGGCGCGGTCGGCGTCGATCGGCAGGCCGGTCAGGAGCAGCTCGCGGGCGGGCCGATCGCCGGCCTGCCGCACCAGGTCCTGGAGCACGATGGCCGCGACCAGCCCGCGGCGGACCTCGGGGAACCCGATCCGGGCCCCGTCGGCGAGCACGACCAGGTCGCAGGCCAGCGCCAGCCCGGCGCCGCCGGCCAGGGCGTCGCCGGCGACGGCCGCCACCACCGGGCGGGGGAACCGGTGCACGCGGTCGATCAGGTCGGCGATGGCCATCGTGTCGGCCACCGCCGCGCGGCTGGCCTCGGGCGTGTCGGGGTCGCGGGCGCTGGCCTCCTTCAGGTCCATGCCGGCGCAGAAGCTCGGGCCGTGCGCCGCCAGCACCACGGCGCGCACGCCGGGGTGGGCTTCGATCGCGTCGAAGGCGTCCGAGAGCGCGGCGATCAGCCCCCGCGACAGGGCGTTGCGGCGCTCGGGGCGGTTCAGGGTCAGCACGGCGATCGGGCCGTGGTCGGTCCGCTCGACGAGGGGGCTCGCGGTGCTCATCGGTCGCCGGCCTCCTGGAGTGCGTCGTGACCGTGGTCCGGTTCGAGCCAGGGCGGCCGGGGGATCGGCAGCTCCAGCACGGCCGTGCCGAGCGCCTTGCCCTGGGTGTCGAGCCGCAGCGAGCCGCTGGCGCCGCCGTCGAGGGCCCCGGCGATCGTGAAGTTCAGGGCCCGGATGAGCGGCAGCTCGTAGCGGCGGATGGCCCCGGCCTCGACCCCCAGCGGCGCCAAGAACCGGGCCAGGGC
>CAZUZD010000147.1:5427-14359 GCA_964624465.1 uncultured Isosphaeraceae bacterium
GAGCCAGGCGAAGCGCTCCGGGTCGTCGGCCACCACGCCGATGTTGGCGCCGTCCCCCTTGTCGCCGCTGCGGGCGTGGGCCAGATCCCCGAGCCGGACGGTGGTGGCGCTGGCGTTCACCGGGAGGCCTCCCCGGAGCTGGAGCTGCGGCGCTCGACCGACCAGGCGCCGGCCGGTCGCACGGTGACGCCGGGGTTGATCAGCGATTTGGGGATCAGGGTGGGCCAGTAGCCGAAGGCCGGTCGCGGCTCGGGCCGGCCGGTGGCGTAGCCGGCCAGGCCGGGGGGTCCGGCGGTGATCAGCGGGGCCAGCTCGCGGCAGAACCGCGCCACGGCCTCGCGGCGCGGGTCGCGCACGCTGATCCGCAGCACCACCTCGAACGGCGGCGCCGCCGGCCGCACGGTGCCGCGCACCACGTCGCCGGCGCCCAGCACCTCCACCAGGGATCGGTCCAGCTCGAACCCCGCGCGGCGGACCCGCTCCAGCACGATCGCTCCGGCGGCCCGCGCCTTCGCCTCGGCCTGGCGGCCGGTGACGGCGAGCAGGCCGGTGGCCGCCCAGCCGTCGCGGTACACGGCCGAGACCTTGTACTGGTCCGTGGGCGGTCGCCCGATGGCGCCGGTGACGGCCACGCGGTCGGGCCCGGACTGGGCGAGCGCCACGGTCGTCAGGTCCACGTCGAGGTCGGGCGTGCGGTAGGCGGCCGGATCGCCGATCTCGTAGACGAGCTGCTCGGCGACGTTGCCGACCGTCACCAGGCCGCCGGAGCCATCGGGCCGGGTGAGCGTGCACGAGCCGTCGGCGGCCAGCTCGGCGATCGGGTAGCCGATGCCGGCGAGGTCGGGCACGTGTTCCCAGTCGTGCCAGAGGCCGCCGGTGGCCTGGGCGCCGCACTCGATGAGGTGGCCGGCGACCGAGGCCCCGGCCAGGCGGTCCCAGTCGTCCCAGGCCCAGCCGAAGTGCGCCACGGCCGGCCCCAGGGTCAGCGACGCATCCGCCACCCGGCCGGTCAGCACCAGCCGCGCGCCCCGCCGCAGGGCCTCGGCGATCGGCCGGGCGCCCAGGTACGCGTTGGCGCAGACGAGCCGGTTGGCGATCGCGGCGATGGGCTGGCCGGTCTCCAGGTGCGGGAACGTCGCGCCGTCGGCGATCCAGCCGGGGAGGTGGTCGAGCAGGTCGTCCCCCTCGACGACCGCGATCGGCAGCGCCGGGTCGACGACCGAGGCGCACGCGGCCGCGCAGGCCTCGGGGTTCAGGCCGCCGCCGTTGGTGACGATCGTCAGCCCCGGCCGGTCCCGCAGCGCCGGCGCCAGCCTGGCCAGCAGCGGCGGCAGGTCGGTGACGAAGCCGGCGCGGGCGTCCTTCGACCGCACGTGAGCCAGGATCGCCAGGGTCAGCTCGGCCAGGTATTCGAGCGTCAGGACGTCGAAGTCGGCCGACTCGACCAGCCGCACCGGGGCGTCGATCGAGTCGCCCCAGAAGCCGGCGCCATTGGCCACGCGCAGGGAGCGGGCCCTGGCGTGCGAGGGGGTGCCGGCTGGCAGTTCCCGGTCCGTCATGTGACCCGGCCTCCCGGGGCCCGTTCGGGCCTGGCCGCCGGGGGGGCGGCCCGTGGGGGGCCCGCCGGCACGTGGCGTGCCGGCGGGCGGAACTCGGGCTCAGGCCTCGCCGACCAGGGCGTCGGCCTCGATCTCGACGAGCATCTTCGGGTCGATCAGGCGGCTGATCTCGACCATCGCGGTCGCCGGGCGGATCGCGCCGAAGAACTCGCCGTGGGCCCGGCCGACCGGCTCCCACTCGGCGATGTTCGTGCAGTAGATGCGGGTGCGCACGACGTCGGTCAGGCTGGCGCCGGCGGCCTTGAGCGCCGTCTCGATGTTCTTGAGCGCCTGGACCGTCTGCGCGTGGGCATCACCCTCGCCGACGATCTGGCCGTCGGCGCCGGTGGCGGTGGTGCCGGAGACGAACACGTGGGTCCCGACCCGCACGGCCCGCGAATAGCCGACGATCGGCTCCCACTTGCTGCCGGTCGAGATGTTCTGCCTGGACATGGACGGTGCACTCCGGATTCGGGCGGCGAGCCACAGCGTCGGCGGGGCTCGGGTCAGACTCAGACCTGGAAAACGCCGAGCGGAAACCCCGCGGTCGCCCGCGGTCGGCAGGCGAGGTCGAGGGCGAACCCGAGCACGTCGCGGGTGCGCTCGGGCTCGACGAGGGCGTCGACCCAGAGCCGCGCCGCGGCGTAGCGGATCTCGGTCTCGCGATCGTAGCGGGCCCGCAGCGACTCGGCTAGCTCGCGGAGCGCCGGCTCGTCCGGTTCCTGCCCCTGCCGCTTCAGCGTCGCCAGGCGGATGTCGAGCATGGTGCGGGCCGCCTGCTCGGCCCCCATCACCGCATACCGGGCCCCCGGCCAGGCGAAGACGAAGCGGGGGTCATACGCCCGGCCGCAGAGGGCGTAGTGACCGGCGCCGAAGGAGTGGCCGACGATCAGCGTGAGCTTGGGCACGATGCTGTTGCTGACGGCGCTGACGAGCTTGGCCCCGGCGCGGATGATTCCCGACCGCTCGGCGTCGCGGCCGACGTCGAAGCCGTTGACATCCTGCACGAACAGCAGCGGCACCCGCGACTGGTTGCACTCCAGCACGAACCGCGCGGCCTTCTCGGCCGCATCCGCGTAGAGCACGCCCCCGAACTGGAACGGGCCCCCCGTCGCCGGTCGCGACCGCAACCGCTGGTTGGCCACCACGCCCAGCGGCCGGCCCCCCAGCCGGCCGAAGCCGCAGACGAGCGTGGCGCCGTACTCGGGCCGGTACTCGTCGAACGGGCTGCCGTCGAGGATCGTCGCCAGCAGGTCGCGCACGTCGTACTGGGCCGAGGGGTCGGTCCGCACGATCTCGTAGGCGTCGGCCCCCGGCCGCAGCGGCGGGACCACGGGGTCGGTCGCGGGCTCGGGGTCGGGGGGCAGCAACGCGACCAGCCGTCGGATCCGCGCCAGGCAGGCGGGGTCGTCGGGCTCGCGGTAGTCGACCGTGCCGCTGACGGCCGCGTGCATGCCGGGGCCGCCGAGGTCCTCGTGCGAGACGTCCTGCCCGATGGCCGCCTTCACCAGCGCCGGGCCCGCCAGGTACAGGCCCGAGCCCTCGGTCATCAGCACCGTGTCGCAGAGCACGGGCAGATACGCCCCGCCGGCGACGCAGTGGCCCATGATCGCGGCATATTGCGGGACGCCCTGCGCCGAGAGCACGGCGTTGTTGCGGAAGATCCGGCCGAAGTCGTCGTCGTCGGGGAACACCTCGTCCTGCATCGGCAGGAAGACGCCCGAGGAGTCGACCAGGTAGATCACCGGCAGGCGGTGCTCGCCGGCGACCCGCTGGGCGCGGAGCATCTTCTTGATCGTCATCGGGAAGCAGGCGCCGGCCTTGACGGTGGCGTCGCTGGCGACGATCAGGCACCGCCGGCCCGAGACGCTGGCGATCGTGGTGACGACCCCCGCGGCCGGCGCCCCGCCCCACTCGGCGTACATCTCGTGCGCGGCCCAGAGGCCCAGCTCCAGGCTCGGCGCGTCGGGGTCGATCAGCGCCGCGATCCGCTCGCGGGCCGTGAGCCGGCCCCGCTCGTGCTGCCGCGCCACGGCCTCGGCGCCGCCCCCCTCGCGGATCCGCTCGGCGCCGGCGCGGAGGCTCTCGGCCGCCTCCCGGAGCGAGGGTTCCTGGCCGCGATGGTGGCGAGGCGAGGCGGCCGGTTCGGTCACGACGGTGCCCCCTGCGAGTGCGGTGGCGGCCCGGTCCGGAGTCGATCACTGTGTTCCGTACGGCCCGCCGTGCGGCGCCGGCATGGCATCGCGAGGCGGGTGGCTTGTAGGGTCCGCTGTGCGGACCGATCCGGATCCAATTGAAGCCGGTCCGCACAGCGGACCCTACAGGGCACGAAAACCGGGCTGCGGGCGGGGCCGGGGCGGTTCGGCGGCGATCAGGCCGCAGGCGCTCAGGGCCTGGACGTGCTTGCAGCCGGCCGGGTCGAGGCCGTCGCGGCGGAAGACGAAGTCAGGGCAGTCGCAGGCCGGCCCGTGGGCCGTCAGGGTCACGTCGTAGAGCGTGCCGTCGGGCTTCAGGAGCCGGAACGCCGCGCGGGCGATGGCCGGGTCGGCGGCGACCTGCCGGACCGCGTAGAGCTGGTCGCGGATGCTCAGGTACAGGGTCGCCGGGGCCGGGGCCGTCGACGGGCTCGGGCGCCGGCGGCGGGTCGCGGGGGCGGTGGCAGTCACGGCGCGTCCGGGCGTCGGCCTCGGCCTCCGGGAGCGAGATGAGTGTGCGCAATTATAGGGCCCCTGCCCCCCCGGACAAGGCGCTGGCCGCGCCCTGGACGACGGCCTCTGGAACGCGACTTGCACTCGGAGAGTCCAGCCGGACGCGGGTTTTCCCTGACAGGGCGCGGGGTCGGGAACTTCATTTGCATGACAAGCCCTTGTTGGTGGGCCGGAGGCCCGCCGTGGCCATGGGGGAGACCAGGGTGTCGGACGTCGGGAGCGAGTGGATCCTGGATGCGGTGGCCGAACCGGTGCTCGTCTGCGACGGCTCCGGTCACCTGCAGCACGCCAACCCCGCCGCTCGCGCGTTGCTTGGCGAGCCGATCCCGGACATCCTGCTGCGCACCATCCGGCAAGACACTGCGCAGTCGGCAGCGAGCGGTGCCGGCGCCACGCCCGACGAGCCGGCGCCGGTCGGCGGCGCGGCCCCGCCCGGGTCCGGCCCCGGTCGCTCCCGGCTGCGGCTGCGAGCCGCCGACGGCTCGGAGCTGACCCTGGAGCTCGACGTGCGCCGGCTGGACGCCCCGGGTTCGGACCCCGACGCCCCGCCGTCGCGGCTGCTGGGCACCCTGCGGGTTGTCGCTCCGGCGGCCGGGGCCGCCGGCGGGACCGACCGGCCCAACGACCTGCCCCGGATCGTGCAGGCCGTCGCCCGCGCGGCCACGGCGCTCAGCGGGGGCCTGGACCTGGACCAGGCGCTCCAGCTGGCCGTGCGCACGCTGGTCTATGACTGCGACGCGGCCCTGGCGCGGGTCTGGCTGCTCGACCCGGCCGACGGCACCCTCTGCCTGCGGGCCAGCGCCGGCCTGACCGAGCAGGTCGATGGGGACGTGCTGGCCCGCGTAGACCCCGAGGCCGACCCGACCGAGCTGGGCCAGGTGGCGCGCAGCCGGCGGCCGCTGGTGCGGGCGGTGGCCCCCGAGGCCGGCCGGATCGACGCCCGGGCCCCCTCGACGGCGATCTCGGCCCTGGTCGTGCTCCCCCTGATCTCCGGCGGCGAGCTCCGCGGGGTGCTGCTGCATGCCGCCCGGCGCCCCCCCGAGCCGGCGGTGGTCGAGGCGCTCACGGGCTTCGCCGCGATCGTCGCGGCCGCGGTCCGCGACGAGCTGATCGTGCGCCGCGAGCAGGCCGCGCGGATCGAGGCCGAGGACCAGCGCCGCAAGCTCCAGACGATCCTCGACACCGTCTCGGTCGGCGTGCTGCTGGCCGAGGGGCCCGAGGCCCACCTGAGCGTGACCAATCCGGCAGCCCGCGCCATCCTGGGGCGCGAGGTGGCCGGCGCGTCGCTGGACTGGTTCCTGGCGAACCACCCGGCGCGGGGGCTCGACGGCCAGCCGGTGGCCGACGCCGCGCGGCCGTTCTCCCGGGCCTTCCGCGACCACCAGCGGGTCCGCGAGACGCTCCGGCTGAGCCGCGCCGACGGCTCCGAGGTCGTCCTCGACCTGATGGCCGCCCCGTTCCCCGGGCCCGAGGGCGGCGCCATCACGACCTTCGCCGACATCACCGACCGGCTCCAGCTCGAGGCCGAGCTCGGCGAGCGGGCGGCGCAGTTCAAGGCCCTGCTGGACCACCTGCCGGTGGGCGTGGCCTACTTCGACGCCCGGGGGGTGTGTCGCGCCAGCAACGGACCGGCGCGTCGGATCCTGGGCCGGGTCCGGCGCGAGATCACCGGGGCCCCGGCGCCCGAGCTGTTCGCCACCCGGCCGGCGCTGGCCGACGCGCTCGGGCGCTGCATCGCCACCAGCACCCCCCACTCCGACGACGGCGTGCCCTGGGCCGACGAGCCCGGCTCGATCCGCTACCTCGACTGGCGGTTCGAGCCCCTGCCCCGCTCCGATGCCGGCGTCAACCAGGGGGCGCTGGCGCTGATCGTCGACGTCACCGAGCGGGCCCTGGCCGAGTTCGCGCTCCAGCGCGCCGCCGAGGCGGCCGAGAGCGCCTCGCGCCGCAAGACCCAGTTCCTCTCGGCCGTCAGCCACGACCTGCGCACCCCGGTCAACGCCCTGAGCCTCCAGGCCGAGCTGCTCGGCCTCCTGCTCGGCCCCGCCGAGGAGGACTCGGAGCTGCACCAGCTCACCGACGACATGCGCAAGGTGGCCGCCAACCTGATCGAGCTGATCAACGACCTGCTCGACCTGACCCGGTTCGACTCGGGCGAGATCGACTACCTGCCCAGCGTCTTCCCGCTCGACGAGTTCCTGGAACGCACGCTCCTGCCGATGTCGGCCACGGCCGCGGCCAAGGGCCTCCAGTTTCGCTGGCAGGCCGACCGGCCGGGGCGCACGGTGCGCGGGGACCGCGTCAAGCTCGCCCGGGTGCTCGGCAACCTCGCCAGCAACGCCGTGAAGTTCACCGATCGCGGCGGGGTCGAGATCGAGGCCGGCGCCGGGGCCGACGGCGGCCTGCGGCTGGCCGTGCACGACACCGGGCCGGGCATCCCCGAGGCCCAGCTCGAGCGGATCTTCGACGAGTTCGCCCAGCTGCGCAACCCCGAACGCGACCGCACCAAAGGCACCGGCCTGGGCCTGGCCATCTGCCGTCGGCTGGTCGAGGGGCTGGGCGGCCGGCTCAGCGTCGAGAGCCGACTTGATGCCGGCAGCAGCTTCCGGGTCGAGTACCCGGCCGCGCTGATGTCGGCCGACGCCGGCGCCCCCCACCCGACACCCCCGGCCGGCCCCGAGCCCGGCGAGGCCCCCGGCGGCCTGCCGATCCTGCTCGTCGAGGATGATTCGAACAGCCGCAAGACCCTGGCCCGCCTGCTCGGCCACGCCGGCTACCGGGTCGAGACCGCCGACGACGGGCCCTCGGCGCTGGCCGCGCTGGAGCGATCCCGGCCGGCGCTGGTCCTGCTCGACCTGATGATGCCGGGCATGGACGGCGGCGAGGTGCTCCGCCGGCTCCGCGCCGACCCCCGCACGGCCGACCTCAAGGTGGTGCTGATCACCGGCGACCTGATCGGGATCCGCTCGGCCGAGCTGACGGCGATGAACGTCGACGGCTTCCTGCCCAAGCCGGTCGACTTCAACGGCCTGCTGGAGATGGTCGCGCGCCTGGCCAGCCCGAAGGCCCCCGTCGTGGCCCGGTCGGCGCCGGCGGGCTGAGGCCGCTTGAGACCGGCCGTGCGCCGGCCGTATTATGACCGGGGTGGGTCACCCCCCCGGCCGCCGGCCCGCCCGACCGCGAGCGGCGGCCGACGGCGTCTCTCCCCTGCGACCGAGCCCGCCCGGTCGGTCGCGTCCCACCCAGGAGTGCGAGGCATGGCCACCGCGACCCCGGCCCGGAGCAGCACGCGCCGGTCGTTCCAGACGAAGCACCTCATCGGCGGCCACTGGCGCGAGAGCGTCGGCGGCAAGTCGTTCGCCACGATCAACCCGGCCACCGAGGAGGTGATCACCGAGGTGGCCGAGGGCGACGCCCGCGACATCGACCTGGCCGTCCAGGCCGCGCGCCACGCCTTCGACTCGGGCCCCTGGTCGCGGACCGACGCCCGCGATCGCGGCCGGATGATGACCAAGCTCGCCGACCTGATCGAGACGCACATCGACGAGCTCTCCGAGCTCGAGACGCTCGACAACGGCAAGCCGATCAGCGAGGCCCGCCAGGGCGACCTGCCGCTGGTCATCGACTGCCTGCGCTACTACGCCGGCTGGGCCGACAAGATCCACGGCCAGACGATCCCCGTGCGCGGCCCGTACTTCAGCTACACCCGCAAGGAGCCCGTCGGCGTCGCCGGCCAGATCATCCCCTGGAACTTCCCGCTCCTGATGGTCGCCTGGAAGTGGGGCCCCGCGCTGGCGGCCGGCTGCACCATCGTGATGAAGCCCGCCGAGCAGACCCCGCTCTCGTGCCTGCGCCTGGGCGAGCTGGCCCTGGAGGCCGGGTTCCCCGAGGGCGTGATCAACATCGTCAACGGCCCCGGCGAGACGGCCGGCGATGCGCTGGTCAAGCACCCCGGCGTCGACAAGATCGCCTTCACCGGCTCGACCGAGGTCGGCAAGCTGATCATGCGGAACGCCGCCGGCACCCTGAAGCGCGTGACGCTGGAGCTCGGCGGCAAGAGCCCGAACATCGTCTTCGCCGACGCCGACCTCGACGCGGCCGTCGACGGCGCCATGCTCGGCCTGTACCTGAATCAGGGCCAGTGCTGCTGCGCCGGCAGCCGCCTGTTCGTGCAGGACTCGGTGTACGACGCCGTGGTCGAGAAGCTCGGCCGGAAGGCCGCCGCCCGCCGGCTCGGCGACCCGTTCGACCCGAAGACCGAGCAGGGGCCGCAGGTCGACCGGACGCAGTTCGACAAGATCCTCGGCTACATCGCCTCGGGCAAGCAGCAGGGGGCGCGCTGCGTCACCGGCGGCGACCGCCACGGCGACAGGGGCTACTTCATCCAGCCCACGATCTTCGCCGACGTGAAGGACGAGATGACGATCGCCCGCGAGGAGATCTTCGGGCCGGTCATGCAGGTGCTCAAGTTCCACGACGCTGCCGAGGTGATCACCCGCGCCAACACCACCGAGTACGGCCTGGCCGCCGCGGTGTGGACCCGCGACATCGGCAAGGCGCACCGGACCGCCAACGCGCTGCGGGCCGGCACCGTGTGGGTCAACTGCTACGACGTCTTCGACGCCG
>CAZUZD010000148.1:0-14309 GCA_964624465.1 uncultured Isosphaeraceae bacterium
GCTCCACGCCCCGCCCGGGCGGGGGGGGGGCGGGGGCGGGGGCGGGATCGGTCGCGGGGCCGGGCGGCGGGGGCGCGTGAGTCACGGGCGGCCTCGGCGAGTCGGTCGAGTGGCGGACGGGGGCGACGTGTGAGTATACCGGCCCGGGGCTGGGATCGACGAGGGCCGATGACAGCGGCGCGTCAGGCCGGCGGCCGATCGAGGCCCGGGTGGACCCACTCCTCGGTGCCGTCGGCCCAGCGCTCGCGCTTCCAGATCGGGACGACCTGCTTGATCGTGTCCATGAGCCACTGGCAGGCCTCGAACGCCTCGGCGCGGTGCGGGCTGCTCACCGCCACGGCCACGGCGATCTCCCCCAGCGCCAGGGGCCCGACCCGGTGCACGATTGCCGCCTCGACCAGCGGCCAGCGTCCGCGGGCCTCGTCGACCAGCTCGCCCAGCTTGCGGCGGGCCATCTCGGGGTACGCCTCGTACTCGAGCGCTGCCGTGCGCTTCGCGCCCGTCAGCTCGCGCACCGTGCCCAGGAACAGGCACACCGCGCCGGCCAGGGGCGAGCGCACGTGCTCGGTCAGCGCGGCAGGGTCGATCGGGTCGGTCGTGATCGCGATCATGGTCGGCGGGACTCGGGCGGCGTGGGCGGGGTCGGGGCTCAGGTCTGGCCGCCACTGACGGGCGGGATGGCCGCGACCTCGGCGCCGGCGGGGATGAGCGTCGTGTCGTCGGCGTACTCGCCCGCGACGGCGAACAGGAGCATGGGGATCAGGGGGGCCAGCTCGGGCTCCTGCGCGGCCAGCGCGGCCTTGAGGTCGGCGATGGTCGCGCCCTCGGGCAGTTCGAGGGCCACGGAGCCACGGCCGGCGCGCTGGCGGGCGACGGCGAACAGGAGCAGGTCGACCCGCAACGGCGTGCTCTCCGGGGGCAGGGCTCTCGGCTTGGCTTGCGGCGGCTCGGGCCGTGGGGTTAGTCTGATCGGTTCGCCGCGGCCCTGCAATCCATTCCTGGCAGCGGGCCCGCCGCTCGCGGTGACGGGGATCGATCCGATCTCAACGGGCGGGCCCCGTCGCGATCGGGATCGGTGCTCCGCATGGATGTCCACGCCGAAGGGTGCATCGAGGTGCGCGGGGCGCGGGTGCACAACCTGCGCGATGTCGACGTCGACATCCCCCGCGGCCGGCTGGTCGTGCTCACCGGCGTCAGCGGCTCGGGCAAGAGCAGCCTCGCGTTCGACACGATCTACGCCGAGGGCCAGCGGCGGTACGTCGAGAGCCTGGCGGGCTTCGCGCGGCAGTACCTCGACCAGCTCCAGCCGCCCGACGTCGACCGCGTCGACGGCCTGCCGCCGACGGTGGCCATCGACCAGAAGGCCGGCACCGCCAGCCCGCGCAGCACGGTGGCCACCGTCACCGAGGTCTTCGACTACCTGCGGCTGCTCTACGCTCGCGCCGGCATCCCCCACTGCCCGGGCTGCGACCGGCCGATCCGCCGCCAGAGCGCCGACCAGATGGTGCGCTCGGTGCTGGCCCTGCGCGACGGCCAGAAGGTGCTGATCCTGGCGCCCCTGGTGCGCGGGCGCAAGGGGCAGCACCTCGACGTCTTCGCCACCATCCGCCGCGAGGGTCTCATCCGCGCGCGGGTCGATGGGGAGCTGGTCGAGATCACCGACGACCCGCCGAAGCTGGCCAAGACGAAGGCGCACACGATCGAGGCGGTGGTCGATCGCCTGGTGGTGCGCGAGGGCATCCGGCCCCGGCTGGCCGAGTCGGTCGACCGGGCCTTGAAGCTGGCCGACGGCGGGATCGTGCTGGCCGTGCAGGACGACGCCGGCGGCTGGGACGACCGGGTGCTGAGCGTCAAGTTCGCCTGCCCCGACTGCGGCATCGGCCTGGAGGAGCTGGAGCCGCGCACCTTCAGCTTCAACAGCCCCTATGGCGCTTGCCGCACCTGCGACGGCCTGGGCGTGACCCCCGCCTTCGACCCCGAGCTGGTGCTCCCCGACCGCTCGCGATCGCTGGCCACCGGCGCGGTGGCCCCCTGGGTCACCGAGACGAAGCGGGGCGAGACTCCGCTGGACGAGCCGGCGCTGGCGGCCTTGCTGAAGCGGCACAAGCTCACCCGCGCCACGCCGCTGGCGAAGTGGCCCGAGGCCGCCGTGATCGGCCTGCTCGACGGCGACGCCGAGAGCGGGTTCGCGGGCGTGCTCAAGCACCTCGACGCCGAGCTCAAGGTGGTGCGGTCCGAGAAGCGCCGGACGGCGCTGGAGGCGTTCCAGGCCCCGCTGGTGTGCGCCGGCTGCGGCGGCGCCCGGCTCCGCCCCGAGGCCAGGGCGGTCACCATCGACGGCCGCGCCATCCACCAGGTGATGGCCGTGCCGACGCACGAGGCCCGGACGTTCCTGGAGTCCCTGAGGTTCGAGCCACCGCTGGACCTGGTCGGGCCGCCGCTGGTGCGCGAGATCGGCCACCGGCTCTCGTTCCTGGAGCGGGTGGGCCTGGGGTATCTGACGCTCGACCGCCCGGCCGACACGCTCTCCGGTGGCGAGCTGCAGCGGGTGCGGCTGGCGTCGCAGATCGGCTCGGGGCTGGTGGGCGTGGGCTACGTGCTGGATGAGCCAACCACCGGCCTGCACCCGCGCGATACCGACCGCCTGCTGGCCAGCCTGCACGCGCTGCGGGACGCCGGCAACAGCGTCCTGGTCGTCGAGCACGACGACGCCGTGATCCGGGCCGCCGACTGGGTCATCGACATCGGCCCGGGTGCCGGGCCCGACGGCGGCCGGGTGGTCGCCGAGGGTCCGCCCGATGCGCTCCAGGGCCCCGACTCGGTCACGGCGCGGTTCCTGAACTCGCACGCCAGGCTGGCCCCGGCCGACGGCGCGCGGGTGGCGGAGGCGCCGGGGTGGGTTGTGCTGCGGGGGGCCTCGGCGCAGAACCTGCGCGACGTGGACGTGAAGTTCCCGCTGGCGGCCCTGACGTGCGTGACCGGCGTGAGCGGGTCGGGCAAGAGCACGCTGGTGCAGCAGGTGCTCGCCCGCGCCGTGCGGCGGCAGCTCGACGGCGGCGGGCCCCGGCCGGGCCCGTACCGGGTGCTCGAGGGCGTGGAGCAGCTCGCCAAGCTGATCGACGTGGACCAGTCTCCGATCGGCCGCACGCCGAGGTCGACGCCGGCGACCTACACGGGCGTCTTCGACGAGATCCGCAAGGTCTTCGCCGTCACCCGCGAGGCGAAGCTCCGCGGCTACAAGGCCAACCGCTTCAGCTTCAACGTGCAGGGCGGCCGCTGCGAGACCTGCCAGGGCCAGGGCGAGCGCCGGATCGAGATGCAGTTCTTGCCCGACCTGTACGTGACCTGCGAGTCGTGCAACGGCCTGCGGTTCAACCGGCCCACGCTGGAGGTGCGGTACAAGGGGCACTCGATCGGCAGCGTGCTGCAACTGCGGGTCGACGAGGCGTTGCCGCTGTTCGACGCCGTGCCCCGGGTGCGGGCCGGGCTGGAGGCCCTGCACGACGCCGGCCTGGGGTACGTGACGCTGGGCCAGGCGAGCACGACCCTCTCCGGCGGCGAGGCCCAGCGCGTGAAGCTCGCCGCCGAGCTCGGCCGCCCGGCGCTGGGGCGCACCCTGTACCTGCTCGACGAGCCGACCACCGGCCTGCACTTCGCCGACGTCGCCAACCTGCTGCGGGTGCTCCGCCGGCTGGCCGAGCTGGGGCACGCCGTGGTCGTCATCGAGCACAACCTGGACGTGATCCGCACCGCCGACTGGGTCATCGACCTCGGCCCCGACGGCGGCGCCGACGGCGGCCGGGTGGTCGCGATGGGCCCGCCCGGCGAGGTCGCCCGCGTGGCCGGCAGCCACACCGGCCAGTACCTCGCCGCCCTCGACCCCCCATCCCCCTCCCGGCAGGACCGCGCCGCCCGCTCGCTCTGAGGATCGGAGGGGGGCCGCTCGGATGCGGACCGGGTCCAAGACTTTGCCGGCGGGCCCGGTGTCCCGTAGGTCGGATGAGCGGAGCGAAATCCGACGGCCTCGGAGGCGCTCGCCGGTCGGCCAGGCGACCCGGCTCCTGCGGTGGGTTTGCAATGCCGGCCCTCGCTCCAGCCCGTCGGATTTCGCTCCGCTCATCCGACCTACGGGAGGGGAACCGCCCGGGTGCCTGGGTTCCGTCCCCGGAGCCCGGGTCCCATCGCCTCGGACGGCATGGCCGTGTGGCGTGGCCTGAGCGTCAGCGTGGTCACGACGACGATTCGCAGGCCACCGGATCCGGGCCCCGCACGCGGGACCCGGGCACCCCAGGAGCCGTCGTGCGGAAGGGTCGAGGGCGGAACCGCCGGGGTGCCCGGGTTCCGCAGAGCGGAGCCCGGATCCGGGAGCCCTGGTCGGGGGTCCGCTCGGGTGGGCCGTGCTCGGGATGCGGCGGCGCGGCAGTTGCACCGGGAGGGGACGGCCGGGGCGGAGGGCTCCGGGGGATGCGCCGGGGCCACCGCTGCTGCGAGGATGCCGCCATGCCGCAACTGATTCTCACCCTCTGGTTGCACCTGCTGCTGGCCGTCGGGCTGATCGGCGGGGGGATCACGCTGGTCGGGCGCTGGTACCGCTCGGCGTGGGCGTATGACCGCACCGTGGACCTGTGGCGGTTCGATCCGGACCTGGGCTGGAACGGGCCGACGGCGCTGCTGGCGCTGGGGGTGGCGCTGCTGGTCTGGTCGATCGCCGGTGGGCTCATCGTCCGGGCCGTCCTGGGGCTGGCGTCGAGGTTGCGGAGTGGCGGGGCGAACGCCGAGCCCGCGCCGGGGCCGGCGCCGGCGGGGCAGGTGCAGCGGCTGAGCCGGCCGGATGGCGCGGAGCTGCACGTCGAGGTCGTTGGCCCGGAGGACGCGCCGCCGATCGTGCTGACGCACGGCTGGGGGCTGAACTCCGACGAGTGGACGTACCTGTGCCGCGAGCTGGGCGATCGCTTCCGGCTGATCCGCTGGGACCTGCCCGGCCTGGGCCGGTCGAAGCGGCCCGACAACGGCGACTTCCGGCTCGAGACCCTGGCCGGCCACCTGGAGGCGGTGCTCGGCGTGGCCGGCGGCCGGCCGGCGGTGCTGCTGGGGCACAGCATCGGCGGCATGATCGGCCTGACCTTCTGCCGGCGGTTCGCCACCGAGCTCCACGGCCGCGTGGCCGGCCTCGTCTTCGCCGAGACGACGTACATCAACCCGGTGCGCACGGCCAGGTATGCCGGCCTGTTCACGGCGATCGAGCGGCCGGTGCTGGTGCCGCTCCTGCACCTGACGATCTGGCTGTCGCCGCTGGTCTGGCTCTCGAACATCCTGAGCTACTTCAACGGCTCGGCGCACTCGCAGGCGAAGCGCACGGGGTTCGCCGGCACGCAGTCGCCCGGCCAGGTGGACTTCGTGGCCCGGTTCAACCTCCAGGCGCCGCCGGCGGTGCTGGCCCGCGGCATGTTCGCGATGCTCGAATTCGACGAGACCGCGACCCTGCCCACCATCGACGCGCCCACCGTGGTCGTCGTCGGCGACCGCGACCCGGTCTGCCGGCCCGACGCCGGGGAGCGGATCGCTCGCGAGGTGCCCGGCGCGCGGCTGGTGCGGCTGACCCCGGCGCGGCACATGGGCGTGATCGAGCACCACGCCGAGTTCGCCCGCGCCGTGGCCGGATTCGCCGCCGGGGTCACGGGCGTCGCCCGCGTCTGAGCCGGCCGCCGGTCGCGGGTCGAATCGAAATCCCGAATTGCGAGAGCCTGCTGATCCGTTGCCAGCCGCCGGGTACACTGTGGCGGTGCGGGGGCCGCCGGGATGGGCCGCCGCGCGGGCTGGGGACGCCACGCGATGTCACTCGATCCGAACTCCGGTCCGCGCCGCGTCGTCCTCGTCGGCGCCGGTCACGCCCACCTGGAGACGCTCCGCCACGCGGACGAGTTCGTCAGTCGCGGTCACGAGCTGATCCTGATCGCCCCCGGGCCGTTCTGGTACTCGGGCCTGGCCACGGGCGTGCTGGGCGGTCGGTATCCGGCCAGCCTGGACCAGATCGACGTCGGCCAGCTCGTGACCGAGGCGGGCGGGCGGCTCGTGCGGGACGTGGCCACCGCCATCGACACCGCCGCGAAGCGGATCGAGGTGGCCGAAAATCGGCCGGTCTCCTACGACGTGCTGTCGCTCGACGTGGGCAGCGCGGTCCCGACCGACGCGATCCCGGGCCTGGCCGAGCAGGCGCGGGCCGTCAAGCCGATCGCCGAGCTGGCGCGGCTGCGGACCGACCTGACGGCCCGGCTGGCCACCGCCACGCCGGCGGCGCCGCTGCGGCTGGTGGTGGTGGGCGACGGCCCGACCGCCTGCGAGGTGGCCGGCAATGCGCTCCGGCTGGGTCTGGAGGGGGGCGGGGGCCTGAGCGTGACCGTGCTGGCCCGGGCCGATCGCCTGCTGCCGCACGCCGCCGTCTCGATCTCGCGGCGGGTGCAGGCGAGCCTCACCGCGCGAGGCGCCCGCGTCGCGCTGGGGTCGGGCCTGGCGCGGGTCGAGCCCGGGACGGCGATCCTGGCCGACGGCGAGCGGGTCCCGTTCGACCTGATCGTGGCGGCGACCGGGCTGGTGCCGTCGTCGCTGCTGCGGTGCGCCGGGCTGCCGCTCGACGCCGAGGGGGCGCTGCGGGTCGACCCGTTCCTCCGCTCGGTGGCCGACCCGACCGTCTTCGGCGGCGGCGACGCCGTGGCGCTCGAAGGCTGCACCTTGCCGCGCGTCGGGGTGCACGCGGTGCGGCAGGGGGCGGTGCTGCGCCGCAACCTGCTGGCGACCCTGGAGGGCCGCCGCCTGCGGGCCTACCGTCCCAGGCGCCGGGTGCTCCAGATCCTGAACCTGGGCGACGGCACCGGCGTGGCCACCTGGGGGCCGCTGCACTGGCACGGCCGCGCCGCGATGTGGCTCAAGGACCGGATCGATCGCCAGTTCCTGGCCGCGCACCGGCCGAGGTCCCCGGCCCCGGCGGCCCGCTGAGGGCGACCCTCGGGCGCCGGACGTAGACCGCCATCGGCGGCAGGTCCGTCGGCAGCACCGCCGGGTCCAGGCGCTCGAACTGGGCGTCGATCTCGCCCCGGTCGAGCACCCCGTACGCCCGATTCAGGCCCGGCGACTGCACCAGCAGGGGCGCGGGCAGGGCCGTCGGGTCGAGCACGATCAGCGCATCGGGCCGGCCCAGGCGGTCGGCCAGCACGTCGGCGTCGGCCCGCGAGAGGTCGTACAGCACGTAGCAGCGGTCGGGCTCGGCCCGCAGCTCGTTCAGGAGTCCGGTCTTGCTGACGTTCCAGTCGGGGCAGTCGCCGAGGTTCGCCACCGTGCGGGCGCCGTGGCGGCGGACCAGATGCTCGATCAGGTCGCGGGCGGCCCAGTACGTCGTCGTGTCCGGCTGCCGCGACAGCTCGGTGGCGGCGCCGGCCAGCCCCCACGCCAGCACAGCGGCGGCGATCGGGGCCGCCAGGGGCGACGTTCGTGCCAGGCGGGCCACCGCGCCGGCGAGCACGACGGCCAGGCTGGGCCAGATCGGCAGCAGGAACCGGGCGTCGAAGTAGCTCGGGACCAGCAGCGTCCCCGCCGCCAGGGCCGCCGATCCGAGCACGAGCCGGTCGAAGACCTGCGCCTCGCCGACCGGTTCCGCGCGGCGGGCCTCCGGACTCCTCCGCGCGACGACCACGCCCA
The DNA here is from genome assembly GCA_964624465.1 of uncultured Isosphaeraceae bacterium. GTDB lineage: Bacteria > Planctomycetota > Planctomycetia > Isosphaerales > Isosphaeraceae > CAZUZD01. The sequence goes on from CAZUZD010000148.1 coordinate 7,693, forward strand.
GCCCGGCGAGGACAGCGAGCCCCAGGGTGGGCCAGCCGACGAGGCGATCGGCCATCGCGTGCAGCCGCTGCGCCACCGGCTCGGAGACCGCCCGGCCCTCGGCGACGACGTTGTAGCGCGACGACCAGGCCGCGAACCCCACCGCCGGCGCCACGTTGCGCGCGTACCAGGGCCCGGCGATCAGGAGCAGGGGGGCGACCAGGGCGACCCACGTCGCGCGCAGGCGGGCCGGGTCGGTGCGGTTGCGGTCGCCCCAGAGGCGCAGGGCGACGGCCAGCACGGGCAGGGGCAGGAGCAGGGCGACGGTCAGCTTCGTGAGCGCCGCCAGCCCGAGCGCCGTGCTGAAGGCGGCCGCGCGGGCCGGTCCGGGTCGGGTCACGAACGCGGCGGCCGTGGCGAGGGTCAGCAGCACCCAGAGGCCCAGGAACGTCTCGACCATCACCTTGGCGCCGAAGGCCAGGCCCATCGGCGAGGCCGCCACCGCCAGCACCGCCAGGGGCGCGGCCACCGGCCCGGCGAGCCGGGCGGCCTGGCGGGCGGCGGCCAGCAGCAGCAGTGCGTACGGCACCACCGCGCCCAGCACGAGCACCGCCGGCAGGTGCGCTCGCCCGGCCGCGAGCACGGAGGCGGCGATCCAGCCGATCAGCAACGGCGGCCGGGGGCGCTCGCCCAGCCAGGCGCCCACCGCCGCCAGGCCGTCCGAGCCCGCCAGCCGGGCCAGCCGCACGCCGCGGCGGAGGTACTCGGCATCGTCCCACGCCAGGTTGCCCGAGCGTTCGAGCACGAACCGTCCCAGCCCCAGCGCGATCAGCAATCCGAGCGCCCCGGCCAGGCCGAGCAGCGCCGTCGCGGTCCACGAGCGTGGTGGTCCCGATCCCGGCTCGGCTCGTCGCATCCGCCAGGCTCCCGGGGCGTGGACCCGGACAGAGTCAGAGACACGTCCCGAGCATCGGCCGCGACCCGGTGCTGGATTCAGGCCGCGCCGCCCTGGTGCGGCTCGATTGCGCCGGTCCCGACGGTCGTGCGCCCTGCGACGGGGCGGCGGTTGCGGGGCGGTTGCCGATCTGGCAGGCTGAGGCGCCATCCGATCCCGCCCGCCTCGATCTGCCCGTGCTCCCGCCCTCCGTCCCCGATCGCCGACCGTCAGGAGTCGCCCCCGTGAGCCCCCACTCGCCGAGCCCCGCCACCGATCCGGCCACCGCCGCCGCGAGCGGGGCGACCGCCAGCCGCTGGGCCTGGGGCGTCTGCTGGCTGATGTTCGCCTCGACCGTGCTCAACTACATGGATCGCCAGGCCATCGCCCTGGTGCGCCCGCAGATCCAGCGCGAGTTCGGCATCGACTACGAGGGGTTCGGCTGGGTGCTCACGGCGTTCGGCATCACGTACGCCCTGTTCCAGGTGCTGGCCGGCTTCGTGGTCGACCGCACCGAGGTGCGGCGGATCTACGCCGGCGCCGTCGGGTTCTGGTCGCTGGCGGCCATCGCCACGGCGTTCGCGCCCACGCTCGGCATCCTGATCGCGCTGCGGGCGCTGCTCGGGGTCGGCGAGTCGTTCAACTGGCCGGCCGCCCTGCGGGTGACGGCGACCATCCTGCCGCCGAAGGACCGGAGCCTGGGCAACGGCATCTTCAACTCCGGGGCCGCCGTCGGCGCGGTGCTCACGCCGCTGCTGGTGCCGCTGCTGACAACCTGGTTCGGCTGGCGGCCCTCGTTCCTGGTCATCGGCGCGCTGGGCTTCGTCTGGGTCGCCGTCTGGCTGCTGGCCACGGGCCGGAAGTGGCAATCGACCTCGGAACCGATCACGGCCCGCGACGGCGCTCCGCGCTCAGTCTCGCCCCGCGCGCGGCTGGCCTTCGGAACGCTGGCCGGGCTGGCGGTGGCGACGTCGGTCGCCGCCTACTTGCAGCCGGCGCCGGTGGCGATCACCACCGAGCGGCTCCGGCCCACGATCCCCGGCCAGCTCGCCGCCTGGCGGGTCGAGCCGGGGGCGAAGGTCGAGCGCGGCAAGACCGTGCTCGCCGAGCTCGCCTACGGCGACGCGCGGCTGGAGCTGATCGCCCCGCACGAGGGGAAGGTGGGCACCTTGCTGGTGGCGGCCGGCGCGACGGTGGCGCCCGGGGACCGGCTGCTGACCGTCGACGATGCCGCCGGCCCGGCCGACGTCCACCTGGAGGCCGTCCGCGCCACCACCCCGGCCCGGCTCGACCGCTGGCGGGTCGAGCCCGGGGCGGCCGTGCCGCGGGGCGCCGTGCTCGCCGAGGTGGCGGTGGGGGACACGCCGATGCAGGTGCTCGCCGCCCACGGCGCGACCCTCGATGGCTCGCCGGCCGCCGCCGGGAGCGCGGTGGCCGTGGGCCGGCCGCTGGGCGTGCTCGGCGTCCATGGGTTCGATCAGAAGGCGTGGGGCCTGCCGGGGGTGTGGTGGGGGGTGGCCGTGCTCATGTTCGGCGCCCTGCTGGCGGCCCGGTTGCTGCCGATGGCCGACCTGGGCGAGCGCGGCCTGCTGGCCGACCTGGGGACGATCGTGCGGCTCCGGCGGTTCTGGCTCCTGGTGCTGGTGACGTGCTCGATCAACGTCTGCTGGCACTTCCTGGTCAACTGGGTGCCGACGTATTTGCAGACCGACCGGAAGCTGGCCTATGTTGCTGGCGGGCTCCTGACGGCGCTGGTGTTCCTGATGGCCGACGCCGGCAACCTGCTGGGCGGGGCCACGTCTCGGGCCATCGTGGCGCGCGGGGTCGAGCCCTGGCGGGCGCGGATCCGGGTGATGGCCCGCTGCGCGCTGCTGATCGCCGGCGGCGCGCTGGTGGGGGTCGTGCCCGAGGGGGGCTCGTGGGACGTGGTCATCGTCGGCCTGCTCTGCCTGATGGCCCTGGGCGCGGCCGCGTTCATGGCCAACTACTTCGCCTTCTGCCAGGAGGTCTCGCCGGCGCACACCGGGCTGGTGGTGGGCTATCTCGGCGGCCTGGGGAACCTGCTGGCGGCGGGGTTCAACCCGATCGCCGGGCGGGTGAAGGACGTGGCGCAGTCGTTCGGGCCGGTGTTCCTGGTCGTGGGCCTGATCCCGTTCGTCGGCCTGGCCGCGCTGGCGCTGGGCTGGGGCGGGGGGGCCACTCCGCCGGCGACGGCGGGGAGCCGCGAGCGGTCGGCCTAGACGCTTCCGGGGGGTTCTGGCATGCTCCGGCCCGCGCTGTGCGCCTCCCATCGAGCGACCACACCACGGACCGGCCCCGGGGGCGATCCCCAAGACACGTCCCGTGCCCGGCCGATCGGCCCGAGGTGTGACCGTGAGCCCCTCCGATTCCCGGATCCTGTCGCTGCGCCCGGCCCGCCTGGGCGGCGGCCTGCTCGTGCTGGCCCTGGGCGCCCTGGCCGGCTGCGACCTGCTCGATCGCCGCAGCCCCAGCCCCAGCCCGGTGACCCTGGACGACCCGCCCGCCTCGGGAGCGGCCGATCCGGCGTTCCAGAAGCCCGAGGAGCTGCGCGGGTTCTTCAAGCCCCGGCCCTCCGGCGCCTGGAGCAGCGAGGCCCGCGAGATCGAGCGCAGCCTGGGCGCCCAGTAACGCCCGGCTCCCGAATCCCACCTTCGGCCCGGCGCGGGCGCGCATGGCCCTGAGCCCCCGCGCGCTGCGAGCCTGGCTGGGGCGATTGCTCGGCGATCGCGGCGAGCGGCTGGCGGCGCGGTACCTGCGCCGCCAGGGGCTGCGCATCGTCACGCGCGGCTACCGCACCGGCGCCGGCGAGGTCGACCTGATCGCGCGCGACGGCGACCGCCTCGTGTTCGTCGAGGTCAAGACCCGGCGCCGCGGCGCGCCGGCCGAGGCGGTGACGCCCGAGAAGCAGCGGCGGCTGACCCTGGCGGCCCTGCACTTCCTCCGGCGCCACGACCTGCTCGACGTGCCCGCGCGGTTCGACGTGGTCGCCATCGTCTGGCCCGAGGGCGCGCGGCGGCCCCGGATCGAGCACCTGCGCAACGCCTTCGAGGCGGTCGGCCGCGGCCAGATGTTCCGCTGACCGGCGCGCTTGCCGGTCGGGGGGCGATCGGCCACAATCGGCGGCCGATGCGACGACCTCTCTCCCACGCTGCGGAACCGCTCCCATGCCCGAGACTCCGACCCCGAGCCGCCCCCTGAAGTGGGGCATCCTGGGCTGCGCTCGCATCAGCCGCCGCGGCCTGATCCCCGGCATCCAGGGCTCGACGACCGGCACGCTGGCGGCCATTGCGAGCCGCAGCGTCGAGACCGCCCGCGCCTGGGCGCAGGAGTTCGCGATCCCCAGGGCGTACGGCTCGTACGAGGAGCTGATCGCCGACCCCGAGATCGACGCCGTCTACAACCCGCTGCCCAACGAGCTGCACCGGCCCTGGACCGACGCGGCCGTGGCCGCCGGCAAGCACGTGCTCTGCGAGAAGCCGCTGGCCCTCGACGCCCCCGAAGCCGAGGCGATGGCCGCCACCGCCGCGAGCCACGGTCGGGTGCTGATGGAGGCCTTCATGTGGCGGCACCAGCCGCGCACCCTGGCCGTGCAGCAGCTCGTTGCCGACGGGGCCATCGGCGCGCTGCGGCTGATCCGCTCGTCGTTCTCGTTCGTGATCGACCGGAGCGACTGGCGACTCGATCCCGGCCGCGGCGCCGGGGCGCTCTGGGACGTGGGCTGTTACGGCGTGAGCACCGCGCGGCTCTTCGCCGGCTCGGAGCCTGAGCAGATCCGGGCCCTGGCGCACTTCAGCGATCGCGGCGTGGACCTGTCGCTGACGACCACGCTGAAGTTCCCCGGCGACGTGCTGGCGGTCATCGATTGCAGCTTCGAGCAGCCGTTCCGCTGCGTGTACGAGCTGGTCGGCGAGACGGGCACGATCGTGGTGCCCGACGCGTACCTGCCGCCCGAGCGGCCCACGGCCGTGCTGACCACGGCTGACGGCTCCCGCGAGCTGAGCTTCGCGGGCACGAACCAGTACGCCGCCATGGTCGACGCCTTCGCCGCGTCGGTCGCCGCCGGCCGCCTGGTGGCCCCGGCCGAGACCGGCGTGGGCACGATGCGGGCGCTGGAGGCGATCCTCGACGCCGCCCGCGCCGGCTGAGCGGTCCGGGGTCGACGCTCGATTCCGTGGAAACGGCCGCGGGCCGCCCGCATCGACCCGGAGGTCGAGGCGAGCGGCCCGTCGTGCGTTGGCAGGTGTACCTGCCGGTCCGGCCCGGAGGGGTGGGCCGGCGGCGGGTCAGGGCTGGCGCGGGGTGGCCTGGGCCGGCTGGGCGTCGGGGCCGGCGGTGGTGGCGCGATCGATCACGCGGTCGATCGAGTTGCTGCCGCGGGGGACGCGGAACATCTGGAGGCGGCTGGCGATGACCTCGCCGGCGCGGTTCAGCTCCTCCTGGGAGAGCTGCTCGTCCTGGTTGACGTCGAGCATGGCGAAGACGGTGTGGCCGGGCTCGACCAGGGCCTTGTCGAACTCGTCGCGGCTGAGGTTGCCGTTGCGGTCGGCGTCGGCGGTCTGGAAGGCGGCCTGCAGGCCGGCGCGGGCCAGGCCGTAGGCGGCGGCGTTCAGCTCGTTGGGGCTGAGCTGGTTGTCGCGGTTGGTGTCGATGGCCTGGAAGCCGCCCTGCACGATGGTCTCGACGCCCTGGCGGAGCTCGGACGCCTTGATCTGCTGATCATTGTCGGCGTCGAGCAGGTTGGCCACGGCGCGGGCGGGGTTCGAGGCGGCCTGGTCGCCGTCCTGCGCCTTCTCGGCCTTGGCCCGCTGCAGGGCGACCCGCAGCGCGGGGTACTGGCGGCCGATCCGCTCGCGGACCTGCTGGGCCTCCTCGCGGCTGAGGCTGCCGTCGCCGTTGGCGTCGGCGGCGAAGAACAGGCCGCCGACGGCCATGTTGGCGGCGTCGGTCACCTCGCGCTGGGAGAGCTGCCCGTCGTGGTCCTGGTCGGCCATCATGAAGGCCATGCGGAGCGAGTCCTGGACGTCCTGCAGGCTGTCGATCGGGCCCGGCAGGTCGATCTCCTGGTGCTGGCCGGCTCGCGCCGGGGCCGCCTGGCCGGCGATCGGCCGGGCCGCGGGCTGGCCGGGGCGGATGGCCGCGCCGGGCTGACCCGGGACGACCTGGCGGGGGGCCACCTGACCCGGAGCGACCTGGCCCGGAGCGGGCTGGGCGGGAATGGTCGCGGGCGGCGGGGCCGTGCCGGGGGCCACCTGGGCGCCGGCGGTGCTGGCGGTCAGGGCCAGGCCCAGCACTGCGAACGACTGGAGCGTGCGGTGTCGCGTCATCCGTTGATCTCCCTCTCCTGGACCGGCGGCAGTGGCCGCGCGGTCCGGCTCGGCGGCGAGCGGCCTGCGGTCGCGCCACGCGACCCCGCTCGCCACCCGGTCATCGGGGCGGACCTTGCAACGTCAGTGCCGAGCCGGCGCGACCCGCGGTCCCCCGGCCAGATTGGGCCCCGGATCGGGCCGGATCGCCGCCGGGCGGCCCCGGCCCGCGCAGCGGTCGCGACGCCGCCGCGCAGGCCGCTACGCAGGCGGCACGGCTCGCTCGGGACGCTCGTCCGTGGTCGACGTCCCATGGACGTGCTGATGGTTGATCACTCGCTTGTTGAGGGGCCCGGAGCGTGCTATGCTCCGCCCGGACT
>CAZUZD010000149.1:0-14294 GCA_964624465.1 uncultured Isosphaeraceae bacterium
ACGTACTCGGGGACGAGGCCGGCCAGGTCATCGGTCGCCCCGGAGCCGAGCCGCATGCGGACGCCCAAGCCTGCACCCACTCACGCCGCCGGCCCGCTCCCGGGCCGCCGCGAGCTGCTGCGCGCCGGGGCGCTGGCGAGCGTCGGGCTCGGGCTGCCGGGGCTGCTCGCCGGCCGGGCCCGCGCGGTCGCGGCGGGGGCCCCGGCGCCCCGGGCCCGCGCCTGCATCCTGCTGTTCATGTGGGGGGGCCCGGCGCAGCAGGAGACCTGGGACCTGAAGCCCGAGGCCCCCCTGGAGGTGCGCGGCGAGTTCCGGCCGATCGCCACCCGGGTGCCCGGCGTGCAGATCTCCGAGCACTTCCCCAGGCTGGCGGTGCGGGCCGACCGGCTGGCGATCGTCCGGTCGCTGCACCACGCCGACGTCAACCACACCACGGCCACGCACGCGCTGCTGACCGGCCGCCCGATCCCCCGGCCCGACAGCGAGTTCGGCGAGGACTGGCCGCACTTTGGCGCCGTGCGGGCCCACCTGGACCGCCGCCCGAGGGGCACGCCGCTGCCCCCGTTCGTGCAGCTGCGGCCCACGGTGCCCGACGCCGCGCCCCGGTTCGTCGAGCAGAGCCACGGCCAGGGGGCCGGCTGGCTGGGCCGGGCGCTGGACCCGTTCACGATCGACGACGACCCGAACCGCCCCGATTACCACGTCGGCTCGTTCGGCCTGCCCGACGGCGTCGGGCCCGACCGCCTGGACGACCGCCGCCGGCTGCTGGGGGCCGTCGAGGCGCAGGCGCGAGCGGCCTGGGACGCAGGCACCGCCGGTGTGCTAGACTCGCACCAGACGCGCGCTTATGGTTTGCTGACCGACCCCCGGGCCCTGGCCGCCTTCGACCTGGCCCGCGAGGACCCCCGGCTCCGCGACCGCTACGGTCGCCACCCGCACGGCCAGTCGGTCCTGCAGGCGCGGCGGCTGGTCGAGGCCGGGGTGCCGCTGGTGACGGTCTTCTGGCCCAACGACGGCACGGCCAACGTCAGCGTGTACTGGGACACGCACAACCGCAACTTCGTCGACCTGAAGACCCGGCTGATGCCGGTCGCCGACCAGGCGTTCGCGGCGCTGCTCGATGACCTGGAGGCGCGCGGCATGCTCGACGAGACCCTGGTCGTCTGGACCGGCGAGTTCGGCCGCACGCCCCGGGTCGGCCAGAGCGTGGTCGGCGGCGCCGGGGCGGGCCGCGACGGCCGCGACCACTGGCCGCACTGCTTCTCGGCCGTGCTGGCCGGCGGCGGGATCCGGGGCGGCACGGTCCACGGCGCCAGCGACCGCTGGGCGGCGCACCCGGCGCGCGACCCGGTGACGCCGGCCGACCTGGCGGCCACGATCTACGATCGCCTGGGGCTGGACCCCGCCCTGGAGCTGGCCGACCCGCTGGGCCGACCCCAGCGGCTCTGCACCGGGACCCCGATTTCCAGTGTGCTGTTACGCTGAGTGACCCGTCCTCTGCCTCGCCCCCGAGCCCAATCTCATGAGTTCCGAGATCAATAGCTCCAACCCCCGCTCGCTCGACCGGCTGGCCGAGATGGTCCGCCAGGCCGAGGCCCGCACCCGGGCCCAGAAGCTCGGGGCCGAGACCCAGCAGGCGGCCGAGGCGCTCCGCGCCGTCGAGACGCACTCGCGGGTGCTCGAGGCCCGGCTCCGCGACGAGCGGCCCAACCTGCTGCGGGCCCTGGCCGAGGTGGCCGAGGACGAGCAGCGGCTCAAGGAGCTGATCCGCAAGGTCGCCCAGCTCCTGGGTGCCGCCGCCCTGGACCCCGCCGACGGCCGGCAGTTCGAGCGCGAGATCGAGACCAGCCGGGCCGAGATCGACGCCCGCCGCCGCCGGCACCAGCAGGCGCTCGATGCGCTCAACCGCGAGGTCCTGGAGTGCCGCCGCTCGCTCCAGGCGGCGCTGGACGCCTACCAGGTGCTCCGCCGCGACGTCGACCGGCTCCAGCCCGAGGCCGCCGAGCAGTTCGCCGCCGACGACCGCCTGGCCCGCGCCGCCGAGGTCCTGTTCCCCGCCGGCCAGGTCCGCGCCCTGGCCCGCGAGGTCGACGACGCCAGCACCCACTTCGGCATGCTCGAGACCAAGGAGCAGCTGGCCCAGCTGACCATCTGGATCGGCCGGTTCCGCCGGCTCCAGGCCATGGAGGGCGCCGGGCTCTCCGACGACGACCAGGCCACGTTGCAGCGGGTGTTCCCGCGGCTGGTCGGGCTCTCCAAGCACTACGAGCCGGGCTACATCGAGGCGTTCCGCCAGGGGTACACGACCGACTGGGACGCCTACGTCGCCGACGCCGAGGACCAGCTCCGCCGCGCCAGCGAGCAGGCCCGCCAGCGCCGGCTCATCGAGCAGCGGCGCCGCGACCAGCAGGGGCGCGACCTCGACCGGGCCCAGCGGGGCCGCGAGGCCGGCCTGGCCGCCCTGGCCGAGCTGCGGGCCCAGCTCGAGCGCCCGTCGCCCAGCGCGGTCACGCCGGCCGAGTTCCAGGAGGGGGTCGCCCGCGCCCTGGCCGGCCTCGACCCCTCCGAGCCCGAGCTGCTGGCCCTCGCCGGCCCCCACCGCGACCTCCTGACCGGCGGCGACTTCCGCGCCCTGCGCCGGGCCCTCGACCGCGACGTCACCCCCCCCGCCGCGCCCTCCGAGGCCCCCGACGAGGCCGCCCCCCAGGCCGAGTACGCCGACCTGATCCCCCGCACCCGGGGCCGCTCGGCCGTGCTCGTCGGCGGCTCGGCCCGCGAGGCCCAGCGCCGGGCGCTGGAGCGGCTCTTCGCCTTCGAGACCCTCGACTGGGAAACGCTCGACCCGGCCCGCCCCGCCCTGCTGGACGCCATCGAGAGCCGGATCCGCCAGCACGGCGTCGACCTGGTCCTCTGCCTCCGGGGCGCCGCCGGCGTCGACGCCTCGGAGCGGCTCCAGGCCGTCAGCGCCCAGGCCGGCGTCCCCTGCCTGGTCCTGGAGCCAGGCGCCGGCCCCGCCCAGGTCGCCGCCGCCCTCCGCGACACCCTCCAGGCCTGAGCCCCCCGCCCCGCTGATGCCGTTGCATGCGTGCGTGACCGGGCGCGCTTGCGCACAGGAATCAACTCGGTTGGGATTGTCAGCGAACACGGTTTTTTGATGAGATAGAGATGTCTGCTGGCCGCCCCCGCGTCGTTTGCGGGGCCGGTCTGGGCCTCTGGCCCCCCTGGACGCGACGACGCGTCTCCCCCTCCGCGGGGTGCCCGCACCGGGACCCCGCCCTGGGCGGTGATCGCGTTTCGCACGTCCCTGGCCCTCTCGCAGGTCACGATGCCCGAACCCCCCCCCGGCATCCCGAAGCCCACGGATCCGGCTGCGCCCGCCGCGGCGGGCGGCAATCCGCTGGACCAGGCGCTGCAACGCTGGCTGCTGGACGGTCGCAACGACCCGGACCAGACGCTGCTGCGGTGGCTGATGGAGGGGCGTCGCGACGCGGCGCCGTCGTGGGTCGGTCCCGCCTCGGGGGACGGTCCGGTGTCGGGGTTCGACCCGGTGAGCGTGTCGCTGGTGGCCGACCTGAAGTCGGCGGTGGCGGCGGCGGTGCCGGTGGGCCCGCGCGTGGAGTCGGGCGAGGCCGCGGGGTCGGGCGCGGGGGTGGCGACGGGCCCGCTGCCGGACCGGGTGGGCTCGTACCGGATCGAGCGGGTGGCGGGTGTGGGGGGCATGGGGGCGGTCTTCGAGGCGGTCGACACCCGGCTGGGTCGTCGGGTGGCGCTCAAGATGCTCCGCCCCGACGGCGCGGACGAGGGGTCGGGGCAGAGTCGGTTCGCGCGTGAGGCGGTGGTGCTGGCGGCCTTGAACCACCCGAACATCGTGCCGGTGTACGAGGTGGGGGAACACGAGGGGCGTCCGTACCTGGTGCTGGAGTACATCGCGGGCGGCTCGCTGGCGCGGTGGGTGCGGGGCCGGGTGCTGTCGCCCCGCGAGGCGGCTCGGGCGGTGCGGGACCTCTCGGAGGCGGTGGGCTATGCGCACGCTCAGGGGGTGGTGCACCGGGACCTGAAGCCGGGCAACGTGCTGCTGAAGCCGCTGGAGGAGTCGGGCGACCGGCCCCGACCGGCCCCGGTGGTGGCGGCGCTGGAGGGTCCGGGGGGCGACCCGGCGCTGGCGGGCCCGCCGCTGTCGTCGTACCGGCTGATGGTGGCGGACTTCGGTCTGGCGTGCTGGGGCGGGGAGCGGGCGGCGTTGACGCACGCGGGCCACCTGCTGGGGACGCCGTCGTACATGGCACCCGAGCAGGCGGTGGGCAATGGCCTGGCGGTGGGCCCGGCGGCGGACCTGTACGCGCTGGGTGCGATCCTGTACGAGCTGCTGACGGGCCACCCGCCGTTCCGGTCGGACACGGTGGCGGGTCTGCTGCGTCAGATCCAGGAGAACGAGCCGGTGCCCCCGGGGGTGCTGCAGCCTGGGGTGGATCGGGACCTGGAGACGATCTGCCTGAAGTGCCTGGAGAAGGACCCTCGGCGTCGGTACGCCAGCGCGGGTGAGCTGGAGCTGGACCTGGGTCGGTATCTGCGTCACGAGCCGATCCAGGCGCGGCCGGTGCGGTGGCCGGGTCGGGCGTATCGCTGGTGCCGTCGGAACCCGCTGGCGGCGGGTCTGGGGGCGCTGGCGTGCGGCCTGCTGGTGGCGCTGGGGGTGGGCGGTCAGGTGTCGGCGTGGAGCCAGGCGCGGCTGCGGGCGCAGGCGGAGCAGCGGACTCAGGAGGCCCGCCTGAGCGCGGCGCAGGCCCTGAAGGCGCAGCGGTGGGCCGACGGGCAACTCCGGACGACCTGGCCGGTCATCCGCGACATGCTCCGGCAGTTCCAGGCGCTGGGGAGTACCACCGATCCGCGCATCCGGCGGCTCCGGCGCGCGAATTACCGGCGGGCGTACGACTGGTGTCGCCAGCAGACGGCCGGCTGGGTCGAGGCCCCGACCTGGGATGCCGGGCAGCTCCAGATCGCGCGGATGCAGGCCTGGCTGGGCCGGGCCCTGGACCTGAAGGACGATCATGTAACGCTCCTGGCCCGGGTCATCCGCGAGGGGGAGCGGCTCCGGCAACTGGACCCGGCCGATCCGGACGTCACCCGCGAGCTGGCCGTCGCCTGCCTGCTCCACTCCGGCGAGCGCGACCACGAGCAGCCGGGGCAGGTCGAGGCCGCCCTGGCGGACCTGGACCGGGCCGATGCGCTGTTCCGGGAGCTGGTGCCGATCACCCCCGACGACATCGTGCTCTGGCGGAACCGGTACGCGGCGGCGGCCAACGCCGCGCCGCTGCTGCGGCAGCTCGGCCGGCTCGACGAGGCGGCCGAGCGGCAGCGGCAGAGCCTGACCTGCCTGGCCGAGGTCCTGCGGATCGACCCCGGCAACCCCGAGACGCTCCTGCTGGTGGCCTCGCAGCGGCGGTTCCTGGGGCGCCTGATGGTCCAGCGGCGGCGCTGGCCGGAGGCGGAGTCGGCCCTGACGGCGGCGCTGGACTGCCTGGACGGGCTGGCGCCGGAGGATCGCCAGCAGCCCGAGGCCGTCGACCTGCGGCTCCGCTGCCTGGCGTTCCGGGCCCAGGCGGCGGCCGGCCTGGGTCAGGCCGACCGGGTGGTGGCCGATGTCGAGGCGATCCTGGCCCTGGCGCCCGAGGAGCCGCTGCCCTCGGACCTCACGGTCGAGCTGATTCGCAGCCTGTACGACCTGGCGGCGGTGGCCGAGGCCCATCGCGTGCTCCCGACGCTGGTCCAGGACCGCCGGGTCCGCCTGGAGGACGCCTGGAAAGTGCTGCTGGAAGCGGCCCGGCACACCACCGCGCCGACCCTGCCCGCCGCCGAGCGGGTCGAGCGCACGGAGCGGGTCGGGCTCCTGCTCGAGGCCCTGGCCCGCCGCGGCGGGCTGGAAGCCTCCCCGTACCGCGAGGCGCTGCGGGCCGCACCGGAGTTCGCCACGCTCCGCGACTGCCCGGAGTTTCAGGCGTTGCTGACCCGGCTCGCCCCCTGATCGGGTCGACTGCCGGCATCCGAATGACGGTTTTCTGATAGACAAAGCGATCAGGCCACGCCACGCTATCAGATCGGGGCGGGCCGTCGATGCTGTCGGGCCCGTCCCACTTTCCCTCGCTCCGGGGGGCCGACGGGGGCCGAGGCCGTGCTCGCCCCACGTTCGGGGGCGCCGACGTCCGTGCCGCCCACACCCGACCCGAGCGAGCCTCCTCGGTTCTCCGCAGGCCCCGATGCCCAACCCTGCCCCCGGCGCCCCGAAGCCCGCGGACCCGGCTGCGCCCGCCGCGGCGGGCGGCAATCCGCTGGACCAGGCGCTGCAACGCTGGCTGCTGGACGGTCGCAACGACCCGGACCAGACGCTGCTGCGGTGGCTGATGGAGGGGCGTCGCGACGCGGCGCCGTCGTGGGTCGGTCCCGCCTCGGGGGACGGTCCGGTGTCGGGGTTCGACCCGGTGAGCGTGTCGCTGGTGGCCGACCTGAAGTCGGCGGTGGCGGCGGCGGTGCCGGTGGGCCCGCGCGTGGAGTCGGGCGAGGCCGCGGGGTCGGGCGCGGGGGTGGCGACGGGCCCGCTGCCGGACCGGGTGGGCTCGTACCGGATCGAGCGGGTGGCGGGTGTGGGGGGCATGGGGGCGGTCTTCGAGGCGGTCGACACCCGGCTGGGTCGTCGGGTGGCGCTCAAGATGCTGCGCCCCGACGACCTGGGCGAGGGGCCACGCTCGGGGCCGAGTTCGAGCCCGGCGCAGAGCCGGTTCGCGCGCGAGGCGGTGGTGCTGGCGGCCTTGAACCACCCGAACATCGTGCCGGTGTACGAGGTGGGGGAACACGAGGGGCGTCCGTACCTGGTGCTGGAGTACATCGCGGGCGGCTCGCTGGCGCGGTGGGTGCGGGGCCGGGTGCTGTCGCCCCGCGAGGCGGCTCGGGCGGTGCGGGACCTCTCGGAGGCGGTGGGCTATGCGCACGCTCAGGGGGTGGTGCACCGGGACCTGAAGCCGGGCAACGTGCTGCTGAAGCCGCTGGAGGAGTCGGGCGACCGGCCCCGGCCGACACCGGCGCCGGTGATGGAGTTGGCGGCGGCGCTGGAGGGCTCGGGGGACGACCCGGCGCTGGCGGGCCCGCCGCTGTCGTCGTACCGTCTGATGGTGGCGGACTTCGGGCTGGCGTGCTGGGGCGGCGAGCGGGCGGCGTTGACGCACGCCGGCCACCTGCTGGGGACGCCGTCGTACATGGCTCCCGAGCAGGCGGTGGGCAATGGCCTGGCGGTGGGCCCGGCGGCCGATCTGTATGCGCTGGGTGCGATCCTGTACGAGCTGCTGACGGGCCACCCGCCGTTCCGTTCGGACACGGTGGCGGGTCTGCTGCGTCAGATCCAGGAAAACGAGCCGGTGCCTCCGGGGGTGCTGCAGCCCGGGGTGGATCGGGACCTGGAGACGATCTGCCTGAAGTGCCTGGAGAAGGACCCGAAGCGGCGTTACGGGAGCGCGGGCGAGCTGGCGGCCGACCTGGGGCGGTATCTGCGTCACGAGCCGATTCTGGCGCGTCCGGTGCGGTGGCCGGGTCGGGCGTATCGCTGGTGCCGCCGGAACCGGCTGGCGGCGGGGCTGGGGGCGCTGGCGTGCGGCCTGCTGGTGGCGCTGGGGGTGGGCGGTCAGGTGTCGGCGTGGAGCCAGGCGCGGCTGCGGGCGCAGGCCGAGGCCGGTGCCCAGGAGGCGCGGCTGAGCGCCGAGCAGGCCCGCGCCAGTGCCGCTCAGGCCCTGAAGGCGCAGGGGCTCGCCAATCGGAGCCTGGAGGGGACCCGCCGGGTGGTCCACGACGTCCTGAACCAGCTCCAGCAGATGAGTCCCACCGACCCGCAGGTCCAGCGGGTCCGCGAGGTCTGCTACCGGGTGGCCTCGCAGTGGTGCGAGGAGACGCTGGCGCAGGTCGAATCGGGCCAGCCCTGGGACGTGCAGGAGCTCCAGATTGGCCGGATGCTGGCACGGCTCTGGCACGGGCAGGGGCGGACCGACGCGGGCGAGCAGCTCCTGGATCGCTGCCAGGCCGCCGCGGCGCACATCCTGGCCACGCACCCGGACGACAGGACCGCGCTGTTCGAGATGGCCGGCCTCTACATGGCTCGCGGCAACTGGCGCTATGACGCCAGGCGGTATGTCGAGGCGGTCGCCGCCTACGAGCAGGCCGATCTGGCGCTCGCGGCCCACCTGGGGCGCGAGCCGCACGACCTGCCGGTCCTGACGTTCCGGTTCGCGGTCCAGGGCAACGCTGCCCAGGCCCTGCGGGATGCCGGCCGTCCAGGGGACGGGATCGCGATGCTCCGGGCCAGCGTCGAGACCATCCGGGGGATCATGCGGATCCAGCCCGACGACCTCGCGCATCGGTTCGCGCTGGCGACCCGGCTGCATCGCATCGGCCGGCTGCTCTTCGAGGATCGGGACTGGGACCAGGCGGTCCCGGCGCTGGAGGAGGCGAACGCCTGGTACGCCCAGGTTCCCGCCGACCACGTTGATCACGCCGCAGCCCAGGGCGGCCGGGCCGAGTGCCTGGCGTACGCCCGCGAGGTGCACCGCCGGCTGGGCAACGTCGCCGCCGAGCGGGCCGACCTCGAGATGCTGATGCCCCTGCTGGGCGACCCGGTCCTCCGCGCCCGGGCCCGGATGGCCCCGATCGAGAGCCTGCTGAAGCTGGGCGAGATCGAGCCGGCCTGCAACCTGGCGACCGAGGTGATGACCGACCCGGACGCCACCATGGAGCAGCGCTGGGAGGTGCTCACCGAGCTGGCCCGGAGCGTGGCCACCCCGGTCGATCCGCCCGAGGAGCAGGCCCGCCGCTGCGACCGGGTGATCGCGGTCTTCGAGGTGCTCCACGGCCGTGAGGGTTTCGCCGACCTGGCCGACCGCGAGCGGCTCTGGCAGGACCGCGCCTTCGACCCGCTCCGGGGCCGGCCCGCGTTCCAGAAGCTGGTGGCGGCCCTCGACCCGCCCGAGATCCCCTGAGGCCCCGCGTCTGCCGGGCGCCGGCTTGCCCCTGGGGTCCAGGTCCGTCAGACTGGGCGGGCCCGGATCGGACACCGGTGGGTGTGGCCACCCGTTGCGCCGGCTCGTGGCGGCAGTCGAGGCGTGAATGACCGCGCAGAAATCGGACCCCGCGATCCCCCCGGCTGGGTCGTCGGAGTCGGGAGCGGTCGTGGCCGTGGCCGTGGCCGCCCGGATCGCGTGGGGGCTGGGCTGGCCGATCACCGCGGCGCTGGCGCTGTGGTGCCTGGCCGTGCTGGCGCTGTGGGTGCCCCCGTACCTGACGCTGCCGCTGTTCACCGACCATGACCACTTCGCCATGCTCGCCCAGAGCTGGGACGCGGGCGTGCTGCCGTACCGCACGCACCACTCGAACCAGTTCCCGGGTGAGCTGTACCTGTTCTGGGCGCTGGGCCGGGGCTTCGGCTGGGGCCGGGCGCTGCCGTTCTACGCCGCCGACGTGGCGCTGGTCGTCGGCTTCGGGTTGCTGCTGGTCGCCTGGTCGGTGCGGCACTTCGGCCGGGCGCTGTTCGGGGTGGTGGGCTTCGCGGTGTTCCTGGGCTTCTACGCCTCGGAGGCCTTCGAGCTGACCGGCCAGCGCGAGTGGCACGTGATGGCCGCGGTGGTGCTGAGCCTGCTGGCGCTGCGGCCGGGCTCGGGCCGCACCGGGCTGGTCGTCTCGGCCCTGGCCTTCGCGGTGGCGCTGCTGATCCGGCCCCAGGCGGTACTGGCCGCGCCCGGCCTGCTCCTGGCCCTGGGGGCGCGGGCGCCCGAGGGCGACCTCCGCCAGGGCCTGCGGGCGATCGTCGGCTGGGGCGCCCTGGTGACGCTGGCCTTCGGCCTCGGGCTGGTGCCGCTGGCCGCCGGCGGGCTGCTCGGCGACTTCCTCCACGACGTGACCGGCACCCGGCTGGCGATCGGCCGGGGCTACGGCGACCTCGGGTCGCTGCGGCTGCGGCTGCGGACCCACCTGGCGCTCTGCCACCGCCACCCGCAGTTCCTGGTGCTGCCGGTGCTGGTGCTGGTGCTGAGCCTGGGGGAGCCGGCGGCCCGGCGTCGGTACCACCGGGCGCTGGCGGTGGCCGCGCTCGGGCTGGGTCTGTACCAGGCGATCAGCCCGGCCGAGCACCGGTACTACGAGATCCCGCCGTCGGTCGCCTCGGCGCTGCTGGCCGGGGTGGTCGCCGGGCAGCTTCTGGGGCGGTTGCCCCGCACCGAGGTGGCGCTGGCGGTGCTGCTGCTGGTGCTGGGCCTGGCCGGCTGGACCGCGCGGCCGACCTACACCTCGGTGACCGCCGCCCGCCAGGCGCTGGCCGACCTGAGGTCGGATCGGGTGCCGCTGCGGCCGCCGCCGGCCTACTGGGACTACGTCGGCTACGACTGGCCCGAGCTCCAGGCGGCGCTGGAGTACCTCCGCCGCACCACCACGCCCGACACGCCGGTCGCCTCGCTCTGCCAGGCGTCGACGGCGCTGGTCTCGGCGATCCCCCGGCGGCAGGGGCTGCCGGTCGACTTCCTGCTGTTCCTGCTCTCCGGGGGCGCCTACCGCGACGAGGTGCTGGCGACCCTGCGCGACGACCACGAACTGGTGATCCTCTGGAACCCCAGCATCGAGGAGTCGCACTGGCCCGGGTGTGCGGTTGTCTTCGAGGCGGTGCGAAACTACTATGAGCCCGACTGGGCGTTCGGGCCGCTGGAGGTCTGGCGACATCGCCAGGCTCGCCGACCCGGACCCGCGCCCGCGCCGCGGCGATGACGCCGGGCCCTCTTGCCGTGCCGTGCCAGGCCCGGAGTCCGAGACCGTGATCCCTGGTGCGCGGCGGCTGCTGGACTGGGACAATCGTCGGCGGGGCCTGCGCCGCTGGCGGGCGCGGCGGCCGCGGCTCTACCGCGCCACGGCCGGCCTGCTCTTCGGCCGCCTGAGGCGCCGGGAGCTGCACGTGCGCCGCAGCAGCGGCCTGGGGGACGTGCTGCTCTGCACGCCCGCGCTCCGCGAGGTCCGGCGCCGGTGGCCGGGCCGCCGCATCCTCCTCTACACCGACTTCGCCGAGCTGGTTCGCGGCCTGCCGTACCTCGACGAGGTGCGGCCCTCGGCCGAGTGCCCGCCGGGCGCCACCCTGCTGACCTACGAGGAGTGCGTGCCGCCGACCCGGCACGTCGCCCGCCTGATCGGCGAGCTGCTGGGCGTCACCGTCACCGACCTCCGGCCCGACTGCGTCGTCGACCCGGCCACCGACGCCCGCTGGGCCGCGCGCCTGGGCGGCCTGCGGCGGCCGGTGCTCGTCGTCCACCGCCGGGCCGCCGCCTGGACCCCGAACAAGGACTGGCCGGCCGCCGCCTGGAGCGCGCTGCTGCCGGAGCTTTGCCGGCTCGGCTCGGTCGTCGAGATCGGTACGGCCGCGCCCGACGACCCCGGCCCCGACCACCCGGATTACCACGACCTCCGGGGCCAGACCAGCCTGTCCGACCTGCCCGCCCTGCTCAAGCACGCCGACCTGCACCTCGGCCCCGACTCGGGCCCGATGCACCTGGCCGCCGCCGTCGGCTGCCCGGCGGTCGTCCTCTTCGGCGGCTACACCCACTCCGCGCAGGTGGGCTACGCCGACCACACGAACCTCGATGCCGTTGTCGAATGCGCCGCCTGCTGGCTGCGCACCCCCTGTCCGATCGGGCTCCACTGCCTGACCGGGATCACTCCGGCCCAGGTGCTCGACGCCGTGGTGGAGCGGCTGGGCCGGGCCTGGCCGGGCTCCTGATGTCATTGCCTGGAATCGGGTTGTGGCGAGCGGGGGTCCGCCCTGGACGCGGCGGGCGAAAATACTCCAAAAAAGAAATCGAAATTGGAATGAGATTCAGGCCTCTGCCGCACTACTATTCCCCGTAGACCGCGACCATCCGCCGCGACGTTGCGACGGATCCGAGGCTCCTGGCCCCTCCTACGACCCGGTTGCGACGCTGCGACCGTCCCCTGCCTGGTCCGAAGCTCTCGGGACGGCTGCCCCCTGACTCCCCGGTTGCGACGCTGCAACCGGTGCCCCTACCTCGCCGCGCCAGCCGTTCTCGGTACAGTTGGAGTCACGACTCCACACACGTGACTCCAACCCTGCGGGGGGTGGTCTTCGGACCACCCCCCGCTTGCATTGACCCGGCCGCCGCTGGCCGGCACGTTCCCCGCGACTGGTGTTGGACCGACCCACTTCGCCCCGGTGACCTGGCACTCCCGCGATGCCCAGCGCCACGCTCGACACCTGCCCCGACGACGCCACCCTGCGGCACTACCTGGCCGTCGAGCCCGACGCGGGTGATCCGGGGCAGCAGGCGCTCGGCCGGCATCTGGCCGCGTGCCGGGCCTGCCAGCAGCGGCTCGAGGCCTGGTGCGCCGACCCCAGGCTCGAGGCCTGGTGCGCCGGGCGGTCGGGCGGCGGCGAAGCGGCGTTCCTCGACGAGCTGGCGCTCGCCTGGTCGCGCGGCGCGGAGCCGGCCCGGTCCCGGCCCGACCCGGCGCCCGGGGTCGGCCACTCGTTGCGGGCGGCGGTGCCGGAGCGGATCGGCCCGTACCGGATCACGCGGTGCGCCGGCACCGGCGGTATGGGGACGGTCTACGAGGCGACCGACCCGGTCCGGGGCCGCCGGGTGGCCGTGAAGCTGCTGCGGGCCGACATCGGGGGCACCACCCTCGAGACCGCGTCCGAGCGGTTCGCGCGCGAGGCGGCGGTGCTGGCGGCGCTGGATCATCCGAACATCGTGCCGGTGTCCGAGGTGGGCGAGCACGAGGGCCAGCCGTACCTGGTGCTGGAGTACGTCTCGGGGGGCTCGCTGGCCGACTGGGCGGCCGGCCGGCCGCGGTCGCCGGCGGCCGTCGCCCGCGCCGTGGCCACGCTGGCGCGGGCGGTCCAGTACGCCCACGAGCGGGGGGTGGTGCATCGCGACCTCAAGCCCGAGAACGTGCTGCTCCAGCCGCTGCCGGCCCTGGGCCTGACGCTGGCTGGCGTGCCGGGCGGATCGGACCCGCCGCTGGAGGGCTTCCGCCCCATGATCGTCGACTTCGGCCTGGCCCGCTGGGAGGGGGACCGCGACCGCTCGGCGCTGACCCGCACCGGCCAGCCGATCGGCACGCCGGCGTACATGGCGCACGAGCAGGTCGCCGCCGGGCCCCACGCCGCGGCCCCCGGCGTCGACATCCACGCGCTGGGCGTCCTGCTCTACGAGCTGCTGACCGGCCGGCCGCCGTACCGGGGCCCGGACGTGATCGGCACCCTGCGGCTGGTGGCCGAGGCCGACCCGGTCAGCCCGCGCGTGCTGCAGCCGACGGTGCCGGCCGCCCTGGAGACGATCACGCTCCATTGCCTGGAGAAGGACCCCCGGCGGCGCTACGCCACGGCTGGGGCCCTGGCCGATGACCTCGAGCGGTTCCTGGCGCACCGCACGATCCTGGCCCGGCCCGTTGGACTGGCCGGCCTGGTCCGCCGCTGGGGCCGCCGGAATCCGGCCGTGGCCGCCCTGAGTGCCCTGGCGCTGGCCCTGGTACTGGCCCTGGCCGCCGGCAGCACCTGGTTCGCCGCCGAGCAGTGGCAGCACCGTCGCGAGGCCGAGGCCCTGCGCGCCGCCGCCGAGCACAGCGAGCGGCGGACGCAGCTGCGGGCCCGCGAGCTGGTCGCGGTGCTGCAGCTCGCCCGGCAGGACGCCGAGCGGGCCGGCCGGGACATCCGGCAGGTGCTCCGCATCCTGGACGAGCAGGTCGATCGGCTGGTCGCCCTGGGCCCCGCGCCGGCACCCCCGGTGGCGGAACTCCGCCAGGCCTGGTACCGGTCGACCGCCGGCTGGTGCGAGGCGTACCTGGCCCGGGTCGAGGCCGGCGAGCCCTGGGATGTGGTCGCCCTCGAGGCGGCGCGGGTGCTGGCGCGGATCCGCGCCGAGTCCGGCCAGCTCGAGGCCGCCGAGCGGCAGACGCTCTCGGTCGTGACGTTCGCCGGCCGCCTGGTCGACGTCGATCGGTCCAGCGACGAGGCCATCACCACCCTGGTCGCCGGCACGATGGACCTGGGCGACCTGCGGCTCCGGCTCGGTCGGCCCGGTTCGGCCCTGGAGCTGTTCGGGCAGGCCGCGGCCCACCTCCGGGACCGGCCCGCCTCGGCCGGGTTCCAGCGGCTCCGCGCCGAGCACCAGCACCGGACCGCGACGGCCCTCGATCGGCTGGGCCGCGGCCCCGAGGCGGTCGAGGCGCGGCGGGCGAGCCTCGAGGCCCTCCAGGCCCTGGTCGCT
>CAZUZD010000150.1:0-14259 GCA_964624465.1 uncultured Isosphaeraceae bacterium
CCGCTGAACTTCGTCTTCGTGTCGGTCAACGTCGAGATCGCGTCTAGCAGGAGCTAGGCCGTCAGCATCTTGGTGTAGGCGTGAGAGAAGTAGAGCGTGTCGTCGGCGTTCAGCGCGTTCGGACGGGCGCTCATCTGATACGTGCGGCTGGTCAGGATCAGCTTCACCAGCCGGCGCAGGTCGTAGCCGTTCTTCGCGAAGTCGCCGGCCAGGCCGTCAATCAGCTCGTCGTTGCAGGCGGGGTTCGAGTCGCGGAAGTCGTCGACCGGCTCGACGATGCCGCGGCCGACCAGGTGGAACCAGATCCGGTTGACCAGGCTCTTGGCGAAGAACGGGTTCTCGGGGCTGGTCAGCCACTTCGCCAGCCGCTCGGTGCGGGCCGGGGCATCCTTGGCGTCCTCGAGCACCGCGCCGCCCAGGGCCTTGGGCTTCATGACGGCGCCGGTGCGGGGCTGGCGCACCTCGCCATCGCCGGCGGCGAAGATGATCTCCTCGTCGGGCAGCGGGCCCTTCTTCTGGCGGTTACGGCTGAAGAAGGCGGCGAAGCCGTAGTAGTCGTCCTGGGTCCACTTCTCGAACGGGTGGTTGTGGCACTTGGCGCACTGGATGCGGACGCCCAGGAACAGCTGCGCGGTCGTCTCGGTCGAGTTCTCGGGGTCGCGGCTGATCCGGTAGTAGTTGGCCGCCGGGTTCTTGAAGGTCGAGCCCTCGGCCGTGAGCAGGTTGCGGACGAACTGGTCCATCGGCAGGTTCTGCTCGAGCGCCGTGTGGATCCAGCGGTTGAAGATGTACGCGCCCTTGGGCTGCACCAGCCGGCTGTTGGACCGGAGCACGTCGGCGAACTTGAGGGTCCAGAAGTCGTTGAACTCCGGCCGCTTCAGGAGCGCGTCGACGGCCTTCGTGCGCTTGTCCGGGGCGGCATCGGCCAGGAAGGCGGTCAGCTCGTCGGGCGTGGGCAGCACGCCGATGGTGTCGAGGTAGACGCGCCGGAGGAACTCCTGGTCGGTGCAGAGCTCCGAGGGGGCGATCCGCATCCGGTTGAGCTTGGCGATCACGGCGGCGTCGACCAGGTTGTCCGACGGCACCTCGGCGGGCTTGAAGGTCGGCACGTCGACCAGGTGTGTGAGCCGCACGGGGGCGACCAGGTCGAGGTAGTGGGCGATGATCGCCACCTCGCCGCGCTGCTTGAACTGGACGAAGGCGTTGGCGTCGACGCTGGCGATCTCGGCGTTCGAGGTGTCGTAGTAGCAGATCGGGGTGACGTCGCGGCGGGTGCCGTCGGCGTAGGTGACGATGGCCACCAGCTGCTGGGTCTTGGCCGGGGCGTTCAGCACCCGGTTGCCCGGCACGATCTCGAGTTTCACGGCGGCCGGGGCGCCCGGCAGGTCGCGGGCCCCCTCGGCCATCCACTCGCGGATGTACTCGTGGCTCTTGCTGCCGCGGATCAGCCGCAGGCCACCCTCGTGGGCGATCTCGCCGAGCGGCTTGCGGAGCATCATGCTGGCGTCGGGGTCGAAGGCGTTGATGCGGCGGCCGCCCGCCTCGCGGGTCAGGGTCTGCAGGTCCTGATCGGGCAGGTAGCCGCGGAGGCTGAGCTTGAAGCCGCCCTTGCCGGTGGGCGTGCCGTGGCAGGCGCCCATGTTGCAGCCGGCCTGGCTGAAGGCGGGGATCACGTCGTACCGGAAGCTCACCGGCACCGGAGCCTCGCACTTCGTGACGCTGACGGTCGTCTGGACCTCGACCGAGCCGCCGCGGGCGACGATTGTGGCCGTGCCGTTGGCGACCGGGGTGACCTGGCCGTTCGGGTCGACGACGGCGATCTCCGGGTTCAGGCTCACCCAGGCCAGGGCCCGCGTCAGGTCGCGGAGCTGGCCGTCGGCGTCGGTCGCCGAGGCGACGAGCTGGGCGGTGGCCCGCTTGCCGGCGAGGCTGGCGCCGGCCGGCTCGATGACCACCTTCGCCGGGCTGCCGATGGCGTCGGCCGCGGCGGCCGGCTTCGGCTCGTCGGCGGGGGCGGGCGCCGGGGCGGCGAAGAGGGCCAGGGCCAGGGCCGCCCAGGTGGGGGCGACGGCAGCTCGGCGGCATGTCCGCGTCAGGGTCATCGGGGGTCCTCCCTCGGGAGCCGGCGGGTGGGCGTCGGGCGACGCAAGGCGGGCCCGCAGGTCAGTTCGATCGCACGACGGCAGGCATGGCGGTGGGATCAGGCACGGCGGGCAGGCATCGGTCGCACGCGGCGGCGCCGCGTCCCGGGGCACCCCCGGCCCGCCCGACCCGCGCGGTCGGCCCGGCCTGGAGTCCCAGCCTGACCTGTTGAACATACCCCGACACCGCCCGGGTGTTCAACCGAATTTCAACCCGGGTTCCCCACTTCCTCCGGCACGACCCCGGACCCGGAATCCACGCTAAAACCTTGCATCCCAGGGATTTAGCCGCGATTCTCCTGCCCGGCGCCGCCCCGCTGGCTTGCAGATGGCCCCCGCGGCCCGACGCCCCGACGACCCCCTCCGACCCGGCCCGGGCCCGCGATCCGCGCTTGACCGGGGGCCGGTCGGCTGGTGCGATGGGGCGATCCAACAACGGTTTGACACGGGCCCGGGGGCGCTCTCGCGATGTCACGACTGAATGGGCCAGGGCCGGTGTCCCGACGGGATGTGCTTCGCCACGCCGGCGGCCTGATGGCCGGAGCCCTGGCGCTGGGGAACCTGGAGCGGGCGGCCCACGCGACCGCGATCGGGTCCGGCGGCGGGCGGGCACGGTCGCACACCGCGGTCATCAACATCTTCCTGGTCGGCGGGCCCAGCCACATCGACACGTTCGACCTGAAGCCCGACGCGCCCGCCGAGATCCGGGGTGACTTCCGGCCGATCGCCACGAACGTGCCCGGCCTGAGCGTCTGCGACCATCTGCCCCTGCTGGCGCAGCGGATGGACCGGCTCGCGGTGATCCGCTCCTTGCAGGGCGGGGTCGAGCAGCACCTCTCGGACCTGTGCGTCAGCGGCTGGCCGCAGAGCGTCGACGGCCGCCGCCAGGGGGACCATCCTGCGCTCGGGCCGGTGGCCGCCCACCTGCTCGGCCCGGTCGACCCGGCGGTGCCGCCGTTCGTCGGCATCGCCCCGCCGGTCGGCACCATCGGCTCGAACGTCGGCGAGCCCGGGTTCCTGCCGGGCGCCTGCGCCGCCTTCCGGCCCGATGGCGTGAGCGCCGCAGTGCTCGGCCTGCCCGGCCTGTCGCTGGATCGCCTGGGCGAGCGCCGCGGCCTGCTGTCGCAGTTCGACGAGGTGAAGCGCTGGGCCGACCGCTCCGGCTCGCTCGACGCCCACGACGAGCACACCCGGCGGGCGTTCACCATGCTCACCTCCCGCAAGGTGGCCGATGCGCTCGACCTCTCGAAGGAGGACCCGAAGCTCGTCGCCCGCTACGGCCGCGGCGCCCTGCCCGCCGCCGGCGAGTACGCCCCGTACTTCATGGACCAGTTCCTCGTCGCCCGCCGCCTGGTCGAGGCCGGGGTCCGGGTCGTCACGGTTGCCTTCGGGCTCTGGGACACGCACTCGAACAACTTCACCGACCGCCAGGGCCACGGCCTGCGCTACTCGCTGCCGAGGCTCGATCAGGGCCTGTCCGCCCTGATCGATGACCTGCACGCCCGCGGCCTCGATCGCGACGTCGCCGTCGTCGCCTGGGGCGAGTTCGGGCGCACGCCCAGGATCAACAAGGACGCCGGCCGCGACCACTGGCCCGCCGTAAGCATGGCCATCCTCGCCGGCGGCGGCTTCCGCACCGGCCAGTATATTGGCTCGACCGACCGGTGGGCCGGCCGGGTGGTGAGCCGCCCCCTGCACTACCAGAACGTCTTCGCGACGCTCTACCACCACCTGGGCATCGACCCCCAGACCACCCTGCTGAGCGACCGCCTCGGACGCCCCACCCCCTTGCTCGAACACCGCGAGCCGATCGCCGAGCTGATCGGGGTCTGACGTTCCGGTCCCGTCGCCCCCCGGTCCGCACCGTCGGGCTCGGGCGCAGCGTTCCGATGGGTTCGGGCTCGCCTGGGGGCGGCCGCATTGCTGCGGAGAGACGGATCAGGGTTTGGCGGACGGCTTCGAGAGCTCACGGTGCTGGGCGGCGAGATCCGCGTCTCCCAGCTTCTCGTAGGCGTCGGCGAGCGACTCGTGCAGGTCGGGACGATTGGGCTCGCGCTGCAGGGCGAACTCCAGATCGACGATCGCCTCGCGGACCTGTCCCTGATGCAGCCGGATCACGCCCCGGGTGGCGCGGAGCTCCGCGTCGTCGGGGCTCCGTTCGATCGCCTGGTTGGTCAGTTCGAGCGCCCGGTCGGCGTTGGACTTGTCGGCCTGGAAGAGCACCCAGGCGAGGTTGTTGGCCACGGCCGGCATGCGCGGGTCGATGGCCAGGGCCTGCTCGAAGTGGAACGCCGCCTGCTTCAGGTCCCCCCGATCGGAGGCGATCGTGCCCAGGATCATGTGCACGATCGCCGGCGCCTGGCCCTCGGCCAGTGCCGCCCGGAGTTCCTTCTGGGCGGTCTCACCCTCGGCCCCCTGCCCGGCCGTCAGGTGCGCCAGGCTGGCCATGGCGTCGGGGTGCTGGGGCACGAGCTGCAGTGCGTTCGTCAGCCAGGTGAGCTTGTCCCGGAACGGCGTCTGGGGGTCGTCGATCGCCCGCTGGAACCGCAGCACGTTCAGGTTCGCCAGCGCCAGCCGCAGGGACGGATCGGGCGCCAGCTTCAGGCCCTGGGCCAGCAACGTCTCGGCCTCGTCGAGCTCGTCCTTCATCACATGGGCGGCTGCCAGCGCCTGGCGTGCGGCCACGTCGGTCGGGTCGCGGTTCAGGAGCGCCTGGAACGCCTGGATCGCCCGACCGGCGGCGGAGTCGGCCTCGGCCGTCTGGCCGAGCTGGCGATAGAGGGCGGCCATGGCCAGGTAGGCCCGGGGCTGCTGGCCCGCCGCCGCCCGGTACTGCTCGGCCGCTTTCTGGAGCAGGCCGCGCCGGACGTACACTTTGCCGAGCAGCTCGCGGAGTGCGAGGTCGTCCTTGGAACTGGCCGCCGCCCGCTCGAGATGTGTCTGGGCCTGAAGCAACTGCGCCGGGCTCGGCTCGGGCCGGACTTGCAGGAGTTTCTCGGCAATCCACCGGTGCGCCGCCACCGCCAGTTCCGAGCCGCCCTGGGCGACATTGTCCATCAGCGACATCGCCCGCGGCAGGTCCCCTTGCTGCTCGGCCACCAGGGCGAGCCCGATCCGCGCCTGCGGGTTCCCCGGCGCGCTCCAGAGCACCCGGCGGTAGCTCAACGCGGCCTGGTCCCAGCGCTCCTGTTCGAAGTGCTGCTGTGCCTGCACCAGGTACCTCGCGTCGAGATCGCTGCGGCCCTCCAGTGCCGCGAGACCGACGACCCCGCAGAGCACGAGGATGAGCAGGGCGCAGGCGAGGGTCCGGAGCCCGTGGGTTCGCGACCGGCGCCAGAGGCCCACGGTATACCAGAACCCGTGCCAGCGATCCCAGAAACGACCGGGCTGGACCTCGGCCTCGAAGGAGCGACCCACGTGTATGTCCTCGCGGAAGATCCGGGCGAGACGACTGGGGAAAGGGCGATTCAGGACGCCGGCGGACCGGTCAGGGTGGTCAACAGTCTCCGTCGCAGGGAAAGAAACTGGTCCGACAGCTCGCGCTCGGCCTGCGGCGGGAGAGCCCCACCCGACATGGTGACGGCCTGGATCTGATACGACTCCCCGCGCCCCTCCAGCCGGTACAGCCCCTTCTGCCATCGGGCCCGCAGCGACTGCAGCGGATTCAGTCCCCCCGGCTGACCCTCCGGGATCTCCAGCGGCGCGCCGGCTCGATCGATCAGCGAGAAGCACAGCAGGGCCCGCTCGCCGGTCGGTTTGCTCATCGCGGCCATCACGTACGGCGCCTCCGGCCGCCCGTCCACCACCTGCGCGGGCACGACCTGGCGTGACTCGACGGTCCAGCCGATGTTGCGGTAGCAGATCGAAAGTTCGTGCCAGCCGGTGAACGGGTAGTCGCAGGCGAACGTCGTGACGGGGCCATCGCCCCGGTAGTCCCAGACCGCCGAATGCTCGCCGAAGTTGCTGCTGGCGACCCGCTGCTCCCGGGTGAAGCCGACCTGCGCCCAGGGGCCGATGTGCTCCGGCAGCGACCCCGCGACCAGGCCGGCCGCGTTCTCGAGGATCGGCAGCAGAGCCTTCGACCTCGCCAGGGCCTGCGGGCCCCAGAACCACCCCTGGGCCAGCGCCAGGCCGGCGAAGAGCGGCAGGCTCACCAGCCACGGCCGCCGGGGGCGGTCGGCGCGGCCCTCCCTGGATTCGAGGGTCGTGGCCGGCTCGGAGGCCGCCAGGGTCGTGAGTCCCCCGACGCCGGACGGTTGCAGTTCCGGCAGCAGGACCAGGCCTTCGGGGATCCCTGCCAGCACCCGGTTCCAGAACCCGCCGAGCCCCTCCACGGTCGCGAGCATCCCGGGGGGCATCGAGTTCAGCGGTGGCTCGGCCGTGGTCGGGTCGGGCGGGCGGATCGGGGCCACGACGTACAGCACCGTCTGCTCGACGGCCGAGAGCGCCAGCAGGGCCAGCGCGAAGCCGCAGAATCCCAGCACCTCGTGCGGCCAGCCCTCCGAGAGATCCAGGCCGGCCGCGTGATACGCCAGGGCGATCGCCGTCACGCGGAGCACGTTCATCAGCACGGCCGCCGCCACGGCCGCCGGCAGCATGATCACCGCCACGGACCACGGCCGACGCCGCCAGACCAGGAAGGCCCCCATGGCGGCCACCAGCGCGAACAGCGACTGCACCCCGCTGCACGCCTCCTCGACCAGGAATTGCTGCTCGGGGAACTCGAGCACGTTGCCCGCCATCAGGTGCGGGACCCCGAGAAGGTCCATCAGGTTCGAACTGATCCGCGAGGTCAGGCCCTGGAGCCCCACGATCAGCGTCTGATCCCAGTTCATCGGCAACGGGACCATCAGCCACAGCAGGGCCCAGACCGGCCCGTACCGCGTAACCGCCCCGCCCCCCTGCCACGCCAGCCCCAGCCCGGCCAGCGCCAGCAGAAACGCCACCGCGGCGAACCAGGGCGAAAAGAGCAGCACCCCCGCCCCCAGCAGCACCACCGAGCCCAGCAAGAACCCGAGCGCCACCCGTGGACGCGGCGTCTCCTCACGCACGGGCAACGCCCGCCGGCTCCAGGCCAGAGCGGCCGCCGCCGCCAGCAGCAGGGGCACATACTGGTAGTGGGGATAGCGCCAGCGGTCCTGGAACTGCACCACCAGCAACGGCAGGTGGGCCAGCGAGACCAGACCCGTCAGCGCCAGGAGCCCACGTCGGCTCTTCGAATCCAGCACGGAAAACCACCTTGGAGGCGAGCGTGCCCCATCGCGTCACCCGACTGCGTGACGGATGTCACAATACCCGAAGCTCAAATGCCATGACCAGGACGAATCGAAATGATGACCCCAGCCGAAACGAAGCGGGCGGCTGCGGCCCCCGGGTGTGACCGGAGGGCGGCAGCCGCCAGGAGGTTCGGACGTTCGCCATGCCGGCGTCAGGCCTGTGCGTCAGACTTCGTTCGCTGGCCCCGGAACCGGCGGCCCGCCGCGATGAGCGCGTAGCCGGCCGCCAGGGCACCCATCGCCACCTGGCTCGGCTCGGGAACGGCTCCCCGCGTCATCGTGCCGGTGCCCCCGACGAGGCCGTTGGTCAGGATCAGAGACCCGAGGGTGGTGACCATCGGGCTACCCACGATCGCGGTGTTGGTGGAGGAATACGCGGTGGTCTCGGTCAGATCGAAGTAGCTACCAGCGCCAGTCACGCCGAGCGCCTGCGAGTCGATCGAATTGTTGAAACGCACCTGGGGAGTTCCGGCGTTCGACTGAATACCGCTGAAATTCGTCAAGACTCCCTGATACGTCGAGCTGTCCTTAGCGATCCGGAATCTGAGGGGGGTGGTGCTGGCGAAGGTCGCGGACGCCGACGACGCCTCGACGTCCGCCCAGGCCGTGAACAGCCCCAGGCTCACGTCCGTGGCACCGAGCGTCGACCCATTGTCCAGGGTGGCCGTGAAGGTGTACCGCGTGAGAGCAGCCGAGGCGGTGGTGGGTCCCCCCAGGCACAGCGCCAGGCCCAGAACCAGGAGGCCGTTGAAGCGTCGACGATGGAATCGCGTCATGGTTGTCCTCATGGCAGATTTCCTGGAATCGGACCATGCTCCGGCCAGATCCGGAGCATGACCCTCCGGCTCCGGGCCACACCCGGCATGCCCCTGCACACGACAAGGCCGCGTGCCGGCGAGTCGCTGCAACCCAGCAGCTGGACCCGGAAGCATGACCGCAATAGACCATATATCACGATTATGAATCAAGGAGAAACTTCCTGCGTCGCGGCGCGACTCCGGCTTTGGGCCAATCCGACGGGTCTGGGGGCCGGAGCAGGAGCCCTCCACGGGGTGAGGCCCGGCCGCCACGGGCCAGCCCCGCCCGGTCTGGATCACGCCGCGAGGACCTCATCCTCGAGCCCGGTCAGACGGCCTGATCCGCCCGGCGCTCGTGGCCCCGCGGGGAGTCGGCGGATTCGCACCACGCCGGGACGTGCCCTGATCCGCATCCGACTCGCCGAGCCCGACGCCCGACTCCTTGATGACGACACCCAGTGGAGCCAGGCTGCCGCCCACCCCGATCGGCTCCCGGTCCTCCACCTGGCCGCCAGGGGCCGCCGCCATCGTCGGATCGCCGACGACCCGGGCCGCACCGCCCTACGCTGGCTCATCCGCGACCCGGAGCACGCCCGGCTGGGTTGCGGCCCCGCAGGCCGTGGGCGGCCGAGGCGAAGCTCCCGGCCGACCTGGCCGAGGAGGCCCGTCGCCGGGTCGTCGAGGGGCCGGCGGCCCGGCCACTCGACCGGATCCACTGAATGGACGCCGAGCTGGCCGAGCACCGCGTCCGCACCCCCGGCATCCGGGCCCGTCGGTCGGCCAGGCAGCGGACCAGACAAACGCCTCGCATCCAGGCGGCTCGGCCAACCGACCGGGTCCTGCGGGGCGTCCCTGGGCCGATCGTGGGCGTGCGAGGAGCGGGCCGAGCTGAAAAGGGGTCGGCAGCGGGTCGGGTTCGGCGTGCCGGGCCAGGACGAGACCCGCTTCATGGTGGTGCCCCCGCCGGGGCAGACGCTCGGCGCGTCAGGGGCCATCGTCCGGGAGTCGGCACCCGGGACTGCGAGGGCATGCTCGACGTGCCGACTGTGGCGAATGGGTGACCGGCGTGCCTCGCGCACTCGCCGGTGCGCCCGGCCAGGGCGAAGCCGGGTCCGGGTCCGACCCGGCGGATCCCGGAGGCGATCGCCGCCCACCTCCGGCCGGTCACCCGGCTGTCCCCGACGGCGTGGCACGGGCGGGTGGTCCTGATCGTCGACGACGCCCCGTGGCGCCGGGGCAAGCGGATCGACGAGGTGCCGGCCGGTCGCCCGCACCCGGAGTGCGTCCGCCTGCCGAGCGACAGCTTGCAACTCAACGTGACGGAATCGTCACCGGATCAGACCGCCCTCGACTGGCGCGTCCGGTACCGTCGGCCGGCGGAGATCAGCGCGTAGCCGGCCGCCAGGGCGCCCAGCGCCACCTGGCCCGGCTCGGGGACGGCGGCCCGGGTCACCGTGGCTGGTAGGGACGCGCCCGCGAAGACCAGATCACCCAATGAGGTCGCATAAGGGTTATCTCCATAACGGACAAATGGAGCGCTGACTTGCACGGGCACGGTCGTCTGCGTCAAGTCAAGATAATCATTCCCGTCCCCATCCAGCCCAATTCCACCCGTATCATTGGCAGTAAAATAGACCTTCCCGGCCGAATAACCATAATCCGGATCGTAATCGCGCTCATAATCCGAGCTGAGATTATTGTACCCCGTCAGAATTCCGACTTGAGAATTACCGACCTGGAACCACAGAGGGGAACTCAGTGGGGCTCGGCTGGTGGCCGTGGCATAAGTCGGGCTTGGATTGGAAACGGTGATTGCCGAACCTGAGTCGATGTTGGCGAACACCGTGAACAGCTGCCCTCCGACAAGCTGCCCGTTCAGGGTGCTGCCCGCCCCGAGAGTGGTGGTCAGCGTGTAGCGGAGCAGGGCGGCCTGCGAGGCCGTGGGTAGCCACAGACCGAGCGCCAGACCCAGGATCAGCAGGCTCAGGGAGCGGCGAAGGTTCAGCAGCCTCGGCTTCGGTCTCATCATCGAGATCCTCGTTACGGGGTCCGGGGTGAGTGCGATACGGACGGCGCGGGGACCGGGGCGGGCGGGTGGGCTGGGTGAGAGCTCGGCCGCGGGCACCCGGGGTGGTAGGCCAGGCGGGAACCCCCTGCTGCACGTCGGATCATCGGGGGCGGGCGGCAACGCCCGACCACGGACCCAGACCTTACGAAGTCCCAGGATCTCTGTCAAAAATCAACTGACAATAGAACCCATCAGTCTCACGAGCAATTACCCTTTTGTCTTGGAGCGAGATCGGGATGGCTCGCGGTTCGGACCTCAGCAACCGGGCGGAGTCCTCCGCTGCGGACGCCATGGTGAGCCCGGCGGGAGGTGTCTCACGCCGGCTCAGTCGGGCTGGGTGACGGTGTGCAGTCGGTCGATGGCCGGGTCGCGGAGGACCTGCTCGGCGCGGGTGCCGGGCCAGGTGATGGTGACGGCCTCGACGGCGGTGGCGGAGTCCAGGCCGATGGTCTGGACGAGGGTGTTGCCGCCGAAGCTGCCGTTGCCACCGACGGTGCGGTCGAGGGAGCGGAGCGTACCCTCGGGGTTGCGGACGTCGAACCGGATCGTGGCGCCCAGCGCGTCACGGTTGGCCGTGCGACCGACCCGAACACGAAAACGCCGGATGCCGGCCCCACTCACGAATGGAGGGAGGTCGGCATCCGGCAAGTGCGAGCCACCGAGGTGCGGCACGTTGGTCCAGGGCTCAGGCAGTCGTCGAACTGCGGCTCCGATACCGCCGCCCCGCGGTGATCAGCGCGTAGCCGGCGGCCAGGACGCCCAGCGCCACCTGGCTCGGCTCCGGGACGGCCGCCGCACCCCGGACGACCGTGCCGGCAGGAGCAGAAACGAACCCCGACATCGTCAGGGTTCCCGCTGAGGTCGCCCACGTCTGGAACGACAGGGCCACGCCGCCGGTCGCGCTCGGCGTGGTTGTACCTCTGAGGTCCAGGTATGAGGGGTAGGAGCTTACGCCACTTGTCATTCTCAGTCCGTCAGCGGAGCTGTTCTCGAACCTGAACATGGATCTGTACAACGTAACGGGTCCGTCACCAAAATCCTCCTCGGAGTATTCCTTGAACGAGTAAATCCGATCGATCCCATTCTCCAGCGTTCCGGTCGTCGATCCGACCGTGAAGTGCACCTTGCCGATCACGGCGACCCGGGATTCGGTCAGCTGGCCAGAGCCAGTGCTCATTGTACTGGTCGTGGCCGTGCTGGTATCGACGTCCGCATAGGCCGTGAACACCTGCCCCCCGATGTTCACACCGTTCAGCGTCGACTGCGACGGCGTGCCCGAGGAACTCAGCACAAAACTCATCGTGTACCGCATCAGGGCGGCGTGGCCAGCCGTGGGTGCGCCCAGGCTCAACACCAGTACCAGCAGGCCGAGGAGGCGTCGATCGCTCAGTGACAACGGGGTCGGTCTCATCATCGAGATCCTTGACTGGGGTCGAATTGTGTGCGATGCGGACGGCGCGGGGACCGGGGCGGGCGGGTGGGCTGGGTCAGTTTGCCACCACGGGCACCGGGCCAGGCTGGAACACCCCGCCGGGCGTCAGGTCATCGACGGCGGGCGGCAAGTTCCGATCCCGGGCTCGGAGCGTACGAAGTGTCAAGATCCAGGTCAAACATCAATCCGCAAAAGTATCCATACGTCCCATGATTGTTTCATCTCTGGACCGCCGCGAGATCGGGATGGCTGGCCCGTCCGACCTCACCGCCAGGCCGGCGTACTCTGCGGCGGAGGTGCGGTGAGCCCGGCGGGGGAATGACACTCCAGCTCATTCGAGCTCGGTGACGGTGTGCAGTCGGTCGCTGGCGAGGTCGCGGAGGACCTGCTCGGCGCGGGTGCCGGGCCAGGTGATGGTGACCGACTCGATGGCGGTGGCGGTCCCCAGGCCAATGGTCTGGACCAGCGTGTTGCCGCCGAAGCTGCCGTTGCTACCCACGGTGCGGTAAAGGGAGCGGATCCTGCCATCTTCGGCCCGCACGTCGACCCGGATCGTGGCGCCGACGGCGTCGCGGTTGGTCGTGCGGCCGATGAGCTTCAGGGCGAGCCAGTGCTGCCCCTCCAGCGGGTTGCGGAACAGGGCGTTGTACGCCTTGTCGCCGGGGTAGCCGCCGCCGTGGACGACGAACAGGTCCAGGTCGCCGTCGGCGTCATAATCGGCGAACGAGATACCGTGGCCTTTCTGGAGGTGGCCGGTGTTGGAGGCGCTGGTGACGTCCTCGAACTTGCCGTCGACGTTCAGCAGCAGGGTGTTCGGGACCAGGCCCGAGTACGACATCCAGCCGGTGCCGAGGTACAGGTCCAGGTCGCCGTCGAGGTCGATGTCGCCGGCGTTGACGGACATGGCCGGCAGCGGGCGGTCGAGGCCGACCTCGGCGCTGACCTCGCGGAACCCCTCGGTCCCCAGGTTGCGGTAGAGGCGGGGGTGGTGCCCCGCGACGTGGGGCAGGCCGTAGGCGTCGCCGACGACCTCGGAGAGCGACGAGCCGTAGTCGCTCACATACAGGTCGAGCCGGCCGTCGTTGTCGTAGTCCAGGAACAGGCACGAGAAGTGGAAGCCGGTCTCGGTCAGGCCGACCTGCGCGGCGACGTCGGTGAAGGTGCCGTCGCCGTCGTTGCGGTAGAGCCGGGGGGGCACGGCGCGGCCCATGCTCATGTTCGAGACGAACAGGTCCTGGTCGCCATCGGCATCGAAGTCGCCCCAGGCGGCGCCCTTGCCGACGGCGCCATTGGTCACGCCGGCCTGGCCGGCGATCTCGGCGAAGGTGCCGTCGCCGTTGTTGCGGTAGAGGCGGCCGAGGTTGCGGAGGTCCCCGCGCTCGGGGCGGTACTCGCCGCAGACGTACAGGTCCAGATCGCCGTCGCCGTCGCCGTCGCCCCAGGCGGCGGCCTCGCTGGCAATGGGCTCGTCGAGGCCGGCGGCGACGGTGATGTCCTCGAAGGTGCCGTCGCCCCGGTTCTTCAAGAGCGACATCCGCGCCGGCTGCTCCCAGCCGCCGCGGAGGAACAGGAGATCGGCGTCCCCGTCGTTGTCGAAGTCGGCCCGGCAGACGTTCAGGGCGTACGGCTGGGCGTCCAGGCCCGAGGCCTCCGAGCGGTCCTCGAACTCGCCGTTCCCCTTGTTGTGGAAGAACGAGGCGCCCCGGTCGACGTCCAGGCTGCTGACGACCAGGTCGGGTCGGCCGTCGCCGTCGAAGTCGTCGAACACGCTGCCGCCGGCCAGGCCGGGGCCCCGGGCGTTCAGGCCGACCAGGGGGGCGACGTTCTCGAACCGGGCCACGGCGTGCCGGGAGTCGTGCCGGTCCAGCGGGACCCGCTCGGCGGCCGGCAGGTCGGCGGTGGAGTCCCCCAGGGTCAGGGCGGCCAGGGTCCGGAGCCAGCGGACGCGGAGGTCGCCGGGACGGAGCTCGCTGGCCAGGGCAAACTGCCGGAGCGCCTCGCGGGAGCCGTCCGGGAACTTGTGCTGGGCCTCGGCGACGATGGGCAGGATGCAGCTCGACGGGCCCAGGCACGCGATGCAGTTGTCCAGTTCCCCCTGCCGCAGGGCGACGATCCCGAGCAGGGCGTGGAGGTCGGCCCGGGGGTGGCCGGTCAGGCCGGGAGTGCCGGCCAGGGCCAGGGCCTTCTCGATCCAGTCGCGGGCCCGGGGGAACTCCCCTTCGTAGAGATGCAGGGCCGCCAGCGAGCGGTACAGGTCGATCGCCTTCTGGGCGGTGGCCGCGTCGGGGCGCTCGGGAAGCCGGAGGGCCTCGGCCTGGGGGGTCAGCTCGGCCAGTCCGCGGCGGGCGCGGTCGCGGACCCGCTCGATGCGCTCGGTCAGCGAGCCCTCGTCGCGGGCCGGGGCCATGAACCGCTCGGCGGTGCCGGCGATCTCGTCGTCGAAGAGCGTCGGGTCGTAGAAGACGGTCGCCGCCGTGCCGGGGGCGGCCGGGTCGGGGAACGTGCCGCGGCCGTCCGGCCCGATCGGCCCCCGCGCCGGCTCGGC
>CAZUZD010000151.1:0-11764 GCA_964624465.1 uncultured Isosphaeraceae bacterium
CCCGGCGGCCCCGAGCGCCAGCGGCACGGCGATGGCGGTCCAGCCCAGCGGCCCGGCGAGCCGGCCCGCCAGCGCGGCCTGCTGCTGGAGCTGCAGCGCCCAGTTCCGCGGCCAGGCCGACCAGCCGTCGAAGTACCCGCGCTGGTGGTCCAGCAGCGCCTGATACCCGCCGTGGCTCTGCACGAACCCGATCCAGGGCAGGTACACCAGCCCGGCGACGCCGAACGCGAGCGTCCCCAGCGCCAGCGTCCGCACCACGGGCAGCCGGCCCGGACTGGCCGGCCAGCGGAGCAGGGGGACGAGCGCCACGGCCACCGCGACGCCGGCGAGGATGCCGTTGTACTTGACGTTCTGCGCCAGCCCCACGGCCAAGCCCAGGACCACCGCCCGCACGGCCGTCGGCCGCTCCAGGAGCCAGCCGCCGGCGGCCAGGGCGGCCAGCCAGACCCCCGTGAACGGCACGTCGACCAGCGCCAGCCGCGAGAATGCGACGTGGGGCCCGCACACCGCCGCCAGCGCCGCCGAGGCCGCGCCGGCCCCCGGGCCGAAGGCGCGACGGCCGAGCCAGCCGACGAGCGGGATGGTCGCGATCCCGCACAGGATCGGCACCAGGAGCGCGGCCGTGTCGCCGATCCCGAACACGAGGTTGGCGACCCCGACCAGCAGCGGGAACCCGCCGGGAGCATACGGGATCACCGAGGGGTCGAGGGCGGCCAGGCCCGAGCGGTCGGTGACCCAGAGCCCGGCCAGGGCGTAGACGCCCTCGTCGAAGTGCATCAGGCCGAGCCGGTTCACCTGCCAGAGGCGCACGACGGCGCCGAGCAGGGAGATCACGGCGACGACGGCCGCCTCGCGGCGCGGCCCGGGGGCAGGGGAGCTCATGGTCGGCTGATTCTAAGCGATCGGCCCGGTGGCCTCACCGGGGTTCCACGTGAAACGGAACCAGGGACTCCGGCGCGGAGGGCCGCGGCGTTGACCCCGGCCGCCGATCCTCCTATCGTGCGGGTTGGGCCCCCCGATCGGCCCGCCACGACGCCGCGCCCGCCAGGGGCCGGCCCCTCCTCGCGCCCAGGATGCCGACGGCGATGGTCACGCTCTTCCTCGACAACCGGATGCTCGACCACGTGACCTCGCCCCAGCACCCCGAGCGGCCCGAGCGGCTCGCCACCGTGCTCCGGCACCTCAAGCGCACCGGGCTCCTCTACTCGTGCCCCCACGGCACCATCCGCCCGGCCACCGACGCCGAGCTGCTGCGGGTGCACACGCCGGGACACCTGGAGGCGATCCGACTCGCCAGCGAGGGGGGTGGCGGCCAGGTCGAGGTGGACACCTGGATGTCGCCCGGCAGCGAGTTAGCGGCGCGGCTCGCCGCCGGCGCGGGCATCGAGGCGGTCGAGACCGTCGTCCGGGGCACCACCCGCCGCGCCTTCGCCGCCGTCCGCCCCCCCGGCCACCACGCCCGGCCTGACTCGCCGATGGGCTTCTGCCTCTATGGCAACGTCGCCGTGGCCGCGAAGCACGCGGTCGAGGCCCTGGGATTGAACCGGGTCATGGTCGTCGACTTCGACGTGCACCACGGCAACGGCACCCAGGAGATGTTCTACGAGGACGGCCGGATCGCCTTCCATTCGATCCACCGCTACCCGTTCTATCCCGGCAGCGGCGCCGCCGACGAGACCGGCACCGGCCGCGGCCTGGGCCTGATCCGCAACGTCCCGATCGCCTACGGCACCGCCCGCGCCGAGTACCGCGCCGCGTTCCGGAGCACCGTCGAGGAGCTGGCCGCGAAGGCGAAGCCCGAACTCATCCTCATCAGCGCCGGCTTCGACGCCCACGTCGAGGACCCGGTCGGCGACCTGGGCCTGGAGTTCGAGGACTTCGAGGCCATGACCCGCGCCGTCGTCGCCGTCGCCGACGTCCACTGCGGCGGCCGCATCGTGAGCCTCCTCGAAGGCGGCTACAACGTGCCGATCCTCGCCGGCTGCGTCGAGGTCCACCTGCACGCCCTCGGCGCCGAGATCGACCCGATCCACTGAGCCACCGCGCGTCCCGGTTTTTGTAGGGCGGATCAGCGCAGCGTCATCCGCCGCGACGGCTCGAAGACCGATGGATCGCCCCGATGCCGCCGGTCCGGAGCCGGCCACCGACCCGTCCCGGCGGATGACGCTGCGCTGATCCGCCCTACGAGAATGCCAGTGGAAAGGCCGGTGACGGGGATGGACGCGGAGCAGACACGCGGACGCTGGTCGCTGCCGTTTGCGGCGCGGATCGTGATCGCGCTGGGGCTGGGGTTGCTGGTGGGTCTGACGGCGCCCGGGGTGGGGGCGCCGCTGATCAGGCTGGGGACGGTGATCCTGGACCTGATCAAGGCGCTGGCCGGCCCGCTGCTGTT
Source organism: uncultured Isosphaeraceae bacterium (assembly GCA_964624465.1). Classification (GTDB taxonomy): domain Bacteria; phylum Planctomycetota; class Planctomycetia; order Isosphaerales; family Isosphaeraceae; genus CAZUZD01. Next base: position 2,393 of record CAZUZD010000151.1, read on the forward strand.
CCTGGCGATCGTCGACGCCTTCCTCCGCACCGAGGTCCAGGCCCGCAGCGGCGGCCGGATGGTCGCCATCGCGCTGACCAACGCGGTCATCGCCCTGGCCATCGGCCTGACGATCTCCAACGTGCTCCAGCCCGGTCACGCCCTCCGCCTGGTCGTGAACCCCGAGGCCGACACGGCCGTCGCGGCCCCGACGGGCGACGCGGCCACGGCGGTGGCGCAGACCGAGTTCGCGGCGATGGCGAAGAAGCTGGAGCCGGGCCGCACGCTCCACGTGTTTGAGGATCTGCTGGCGCTGGTGCCGACGTCGGTGGTCCGGCCGTTCCTGGACAACGCGATCCTCTCGATCGTGCTGCTGGCCGTGCTCACCGGGGCGGCGCTCCGGACCGTCAAGTCGCGCCAGGAGGAGCGGGGGCAGGGGGGATTCCTCGTCGTCGAGGGGCTGGTGCTGACGCTCTACCAGGCGCTGGAGGTGATGCTCGCCTGGGTGATCCTGCTCGTGCCGGTGGCCGTCTTCGGCGTGGTGGCCCACACGGTGGGCAAGTACGGCCTGAAGCCGTTCGGCGGGCTGGCCGTGTACCTGGCGGTGGGGATCGCCGGGCTCCTGATCCAGGTCCTGATCGTGTACCAGACGTGGCTGGTGCGGGTGGCCCGCATGCCGCTGCGGCGCTTCTGGTCGTCGGGGCGCGAGGCGATCGTCTACGCGATGGGCACCGGCAGCAGCCTGGCGTCGCTGCCGGTGACCTTGCGGAGCCTCGACCGCATGGGCGTGTCGCCGCAGTCGGCCCGCATGGCCGCGTGCGTGGGCACGAACCTGAACAACGACGGCATCCTGCTCTACGAGGCGATGGCCGTGCTGTTCGTCGCCCAGGCCTGCGGCGTGCACCTGACGCTGGGCCAGCAGCTCACCGCCGCCGCGTCGTGCGCGCTGGCGGGCATCGGCATCTCGGGCATCCCCGAGGCGGGGCTGATCTCGCTCTTGCTCGTGCTCAAGACCGTGCAGGTCGTGCCCGACGCCCAGGTGGCGGCCATCGTGCCGCTGCTGCTCACGGTCGACTGGGTGCTGGGCCGCTGCCGCGCCATGACCAACGTCATCAGCGACATGGTCGTCGCGGTGCTGCTCGACCGCTTCGAGGGGCATGGGCCCGCCTCCGACCCGACGGCGCCGTTGCTGGCGACCGGGGTGCGGGGGACGAGCGGCGAAGAGTGACCCCGACGGGATTCGAACCCGTGTACCGACCTTGAAAGGGTCGTGTCCTGGACCTGGCTAGACGACGGGGCCGTCGTGCGAACGGGTATCAATTTAGGCACGGGTCGGGCAGGGGGTCAAGGGCCCTTGGCCCGCCCTTGATGCGCCCGGGGTGGGTTGTTAGCCTGGGCGCAGCCGGCCCGACCAGGGCCGCACCCCTCCCACCCGGAGACGCTCCACGATGACCCGCTTCCTGATCCTGACCGGCGACGCGGGCGAATCTCAGGAGATCTTCTACGCCAAATTCCGGCTCGAGGAAGAGGGCTGGCTGGTGCACATCGCCGCGCCCGAGCGGCGAGCGTTCCTGTCGGTGGTCCACGACTTCGAGCCGGGCGTCGACACGTACACCGAGAAGCCGGGCTACCGCGTCGAGGCCGACCTCGGGCTCGATGAGGTGGACGCCGCCTCCTACGACGGCCTGGTCCTGCCCGGCGGCCGGGCCCCCGAGTACCTCCGGAACCGCCCGAAGGCCGTCGCGATCGTGAAGCACTTCCTCGACGCCGGCAAGCCGATCGCCGCCAACTGCCACGGCCCGCTGCTGCTGCTGGCCGCCGGCTATGGCAAGGGCCAGACGCTCACCTGTTACCCCGAGCTGGCCCTCGACGTGCGCGCCGCCGGCGGCGAGTTCGTCAACCGCGACTGCGTCGTGAGCGGACCCCTGGTCACCGTCCGCGGCTGGCCCGACAACGGCCCCTGGATGCGCGAGTTCGTCAAGCTGATGAAGGCCCGCACGACGGCCTGAACCCGAACGCGGTGCGCACAGCGAACCGGGCCCACGCGGGACATCGCGGTGCCAGATTGGGCCGGGATGGCCCGGGGTTCGCTGGGTTGGTCCGGAGGGTGGGGCGCCGGGACGCACCACGCTCCGGCGCGTCACTCGGGCTGCGGGGCGACCGGCTGGTCGGTGGACTCGCGTGCTGCCTGGCTCTGGATGGCGTCGTAGACCTCGCGGCGATGCACCGCGACGTCCTTGGGGGCCTCGATTCCGAGCCGCACCTTATCGCCACGGATCTCCACCACGGTGATCGTGATGTGATCGTTGATGATGATGCTTTCGTTCTTCTTCCGCGAGAGAACCAGCATCGCTGCTCCTTCCTGGAACCGCACGCTCGCGGGGACCCGGCCGGCGCTGGACGTGTCCACACGTCCGGTTCAGGGGGGTGCCTAGGTGCGCAGCATAGCGTCGGTCATCCAGTTTCACTGTAACCCCACGACGGGCCCGGTCAAGCAAGGCCGAGCATTTTTAACAGCTGGACGCGTCGCGACGGTCCGGTTGTCCGGATCGGTCGTGCGGCGCGGGCCCGCCGGGGTCGCGTCGGGGGCAGGTCCCGCCGGGGGTGAGCCTCACTCGACGTCGGCCGAGTAGCGTCGGTAGAGGTTGCCGAGGCCGAGGTCGTAGATCTCGGTCTCGATGTCCTCGTTGGTCGCCGGGTGGATCGTGGCGCGGAGCTCCTCGATCAGCAGCTCCAGGAACTTGCCGCGGGCGCGCTGCAGGGTCTTGCGGAACGCCTCGGGCGTCATCCGGGACCCGAACTGGCGGCCCAGGGCCTGCGCCAGCTCGTCGATGGGCGCGTCGGGGTGGGCCACCCGCAGGTGCAGGACCGTGGCGTAGCGGTTCTTGGGCGTCGAGGCCTCGTAGGTCTCCAGCCGCGACCAGACCCGCCGGATCACCGCCTCGCGCCAGACGCGGTCGTAATCGGCGTCCACCACGTTGGGGTCGAGCAGGTCGCCGGGGGGCAGGGGCAGGGTCTTGCGGGCCCGGAAGTGGTCGATGATCAGCCGGTGCAGCACGGTGCGCAGGTAGTCGCGGAACCGACCCTTGGTGTTGTCGGCCCCGGCCAGCTTGTGCGAGAGCAGCTTGGTCCAGAACTCCTGGAAGACCTCGTCGGCGAGGTTCTTGTCGCGGAGCTTCAGGTGCAGGTAGCGCTCCACCGCGTCGTGGTACCGGCCAATCAGCTCGCGCATCGCGGCCTGGCCGGCGGGGCCCGGGGTGTGAGCCGTCCGGATCACGGTCCAGCTCGTCTCCAGCGAGGTCAGGCGCTCCCCGGAGATCGGGTCGTCGGAGGCCGGACGTTGGTCGTCGGTGGAGTGCGGATCCATGGGGGTCGTCCTGTCCCACCAGCCACGCGGCCCAACAAATCGCCGGCGCGGCCGGCCGGCGGCCGGGGGTTCCACGTGGAACTCTAGGACGCGTTGGGGAGGAATGTCGGACCGTGCATGGTCCGGACACCTGACCCGAATGTATCCCCGAGCGGCCCCAGGGGTCAAGCTATCGATGACCATGGCCGTGGCCGATATGTCGCCCCGCCCATGAGTTCCGTCGTTCGGGTGCCAGGCCCATCAACGACACGAGGCCGGCCCCGTGGCGGGGACGGCCTCGGCGTGAAGTCGCGGCGGACGGGGCAATCCGTCGAGCGGCTCAGTAGCCGGCCGCGTGCCGCAGGCGGCGGTTGCGGAACGGGTTCAGGCGGCGGAAGAAGCCGCCGGTCCGGCCCGTCGCCGAGGGCACGCCCGGGACCTTGCCGATGCCAGGGACCCCCGGGATGCTGGTCACGCCCGGGATCGCCGGAGCGCCCGGGATCAGGGAGCCGCCCGTGATGCTGCTCGGGACCGTCGGCACCGCCGTGCGGACGTTCGTCATCGCACCCGCCACGCCCGGCACCGCCGGGGCGGCCGGCACCGTTCCCACCACACCCGGGACCGCCGGGGCGGCCGGCATGGCGACACCCGCCACCGCGGCCGGAGCCGCCGGGGAGATCGTTTCGGCCGCAGCCCCGACGGTCGTCGCGACCGCGCCCTGGACCGTGTCGACGCCCGGCACGCCTCCGCTCGGCGCGGCGCCGGGCACCATCGGCACCGCCTGTCGCACGCCGCCCGTCACCGCGGCCGGAGCGGCCTGAGCCGGGGCCGCGGCGATCGCCTCGGCGGCGGCGGGCGCCGGGGGCAGGAGCACGGAGTCGATGACATGGATCAGGCCGTTGCTGGCGGCGATGTCGGTCTTGAGCACCTTGGCGTCGTTGATCGACACGGTGCCGTCCTTGACGCCGACCTTCACCGGCTGACCCTGGGCGGTGGTCACGTCCTGGCCGTCGAGGTTCACGACCTCGGCGGCGGGCACCTCGCCGGGCACGACGTGGTACTTGAGGATCTCGGCCAGCTTGGCCTTGTTCTCCGGCTTCAGCAGCTCGGCGACGGTGCCCTCGGGCAGCTTCGCGAACGCCTCGTCGGTCGGGGCGAAGACGGTGTAGGGGCCGGGGCTCCTGAGCGTGTCGACCAGGTCGGCCGCCTGCGCGGCCTTGACCAGGGTCTCGAAGCCGCCGGCGGCGACCGCCGTGTCCACGATGTCCTTCGGCTCATCCTGGGCCGACGCCCAGACCGGGGCCGACACGACCAGCACAGCGGCCAGTGCAACGATGCGACGCATGGAGTGCAATCCTCTCCCGTGGCCCGGCAACCTCGACCCGACCCCGCTCCCGACCGCCGCTCGGGCCGGTCCTGGAGCTCCACAGTCGGGGCCGATCGCCGCGCCGAACCTGGCCCGGCGCCACGGACGTCCCATCGTCCGCCTCGCACCGGTGCCTGTGATGGCGAGGATTGTAGGCGGCCACCCCGCCCCCGGCCAAGGGGCGCCGACCCCGTCTGCACCCGAATGTCTCAGAAATGAATCACGTCTGATCGGTCCTGATTTCACCAGCTTGCGCCGGCCCCCCAGGGACCCCGGGTTCCGGGCTCGGGGTGAGGTGGTAAAGCAGGATGCCGGCGGCGACTGCGACATTCAGGCTGTCGGCGCCGGGGCGCATGGGGATGGTGATCGGGCGGTCGCAGCGGGCGAGCCACTCGGGGGCCAGGCCGGCCGACTCGCTGCCCATCACGAGCGCCAGCCGGGGGGGGCGATGGCGGGCCAGGCGCTCGAACGGCTCGGCCGCCGGGTCGGTGCTGGCGGCGGCGAGGATCAGGCCGTGGGCCAGCCGGAGCCGGTCGATGGCCCCGGCCAGGTCGGCCTCCCGGATCACGGGGACCCGAAGCGCGGTGCCCATGGAAACTCGCAGCACCCGGCGCGAGAGGGGGTCGGGGCAGCGGGCCTCGGCCACCACGGCGGCGGCGCCGAAGACGTCGGCCAGTCGGACCAGGGCGCCGAGGTTCTCGGGGTTATCCAGCCGGGGGCAGACGATCAGCGTCAGGGGCAGGGGGGCGGCCCGCACCAGGTCGTCGAGCGCCGGCGGTGGCACACGGAGCCCGCAGGCCAGCGCCCCCTGGTGGAAGTTGTAGCCGACCAGGGCGTCGATCTGCCCGTCCGGCACCACGTAATGGATCACATCGGCCGGCAGGGGGGCTCCGATCCGGTCGGCCTGGCGGTCGGTGGTGAGCACCGAGGCGACCGGATAGGCGCTCTCCCGGAGGCGGTCGACCAGTTTTTCCCCCTCGACGACGAACTGGTCGAGGTCGCGGGTCGCGTTGGTCGCCTTGAGGTGCCGGTACACGGCCAGGCGGGGGTCGTCGAGGTCGGCGATCGGGATGCGGGGCATCGAGAGTCTCAACTTCCCCGACCCGGGCGACGGGTGCGGCTCAGACCAGGCGCCGGACGAGGTGGAACAGGCCCCAGCCGGAGAACATGCCGAAGAGGTACGTCCCCAGGATCAGGAAGACCTTGGGCAGGCTCAGCGACCAGGCGAGGAACGACACGTCGACGCTGGCCCAGTTCTGGAACGCGAAGACGAGCATGAGGATCAGCAGCAGGACGCCGATCCCTCCCGTGACGTAATTCATCGACAGACCTCCACGCCGGCACCGGATCGAGGCCCGAGCACGAGCCGACCGGCCAGCGGGACCGGGGGGATCTCCGCATCGGGCCCGGCCGCACGCTCGGGACGCACTCGCCGTCCCGTTCCATTCTCCCGCGCCCGGGCCCTCGGGGCAAACTCCCCCCGGACGATCGCCCTCCCGGCGCCTACAACCTCGAGGTCTCAGCTGCCTGAGCCGCGAGTCGGCCGAATCGCGTCGGTGGGATGAGCGGAGCGAAATCCGATGGCCTCGGCCGCGCTCGCCCGTCGGCCCGCCGATCCGGCTCCCGCGGTGGGGCGGAGCGAATCCGACGGTCATCGGAGGCGCCTGCAAGATCGGCCGGTCGAACCGGCTCGTGTGACCGGTCCAGAGCCGGCCACAGTCCCAGCCCGTAGTTCGGATTTCGCTCCGCTCATCCAACCTACGGGACGGTTCGATTTCGGTGTGCCGTGGCCTGAGCGCGGGGTGGCCACGCCGACGATACGGGGGCCAGGGCGTGTCGGGCCGGATCGGGATGGGGATCGGGATCAGGGTGGAGGCGAGTCGGATGGGTCGGGGTGACGGCGGGTTCGACGTGGTGGTCATCGGCGGCGGCTTCGGCGGCCTGGCGGCGGCGGCGCTTGCGCAGCGGCGGGGGCTGCGGGTGGCGCTCTGCGAGTCGCACACGAACCTGGGCGGCTGCGCGGGCTACTTCGAGCGCGGCCCGTACACCTTCGACGCCGGCGCCACCGCGCTCATGGGCCTGGGCCCCGACGAACCCATCGGCCGGCTGCTGGCCGACGTCGGCCTCGACTTCCGGGGGGAACGGACGCCCGCCTACCGCGTCTGCCTGCCCGACGGCGAGCTGGCGATCACCCCCGACGCGACCGACTTCGAGGCGCAGCTGGTCCGCCTGTTCCCTGGCCACGACGAGCGGCTGGCCCACTTCTGGCGGCTGCAATCGTGGGTCGGCCGCACCCTCTTCGCTGCCGCCTCGGGCCGGCCCCGGCTGCCGAGCGTCTCCCCCACCGACTGGCTGCACAACCTGCGCGTGCTCGGCGCCGGCGGGACCCTGGCGGCGGCGACCTGGATGCTGACCGTCCGGCACGTGCTCGCGCTCTGCGGCCTCTGGGACGACCGCCGGCACCGGGCGCTCGTCGCCATGCTCTTGCAGGACACCGCCCAGGCCGGCCCCGAGACGGTCCCGTTCGCCAATGCTGCCGCCTGCCTCCAGGCGTACCGCTTCGGCATGAGCCGGCCCCGCGGCGGAATGCGGGCTCTGGCCGAGGGCCTGGGCGAGCGGTTCGCGGCGCTGGGGGGCGACCTCCGGACGGCCACGCTCGTCGATCGCGTCGAGCGCCAGGACGACGGGACCTCGGTCGTCGTCACCCGCCGCCGCGATCGGCTCACCGCCCGGCACGTCGTCTTCAACCTCCCGCTCGACCGCGCCGCCGCCCTGCTGGGCCGGAGCCTGGAGGGTCGGCTGGGGCGATCCGAGCGTCAGTCGCGGGCGGCGTGGAGCGCCTTCACGGGCTACGTCGCCTTCCGCTGCGACGCCGCGCCCGCCGGCGGCCCGCTGTTCCACCAGGTGCTGGGCGACTACGACGCCCCGATCCACGACGGCAACAACGTGCTCGTCTCCCTCTCCCCCGAGGGGGACACGGGCTACGGCCCCGAGGACGTGCGAGTCGCGACCATGTCCACTCATGTCCGGCCGTCGGAGTGGCTGGGCCTCGATCGCCCCGCCTACGAGGCGAAGAAGGCCGACTATCGCGAGCGGATGCTGCGGGCCCTGCGGCGGGCCCTGCCCGAGGCGCCCGACGCCCTGGTGCACGCCGAGTTCGCCAGCCCCCGGAGCTTCCAGCGCTACACCCGCCGCACCGACGGCCGGGTCGGCGGCCCGCCGGTGGCGCGTCGCAACAGCACGCTGCTGGCGGTCGGCTCCGACGTGCTCGGACCCGGCCTCTGGGTCGTGGGCGACAGCGTGTTCCCGGGGCAGGGGACCATGGCCGTCGTCCTCTCGGCGCTCGGCGTCGTCGACCGCCTCGCTGCCGGCCCCATGCCCGTGTTTCCCGTGGAGCGCGAGCCGTCGCCGCCCCGGCCGGCCGTGGCGGCCCCGGAGCCGGTGACGCGCTGAGGCGGGCTGGGGATTCGGGTATCGTCGAGCGATCGCCCGCACCGCGCTGCCCTCTCCACGGTGGAGTGGACTGGAGTGCCGCGTCGTGCCGGGCCCACGATCCGACGATCCCGGAGCCGGTCGCCATGCTCGACGCCCTGGTCATCGCCCCGCACCCCGACGACGCCGAGCTGGGCGTCGGCGGCACGATCGTCCGCCTGATGCAGGCGGGCTGGTCGGTCGGCATCCTCGACCTGACCGACGGCGAGCCCACCCCGCTCGGCTCGAAGTCGATCCGCGCCGCCGAGACCGCCGCCGCCACCGCGGCCCTCGGCTCCCCCTGGCGCGAGAACCTGGGCCTCCCGAACCGCAGCCTCGAACCCACCCTTTCCCACCGCCGCGCCCTGGCCGCCGTCTTCCGCCGCGTGCGCCCCAAGCTCCTCTTCTGTCCCTACTGGGAAGACGCCCACCCCGACCACCTGGCCGCCACGAAGCTCGTGGAGGACGCCCGCTTCTGGAGCAAGCTCTCGAAGTCGGACATCCCCGGAGTTCCCTTCCACCCCGCCCGCATCCTCTACTACTTCAGCGTCCACCTCCGCATCGTCGAGCGCCCCAGCTTCGTCCTCGACATCAGCTCAGCCGCCGACGCCAAGCGCACCGCCCTGAACTGCTATCATTCGCAGCTCGTCGCCAACCAGCCCCCCGGCCGCCCCGGCGTCATCGACTCCGTCTTCGACCGCACCCGCTTCTGGGGCAATCTGGCGGGAGTGGCGCACGCCGAACCCTTCGCCAGCCGCGAGCCCGTGGGCCTGAAGGGGCTCAATGACCTGCTGCTCTGAGGTGGGGTTTGCGCTGCAGATTGGGCTCGGGACGGGCGAGAGCGTTGCTGGCCACCACCGCGGTTGGACGGCTGGAGTCCTGGTCGGGTGGCCGCACTCACGCCGCCTGTCGCTGCGCGACCCGGACGAACAAGTCGTCCGGGCTACCCAGGTGAACCGACCTCGAACACCACGCCAGGCCGGCGCAACCTCGCCGAATCGTCGACCTCGGGGCTCAGGACACTCCGGCCGGGGCCAACGGATCAAGCAAGCCGGGTAGCCCGGACGACTTGTCGTCCGGGTCGCGCAGCGACAGGCGGCTCGGGGTGGCCAGCCGAGCGGGACTCCGACCGTTCGACCTGGCTCGTACCGGGTCGCCCGGACGACTTGTCGTCCGGGTCGCGCAGCGACAGGCGGCTCGGGGTGGCCAG
>CAZUZD010000151.1:11864-14243 GCA_964624465.1 uncultured Isosphaeraceae bacterium
CCGAGCGGGACTCCGACCGTCCGACCTGGCTCGTACCGGGTAGCCCGGACGACTTGCTCGTCCGGGTCGCGCAGCGACAGGCGGCTCGGGGTGGCCCTGCGCATTCCCGTCGCATGTCGGCGGCTCCCGGCGATTCCCGACGACGACCCATCGGGGTCGCCCGGACGGCTGGCCGGGCCGGGCCGCGCAGCGGCGGGCGGCGTCAGTCCAGCCAGCCGACCGGGACGCCGACCGACCGACCTTGCTCGTAGTATCGCGCCGAACTCCAGGCCCAGTCGACGGGGCGTTCCACCAGGCCCGCGCGGACGGGGTTCGCGTGCATGTAGGCGAGTTTCTCCGCGATCTTCCGGGCCGTGGAGAGGTTGAAGTCGTGGTAGCGCGGCTGCCAGACGGGTCTGGTGAGATCGATGGTCGCGGCGTAGGCGGCGAGATCGTCGAACAGGTGCCGCTTGATCTGGACGGAGCTGCGCTGCTTCCATTGCTTCAGGAAGTGGCTGAGCTGATCCGGCGCCGGGAACCCGACGATGGCGTGCACGTGGTCGGGCATCACGACGAACCCGACGCAACGGGCCTGCTGCAAAGCGAGTTGCGAGTTCAGGACCCCGAGGACGATCCGCTTCGCCCGATCGGATTCCAGCAGCCGGCGGCGGCGGTCGCACGCGAACGTCACGAAGTGGGCGTGGCCGTCGCGATCGTAGATCTGGCGGTGGGTCATATCCACCGACATAGGTCACGCGGCGGCGGGATGCGAACCGTCGCTCGGCTTGCGACCTGGCCGAGTCGGGGGGGCCCGAGAATGCGAGCCATGTCGGGACGTCGGTCGACGCGACGAACGGCTCGACTCACGCCGCCTGTCGCTGCGCGACCCGGACGACAAGTCGTCCGGGCTACCCGGTTGCGCCACTTCTTGCCGGCGCTGGGGAAGTTCCGCGTGGTGCGAGAGCAGGTCCACACCGTGGTGTCAGGACATCCAGCCGCCTTCCCGGATGTACTTCTTGAACCAATCGGGCGCCGCGAGGTTCGCGTTCGTCACATGCAGATGGGACGTGTCCGAATCGCACCGGATCACGAATCCTTTGCCCCTCGGATGGACGTCGAAGGAGGTTTCCCCCCCGCAGACCGGGCAGCGGATCGCCTTCATCACTGCCTCCGAGCAGCCCGAAACCAGGGCCTGCCTGATCTCCGCGTGTGTCAAAATTGGCTCCTCCCCGGCGTGGCACGATCTCAGGATCGGGGGCCGTATCGACCTACCGGGTAGCCCGGACGAACAAGTCGTCCGGGCTACCCGGTTCATTACGACCAGAGCTGCTCTACGACGGAGAGCTTCCGTCTGACTTCCTTCGAGAGGCGCTTCGTGTCGCGCCCATACTGATCGAACGGCACTTTCTCGATCAATGGGGGTGCCGTATCGCTTTCGTGACGGGGAATCTCAACAGTTGCAATCGTGTTGGGCGGTACAGCCACCGTGTAGATGTCTTCGCCTTGCTCGGGAATCCAGCCAATCACGAAGACGAGATCCAGGCTTTCAAACTCGGTCAACAAGACTTCCATCAGGCGCCGGTTCGTAAGCCCCTCGCGCAGCATTCTGTTGAGTTCGATCAGAGATTCTTCGATCTCCTCGTTTCTCATGACCATCGTCCTCACAGCCGGGTAGCCCGGACGACTTGTCGTCCGGGTCGCGCAGCGACAGGCGGCGTCAGGGTGGCCGCCGCCATACCCCCCACATGCCGGTGGGATGAGGCGACGGCGCAGCGGACGCGATGAACCTGACAGGCCATGCCATTCCGCCGCGCAACCCGCGATCACGCCGAGGGCTTGGGGCGGCGCTGGGTCTTCTTGCCGGCGGCCTTGGCCTTGGCGCGGGTGGAGTTGCCTTGGGGGGAGGCGCTGGGGCGGGACTTGCCGTCGGGGCCGGACTTGAGCTGCATGATGCGGTCGCGCAGCGCGGCGGCGCGCTCGAATTCGAGGTTCTCGGCGGCGGCGAGCATCTCGGCCTCGAGCTCGTTGAGGTACTCGGTGGTGGCGAACGCGGACTCGTCCTGGCCGATCGCCTTGCGGGTCTCGCTCTTGGCCTGGATCTCCTCCTCGATGCCGCGGCGGATCGCCTTCTTGATCGTCTCGGGCGTGATGCCGTGGGTGGCGTTGTACTCGAGCTGCAGGGCGCGGCGCCTGTTCGTCTCGTCGAGGGCCATCTGCATCGAGCGGGTGACGCTGTCGGCGTAGAGGATGACCTCGGCGTTGACGTTGCGGGCGGCGCGGCCGATGGTCTGGATCAGGCTGGTGCCGCTGCGGAGGAAGCCCTCCTTGTCGGCGTCGAGGATGCACACCATCGAGACCTCGGGCAGGTCGAGGCCTTCGCGCAGGAGGTTGACGCCGACG
>CAZUZD010000152.1:0-14125 GCA_964624465.1 uncultured Isosphaeraceae bacterium
CGATCATCATGGAGCTGACCGACGGCCTGACCCGGGACCAGGAGAAGTTCTCGCTGCTGCACGCCCCGTTCGTCCTGGGGCTGATCAGCGGCGGTGCCCTGATCTACTGGTTCACCGGCGCGTCCATCCAGGCCGTCACTACCGGTGCGTACCGCGCCGTGGAGTTCATCCGCCACAACATCCGGCTGGAGAGCACCGAGCGGGCCTCGGTGCAGGATAGCAAGAAGGTCGTCGCCATCTGCACCCAGTACGCGCAGGCGGGGATGCTGAACATCTTCCTGTCGGTGCTGTTCATCACGCTGGCCTTCGCGTTCGTCGACCCGTACTTCTTCATCGGCTACCTGTTCTCGATCGCCATCTTCGGGCTGTATCAGGCGATCTTCATGGCCAACGCCGGCGGCGCCTGGGACAACGCCAAGAAGGTGGTGGAGGTGGAGCTGAAGCGCAAGGGGACCGACCTGCACGACGCCACGGTCGTGGGCGACACGGTGGGCGACCCGTTCAAGGACACGTCGTCGGTGGCCCTGAACCCGGTGATCAAGTTCACCACGCTCTTCGGCCTGCTGGCCGTGCAACTGGCCGTGCAGCTCCGCGACCAGCACGGTGCGGTGCTGACGCTCGCCCTGGCCGCGGGGTTCTTCGCCCTGGCGCTGGCCTTCATCTGGCGGTCGTTCTACGGCATGCGGATCCAGGCCGGGGAGGCCTGAGCCCACGCGGGCGACGGTCGGGGGCCGGTTCACCCGTGGGTGGGCTCGGCTCCCGGCCGTCGGTTCAGCCCACGGTGGGAAGGTAGCGGGACAGGGCGTCACCCAGCTTGTTGACATTGACCGGCTTGGTCAGATAGTCGGTGCAGCCGGCGTTCAGGCACTTGTCCCGATCGTCGCTGAGCGAGTGGGCCGTGAGGGCCACGATCGGCCCGAGGTAGCCGACCCGCCGCAGCTCCTGGGTGGCGCTGTAGCCGTCCATCTCGGGCATCTGCATGTCCATGAGGATCACGTCGTACGCCGCCGTCCTGGCCTTATCGAGGGCAATCTTGCCGTTGACGGCGACCTCGGCCTGGATCCCGAGCCGGCTCAGGAAGTAGAGGAGGACGCGGCGGTTGTCCTCGTTGTCCTCGGCGAGGAGGACCCGGCCACCGAACTGGGGGTTGGCCCGGGACCGCTCCTGGGCGGCCGGCTCCTGTTCGGGCAGCGGCATGAGCTCTGCGGCGGCACTCCACTCGAAGCGATCGCCAGTGGGGGTCATGGGCAGGCAGACGGTGAAGCAGCTGCCGCGCTGGAACTCGCTACGGACGCCGATCTTGCCGCCCATCATGTGGACCAGACGCTTCGTGATGCTCAGGCCCAGGCCGGTGCCGCCGAACTTGCGAGAGTGGCCGTTGTCGGCCTGCTGGAACGGCTGGAAGATCTGCTCGAGCTGCTCGGGCTGCATGCCGATGCCCTGATCCTCCACTTCGAGCAGCCAGGCGGCCGGCCGATCGCCGACGGCCGGAGTGGCCGAGACCCGAACCTCGACCGGCTTGCCCGGCCCCGAGAACTTCACGGCGTTGCTGACGAGGTTCATCAGGACCTGGCGCACCCGGGTCGGGTCGAGGAGCAACTGGCGCGGCAGGTCGCTGAGCGGGCGGGCGACCAACTGGACCCGGCGCTCGTCGGCACGGACCTGGAGCGAGGAGACGACCTCCTGCACCAGTCGCCAGGGGGAGTAGGGCAGCCGCTCCAGTTGCATCTTCCGGGCCTCGATCTTGGCGAGGTCCAGGATGTCGTCAAGCACGCCGAGCAGGTGGGTGCCGTTCTGGCGAATCGCCTGCACCGACTGGTCAATCTCCTGACGCGACAGGCCGCGGTCCAGCAGGATGTCGGCGTAGCCGAGCACGGCGGCGACCGGGGTGCGGACCTCGTGGCTCATGTTGGCCAGGAACTCGCTCTTGGCCCGGTTGGCCGCCTCGGCCATCTCCTTGGCGTGCTGCATCACCTCTTCGGCCTGTTTCCGCTCGGAGATGTCGCGGGCGGCGCTCTGGAATTCGATGAGCGCCCCGTGGGCGTCGAAGAAGCCTCGATTGACGAACTCCATCCAGCGGACCTTCCCCTGGGCGTCAACGATCCGGTTGGTGATCGTCACCACCGGATTGTCCGCCCGCAGGTGCACGATCTCGTTCTGGACCTTCTCGAGGTCGTCGGGATGCGGGATGAACCGCCAGTCGCTCTCGAGGAGCTCCTCGCGGGTCTTGCCGAACATCCGGCAGAACACGTCGTTGACGAACGTGAAGGTGCCGTCGGGGCGAAGCCGGGCCAGCAGGTCGGTCTGGCTCTCCATGACGGAGCGGTACAGTTCCTCGCTGACCCGGAGCGATTGCTCGGTGGTCTTGGCGGCGGTGATGTCGACCAGGATGCCGTCCCAGTAGCGGACGCTGTCCTGCGACTGGTGCGGGGCAAGCCGGAAGTGGATCCAGCGGATCGGCCCCTCGACGTGTCGGATCCGGACCTCGGCATCGAACGCCGTGCCGGCGCGAAGGGCCGCCTGCAGGGTCTCGTCGAACCGGCGGCGGTCCTCCTCGATGATCTGATGATCGATCGGGTATCCGAGTTCCAGGACGTCGTCGGCGCTCAGGCCCGTGACCCGGTTGAACCCGGCACTCAGGTAGGTGAAGACGAGCTCCGCCCCGGGCTGCTCGACGCAGCGGAAGATGGCGCCGTTGGGGAGGTTGTCGCCGAGCTGCCGCAGCATCGCCTCGCGTTCGGCGAGCCCGCGCAGCGCCCGCTCCTGGGCGGTCACATCGACCGCGACGCCGTCCCAGACGATCGTCTCGTCGATGCGACGGGGTGTGCACCGCACGTTGAGCCAGCGGTACTCGTCGTCGGGGCCGAGTACGCGGACGATCATCTCGAAGGGCTGCAGCACCGCGCCGGCGGTGCGGTAGCGGTCCCACATCTCGGCGACGTCTTCGGGGTGGATCCTGCGGGTGAGCTTCGCGACGTCGGTCATCGCGTCGGTCTGGGTGACCCCGATGAGGGACTCAACGCCCGAGCTCACCCAGGCGACGGCCGGGTCCGAGTCCGGACGCTGTAGCGCCTGGAAGACCATGCCGCCGACGATGTTGTCGGCCACCTGCTCGAGCCGGCTCTGGGTCTCGCGGGCCGCGCGCTCGGCCTCGACCCGGGTGGTGATGTCGGTAACCATGCCCAGGATGCCCTGCGGCGAGCCATCGGGACCGTCGATCGGGGTGGTTGCCAGCAGCGCGTGCACCGTCTGGCCGTCGCGGCGGCGGAACTGGACCTCCTGCCGCGTGCCGGAGGGCGACCGCATCCGGTCGTAGAGCATGGGGTGGGCGCCGTGAACGTCCCCGTCGAGGAACTCCTCGGCCGGGCGGCCGGCCATCTGCTCGGGCGTGTAGCCGAGCAGCTCGGCCATGCGGTGGTTGACGTAGGAGGTGCGGCCCTCGGCGTCGAGGGTCCAGATCCCCTCGTTGGCCGTCTCGACGATGCGTCGGTAGCGACCCTCGCTCTCGCGGAGGGCAGACTCGGCCTGCATCCGCTCGGTGATGTTGGTCATCACGCCGCAGATGCCGTAGGTCTCGCCGGCGGAGTCGTGCAGCGGGATCTTGCGGGTGATCACGGTGAGCTGCCCGTTCGGACCGGGCGCCTGCTGGGTCTGCTCGCGGACCTCACCGTTGTGCCAGACCTCGCGGTCGAACTCCTCGAAACCCGCGGCGACGTGGGCCGGGAACAGATCGCGATCGGTCCGGCCCTGGACCTCCTCGATCGTGCGACCCACCTGCTCGGCGAACGCGCGATTGACCCGGACGTACCGGCCCTGGCGGTCCTTGAGGGACACCGCCGCCGGCATGTTGTCGAGGATGTCGTTGAGCAGGACCTTGTTCGCGCGCAAGGCCTCCTCGGCACGCTTCCGCGGCGTGATGTCCTGGATCTGGCAGACGGCGTACGCCGGTCGGCCGTCGGTGACATCGACCCCCGAGATGTTGAACAGGGTCCAGAGGGGCTGACCATCCTTGGGGCGGCAGCGGCGCTCCGACTGGTACGAGGCGAGGCGACCGGCCCAGAGGTCGTCCCACCGCGGCTGCTCGTCGCGAACCTCGTGGGCGTGGCTCAGCTTCTGGAGCGTGCGCGCCCGCAGTTCCTGCTCGCTGTAGCCCAGGGTCCGGCAGAGGGCGGGATTGACCTGGAGGAACCGGCCGTCGGGTCCCAGCAGCGCCATGCCGACGGCGGCCCCGTTGAAGGCGGCGCGGAACCGCATCTCGGTCCGCTGCAGCGCCTCCTCGGTCCGGCGGAGCTGGGTGACGTCGGTGAGTGTGAGCAGGCCGCCGCCGTTGAGCGGCCCGCCGCTGGCCAGGAGCCGGTACATCGAGCCGTCGGTCCGGCGGATCACGAACTCGGCGTCCCGCACCGGCTCGCCGCGGACCGCACGCGCCATCGGCAGGTTCTCGCGCGCGATCGGCGTCCGGCCGTCGAGCTCGTAGACCTGGGGGTCGCGGCCGTAGAGGCACGAGTCGCTCGAGAGCACTCCGCAGAGCTCCAGCGCGGCCGGATTGGTGAAGGTCGGGGTACCGTCGCGGTCGAAGACGATGACGCCTGCCGTCAGGTTCTCGAGCGTCGCCTGGTTGAAGTCACTCTGCCGCTTGAGCGCCGCCGAGGTGGCCTTGAGGTCGGCCGTCATCCGCTCCAGCAGCAGCACTTCGAACCCCACCGACCAGAGGATGCCGGCGACCGGCCAGAGCAGGAGCATGAGGACCTGAGCCCCCCCGTGGGGGAATCCCGCCGGACTCCCGAACTGCCCGCTGACGAGCACGATCCGGGCCAGTAGCCCGGCCACGTAGCACCCCAGCACGGCCGAGGTGATCCAGCGACCGAACCCGGGCAAGGCCACCGACGTGCGGATCAGCATCCAGAGGCACGTCAGGGCCAGCGTGCCGCAGACCACCGAGCTGGAGAGGGCCCGCGCCGGCGGGCTCGGCAGGCCGACGGTGAAGAACGCCTGCAGCAGCGCCGCGATCCCCACGATCGTCAGGCCGCGTCGGGTGCCGCCGGTGCGGCCGGTGAATCGCAGGGTGCCGACCATCAGCACCGCCATCCCGACGGCGTTGATCGTGTTGCCGAGGGGATGGCTCGCGTACTTCAGGTCATTGAAGCTCGTGAGCCAGATCAGGAACCCGGTCGCGATCAGCAGGTTCGCGATCGCCCACAGCCCGGTGCCGGGGTAGCGGTGGTAGATCCGCCAGAAGATGGCGATCACACCCGTCTGGGCGAGGTGGACGAACGCGAGGATCGTGACCAGGGTTTCCACGGTCACAAGCGGATGCGCAGAGAAGAGGTTCATGCACCACGATGCCGTTCGGTGTGGGTGGCCGGATCGCCCCGGGCCACGGGTTCTGACGGCGCGGGAGGACGGCTCGCGGGTCCGGTACGGATTCGATCGGGGATCACTGACGCGATGGTTTTCTGCGAATGATAGTACCCCTCCCCGAGGTCCGGGTGGAACCGCCCATCGGGCGGTTCCGCGTTCCCGGCGCTCGCCGGAGCGACCGTCGGGGCCGGTCGGCGGCGGGCGCGGCACGGACCGGTCGGCGGGCCGGGCGGGGTGCGCCCTCGACGGCGACGGGCGGGGTTGTATGCTACAGGCCCACCCCATCGAGGCAACTGGAATGCAGACGGACTCGGCCACCCGCAAAGTACCGCCCCTGGCCTGGGCCGTGACGTTCGCCGGGACGGCGGTCAACCTCTGCCTGGGCATCCTGTACGCCTGGAGCGTGTGGAAACAGCGGCTGGTGGGAACCCCGGCGCACCCGGCGGGAACGCCCATGACCGGCCTGGACGCCGGCTGGACCTACCTGACCGACGCGCAGGCCACCTGGGCGTACTCCATCGCCGGCATGGTGTTCGCGCTGATCATGATCCCCGGGGGGCGCATCCAGGACCGGTTTGGACCCCGGGTCGGCGCCACCCTGGGCGGCCTGTGCCTGGCGGCCGGTTGCCTGCTGGCCGGAGTGATGAAGTCGTACACGGGGCTGATCCTGGGGATCGGGCTGCTGGGGGGAATCGGGATGGGCCTGGGCTACGCCGCAGCCACCCCCGCGGCCGTCCGCTGGTTCGGCCCCCACCGCCGCGGCCTGGTGGTTGGCCTCGTCGTCGCTGGCTACGGCGCGGCGGCAATCTACATCGCCCCCGTGGCCAGGTCGCTGATCGAAGGCTACGGTCTCTCGGCGAGCTTCATGACCCTGGGCACCGCATTCGCGCTGGTCGTGATCGTCGCCGGCAGCCTGCTCAGGTTCCCGGCCCCGGGCTACGTGCCACCGGCCCGGGACGACGCTGGCCCGGTTGCCACGACACCCCCGTCGACCGTGGTGAACTGGGCCCCTGGCGAGATGGTGCGAACCTGGCAATTCTACGCCATGCTGCTCCTGTTCATCGGCTCGGCGCAGGCGGGGTTGCTGGTCATCGGCAACGCCGCCTCGATCCTCCGGACCACTGCCGAGTCGGTGCCGTTCTTCGCGACCAACGCCTGGCTGGTCGCCTCGTTCGGCGGGTTCGTCAACGCGGCGGGCCGGGTCGGCACCGGGATGTACTCGGACCGGATCGGCCGGAATCGGGCGTATGCGATCAACGCGGTCATGGGCCTGGCGGCCCTGCTCCTGCTCCCCATGATCATCGCCAGCGGCCAGCTCACGCTCATGTTCCTGGCCGTCGGGGTCTCGTACTGGCAATATGGCGGCGTGATGGCGCTCATGCCGGCGCTCACGGCCGACTACTTCGGGCCCCGGAACCTCGGCACCAACTACGGCCTGGTCTTCACCGGCTGGGGCATCGCGTTCCTGGTGCCGCTGCTGGCCGGATACATCAAGGACGCCACCGGAAGCCTCGACGCCCCCTTTTATCTCTCGGCCGCCCTGCTGGCCGGGGCCCTGGCGCTGAGCCGGTTGCTGCGGGCCCCCGAGCGGAGCGAGGCCGAGGTCGCCCTCACCTCGAGCTGACGGCCCGGGGGCGGGCTCGCGGGGATCGGGGGCCCCGAGCTCGACCCAGCGCCGGAAGGCGGCGAGGGTCGCGTCGGGCAGGCGGCCGTCGGGCGGCATCCGGGCGATCTCGCTGCTGTACTCCAGCGCCCGGATCAGGAGGCTGTCGTCGGGCCGACCCGGCCGGATCGCCGGCCCCGAGTCGCCACCGGCGCGGAGGTCCGCGCGGGTGTCGAGCCGCAGCCCGGCCTTGGGTGGGACCACCCGGACGGAGTGGCAGCCGTAGCACCGGTCCGCCAGCACCGGCTGGATCTTCGACTCGAACAGGGCGAGACCCTCCCGGTCGTCGGGATCCGGGGTGCCGGATACGGCCCGGGCGCTCGCCGCCCACGCCACGATGGCGAGGAGGCCCGTCCCCCAGCACCGGCTGGCGATGGCCGGCGCGGACCGGTCAGTCGGGACGCGGTGGTGCGACCGGGCCGGAGTCGGTAGGCTGGGGCGCTGATGAGGACGTTCCATCGCTCCAACGATGACGCCGCCCCCGACCCGGCCGCAAGCCCCTCCCCCGGGCCGGCCGTCGCGCCCCGCTACTGCCCGCGCTGCCAACGGCCCGCGCCGCCGTCGACCCGCGGCGACGGCTCGCTCTGCAACGAGTGCGGCGACACCCTGCGGGATCAGGGGTACTGCCGCGTCTGCGAGCGCTTCTGGCCCGCGGCCCCCGGCACGGCCTGCCCGAAGCACGAGATCGAGCTCGATCCGGGCCCACCCCCGCGACACCCGGTCTTTGCGGATGGCGCGCCGGTCAGCTGGGTGACGGTCGCCCGCTTCGAGCACCCGACCCTGGCCCAGGCGCCCCGGCTGCGGCTCGACGCCGAGGGCATCCCGACCTTCCTCGACGGCGAGCGGATGGGCACCGAGAGCGCCTACAACACCGCCACCGGCGGCGTCCGGCTCCAGGTGCCCGCGCCCCTGGCCGCCGAGGCCCGGGTGATCCTCGACCAGCGGTTCGCCGCCCCGGCCGCCCACGATCCCGACGACCTCGACGACGCCTGGGACGAGCTCGGCGGCCATCCGGCCGAGGCCAGGCGCTCGGTCATGCGGGTCCTGATCGTCGTGATCCTGGCCCTGCCGGCGCTCCAGGCGCTGGTCTTCTGGCTGCACCACTGGCTGCGACGCTAGCCGTCCGGCCGCGAGCCCCCGTCCTCCTCTCCACCTGCGTGCGAGCCCGTTGCCCCGTCCCCCGCCTTCCCCAGCCCCGCGGAGCGCGAAACCATGGACCGAGATTCGATCGACCGGACCGATCGCCGCCAGTTCCTCCAGGCGGGCGCCCTGACCGCCGCCGCCGCCGTGGCCGCCACCGGCTCCGCCGGGGCCGCGACCCAGGACCCCGCCGCTCCGGCCGCCAAGGTCGAGCTGCCCCGCCGCAAGCTGGGCAAGACCGGCGTGCCGATCACCATGCTGGAGCAGGGCGCCATCCGAGGCCCCAGCTACGACCGCATCCTCCGCCAGGCGTATGCCAACGGCATCCGCACCTTCGACACGGCCAAGGTCTACGGCACCGAGCCGAACCTCAAGAAGTGGTTCGAGGAGGCCCCCGAGGTCCGCAAGGAGATCTTCCTTGTGACCAAGGACATGCCCAAGACAGCCAAGGAGCTCATCGCCCAGCTCGACGAGCGGCTCGAGGCGCTGGCGACCGACTACATCGACCTGTTCTTCATCCACGGCCTGGGCGACGAGCACTCGCTCGACGCCGCGATCAACATGGTGACCGGCCAGGAGTTCAAGGAGACGGCCGAGGCGATCAAGAAGTCGGGCAAGGCGAAGTTCGTCGGCTTCTCCAGCCACCACAAGGACCGCGCCCCGATCATCGAGGCCGCCGCGAAGGCGGGCGTCATCGACGCCGTCATGCTCCAGTACCGCCCCTGGCTCGACAAGGACTCGGCGCTCAACAAGGCGCTCGACGTGGCGCACGAGAAGGGCGTCGGGCTGATCACGATGAAGCAGATCGCCGGCAACTTCTTCGGCGACAAGCCCACGGGCAACATCCTCGACGACGTCGTCCAGAAGGTGCCCATGCTCAAGGAGAAGGGCCTGAGCCCCTTCCAGGGCCTGCTGCACGCCATCTGGACCGACGAGCGGATCACCGCGAGCTGCGTCTCGATGCGGAACTCCGACCAGATCCGCGAGAACGTCGACGCCGCCCGCCGGTACGAGCCGCTCAAGCAGGCCGAGCTCAAGCAGCTCGAGGACGCCGTGCTCGCCCACGGCCCGCGCCTCTGTGCCGATTGCGACGGTCGCTGCATGGCTGCCGGCGGCACGAAGGCCGAGCTGGGCAACCTGACCCGGTTCCTGACGTACTACCGCTGCCTGGGCGACCGCACCGAGGCCCGCCGCCAGTACGCCGCCCTCGCCCCCGAGGCCCGCGACTGGGCCGGCGCCGACCTCGACGCCGCCCGTCAGGCCTGCCCCAGCCGGCTCGATTTTGCCAGCCTCCTCGACGAGGTCGAGCGCTACCTGGCCTGATCGGCACCCCGCCGCCGTCGATGCTCAGGGCCCGGGGGTGGCTTCGCGGTGCTTGCCGCGACTCACCGTCCCCGGGCCCCCGGCGCGCTTGCGGGTCACGAAGACGATGCAGGGCTCGTCGGGTCCCGGCGATTCCGGGCGCTGGGTGACCTCGAATCCCGCCGCCTCGACCCTCGCGGGGAAGTCGAGGCCCAGCTCGTTGAAGACGAAGTAGCCCCAGTCGCCGCCGGGGTGCGAGACCGACTCGGTGAGCAACCGGGGTTCGTCCCCATCGCGCGGGCGGGCCCGCCGGTAGGACCGGGCGAGCCGCCGCCGCAGCGGGACGGTGAAGATGTGGAGCCCGCCCGGCCGCAGCACCCGGGCGATCTCGGCCAGCGCCCGGTCCAGGTCGGGGACGTGCTCCAGGGTCTCGCTGGTCAGCACCAGGTCGAAGGCCGCGTCGGGGTACGTGAGGCCGCCGAGGCTCTCGCACCGGGTGCCGTCAACCACCGCGCCCGCCGGGACGCCGTCGCGGTACTCGGCGTAGGCCAGGCCCGGGTGGAGGGCGGCGAGCTGCTCGTGCAGCCCATCGATCCCGTTCAGCTCGGCGATCGCCAGCCCCTGAGCCGCCGGGGTCGTCAGCCAGCCGCGGAGGCTCGCCGGGTTCCCGGCCCCCGGGAATTGCTCCAGGACCGCCAGGGCAATCCGACGCGCCCGGAGCTTGGCCCCGCACCGCGAGCATCCGAGCGTCTCCTTGGCGATCAGGGCCTCGGTCTCGGCCGGGGTCAGGGCCCAGAGGTCGACCAGCCGCTGGGGAATCGCCCGGGGCTCGCGGCGGAACAGGGCCCAGTCGCCGCAGACCACGCACCGGCCAACCCGACCGCGCGCCAGGGCTCCACCCACCGCGGAGAGATTCCACCAGCCGTGAAACAGGCCGTTATAGACCCGGACCAGCGGGGCCTTGAGCCATCGGACCGGACGTGACATGGCGCTCGCATCTCGGGGCTCGGGGTCGGGCAGGACATCGCGGCGGGCCGACCGATCTTGCCATCGCGCCGGCGGCGACGCAAACGCCGCTCGCGGACGTCGTCGGCTTCCGTGAGCCGGACCGGCCGCGGGCGCACCGGCGGTGGGGCCTTGATGCCGGGGCGGCCGTCGCCGACGATCGGCGCTCTGCTCGCCAGGCCCACCCCCCTTCCCGCTCCCAGGGATGCGACTCCCATGCGATGCCCTCCCGCCCTCCGGCTCCTGCTCTGGCTCGTCCCCTCGCTGGCCCTGCCCACTCTCGCCCGCGCCCAGGGGCCTGAGGGCGATCCGGTGGCCGCGCTCGCCCCGGCCGAGCCGCGCTGGTTCAAGGGGAACCTGCACACCCACTCGCTCTGGAGCGACGGCGACGACTTCCCCGAGATGATCGCCGACTGGTACCGCCAGCACGGCTACCAGTTCCTCGCGCTCTCCGACCACAACATCCTCAGCCAGGGCCAGCGCTGGATGGGAGTCGCGGCGGCCAACGGGCGGGCGAAGGCGGATGTCGTGGCCCGCTACCGCGACCGGTTCGGTCCCGCCTGGGTCGAGACCCGGACCGTCGATGGCAAGCCACAGGTCCGGCTCAAGCCCCTGGGCGAGTTCCGTCACCTGCTGGAGCAGCCGGGCCGGTTCCTCTTGATCCAGGGCGAGGAGCTGACGGACCGGTTCGAGGCCCGGCCGATCCACATGAATGCGACGAATGTCCTGGAGCTGATCAAGCCCCAGGGCGGCGGCAATGCGGTCGAGGTGATGCGGAACAACCTGGATGCGATCGCTGAGCAGGCCGAGCGCCTGGGCCGTCCGATCCTGGGGCATCTCAACCACCCGAACTTCGGTTACGCGATCACCGCCGAGGAGCTGGCGATGGTCACCGAGGAGCGGTTCTTCGAGGTCTACAACGGCCACCCCGGCGTGAACCACCCGGGCGATGCCCAGCACGTCGGCATCGAGCGGATGTGGGACATCATCAACACGCTCCGCCTGGGCGCGATGGGCGTCGAGCCCGTGGCCGGCCTGGCCACCGACGACTCGCACAATTACGCCGGCGGCGGCGACTCGACTTCGGGGCGCGGCTGGATCCAGGTGCGGGCCCGGTTCCTCACCCCCGAGGCGATCGTCAACGCCATCGTCGCCGGCGACTTCTACGCCTCCAGCGGCGTGACCCTGGCCGACGTCCGGTTCGACGAGGCGACCGGCACCCTGGACGTGACCGTCGAGCCCCAGCCCGATGCGAAGTGCACCATCGAGTTCCTCGGCACCACCGCCGGCTATGACCGGACGGTCCGCCCGGTCCTCGGTCCCGACGGCCAGCCCCTGCCGGTCACCCAGCGCTATTCCGACGACGTCGGCCGCGTGCTGGCGAAGGCCGAGGGCACTCGGGCCAGCTACACCCTCAAGGGGGACGAGCTCTATGTGCGGGCCGTCGTGACCTCCGATCAGCCGCCCGTGAACCCCTCGTACCAGGGGCAGCCCGCCCGCGCCTGGACCCAGCCGGTCGGCTGGCAGCGATCGCTCGCCGCCCGCCGCGCCCAGGCCGCCCCGGCCCCCGCCGCTCCCCCCTCCGGACGCTGACCCGCCGCGATCGATGCGCCTCGGCCGCCCACACCCGGATGGCCCCCCACGCCGGGCCATCCGCCGTGCGCGCTCGTGGCGCCTCCCCCGTCCGCCCCGACACCGCATCGCACGGCCCCCTGGCGCACGTCCCGATCGTCGTGTCAAAAAAACTTGACTCTCTCCGGGGTCACCCGTAGGGTTGGACGTGTCGGGTAATTTTGACATCGGGTCGGGTCGGCGCGGCACGCGTCGGGGGGGGTGTGGAGTGGGGAGTCTGTCGTTCCAGGAGAAGAGTCTGTGGCTGATGTTCCTCAGCCTGGTCGGGGTGTTCGGGTTCTACTTCGCGACGGTGCTGCCCGCGCACACACTGGATGTGCAGCCGGGTCAGATCGCGCGGTTCGTGATGGTCGTGGTGTGGCTGGTGGTGTTGCAGGTGGTGGGGAACATCCTGATCGTCGTCGTGGACCGTCGCACGCAGACCGATGAGCGGGACCGGCTGATCGGGCTCAAGGGCGCACGCAACGGGGGATTCGTGCTGGCGACCGGGGCCTTCTTCGCCCTCTGCGCGGCGGTTCTGACCCGGGGCAACTTCGTCTTCACGCACGTGCTCCTGGCCTTCTGGGTGCTGGCCCAGCTGGTGGAGATCGGCTCACAGTTGACCCTCTACCGCAGGGGGGCCTGAGCGATGGGCAAGGCGGGGGGCCAGATCACCAACACGATCCGATCGCTCCGGGAGCGGCAGGGGGAGATGACGCAGCAGGAGCTGGCCGACCGGGTGGGCGTGACCCGGCAGACGGTCAACGCGATCGAGGGGAACAAGTACTCCCCTTCGCTGGAGGTCGCGTTCCGGATCGCGCGGATCTTCAACGTGCCGGTCGAGGCGGTCTTCCAGTACCGGGAGGCGTGAGGAGATAGCTCCGGCCGACGCGCCGCGGCGCTGCCGCGAACCTCGCGGTCGACTCCGGGGGCCGGTGTGGATAGGCTGGGACCCGGCGGACCCCGCATTGCCGCCCTGGAGAGGACGATCCATGCGACTGTCCCGATCGCTCACCGGCCGGGCCCTGCCCCGGCTGTTCCCCGCGCTGATGCTCGCCACGCTGGCCGGCCCGGCTCCGACCCGGGCGGACGACGCGACCGACTTCTTCGAGAGCCGGGTCCGCCCGGTCCTGGTGGAGCGGTGCCTGTCGTGCCACGGCGATGCGAAGCCCAAGGGGGGCCTGTCGCTGACGACCCGCGCCGCGCTGCTGACGGGCGGCGATTCGGGTCCGGCGGCCGTGCCGGGCGATCCCGCCGGCAGCCTGCTGGTCGAGGCGATCCGCCACGAATCCGAGCCCCGCATGCCGCCCAAGGGCCGGCTGCCCGAGCCCGAGGTGGCCGCCCTCACCCACTGGGTCGAGCTGGGCCTGCCCTGGCCCGACACCGCCCGGCTCGCGGCGCAGGGGCCCCGGCCGATCGACGCGGTCCGCGCCACCCACTGGGCTTTCCAGCCGGTCGCCGACCCCGCGCCGCCCCCGGTCCGCGACCCGGCCTGGGTCCGGTCGTCGGTGGACCCCTTCATCCTGGCGAAGCTCGAGGCCAGCGGCCTGGCGCCCGCGCCCGAGGCCGACCGCCGGACCTTGCTGAGGCGCCTGAGCTTCGACCTGACCGGCCTGCCGCCGACGCCGGCGGAGGTCCAGGCGTTCGAGGCCGACCCGTCACCCTTCGCCTACGACCGACAGGTCGAGCGGCTGCTCGCCAGCCCGGCGTACGGCGAGCGCTGGGCGCGGCCGTGGCTCGACCTGGCCCGCTACTCCGATACCAAGGGGTATGTGTATGCCCGCGAGGAGCGGTTCTGGGTGCATGCCTGGGCGTATCGCGACTGGGTCGTGCGGATGCTCAACGACGACCTGCCCTACGACCGGTTCGTTGCCCTGCAACTGGCGGCCGATCGCGAGGCGGCCGACGATCCGTCGGCGCAGGCCGCCCTGGGATTCCTCACCGTGGGCCGCCGGTTCCTGGGGGTCACGCACGACATCGCCGACGACCGCATCGACGTGGTCACCCGCGGCACACTCGGGTTGACCGTCGCCTGCGCCCGCT
>CAZUZD010000153.1:0-14081 GCA_964624465.1 uncultured Isosphaeraceae bacterium
GCACGGCCGCGCCGCCGCTGGCCCCCGGGCCGATGGAGAGCTAGCCATGGGTTTCTTCGACGCCCTGCTCCGGATCTTCGGCGACGACCAGCCCGCCCGCCCGCATCACGACCGCGAGCGCGTCCGTCGCGCCCTGCTCGGCGACGAGCCGGCCGTCGACGGCACCGAGGTCGACCCCGAGGAGATGGCCGCCCCGCCGCATGCCTCGGAGTACGACCGCCGCATCTGGCGGAAGAAGCTCCGGCTCATGCTCACCGAGAAGATGCCCCTGGGCGAGTCCGAATATCACGACTTCCTGGCCGATGCCCACGCCCTGGGCTTCGGGCGCGACTGGATCGAGACCGCCCAGCGCGAGGAGTTCCACGACCTGATCCGCGTGGCCGTCAGCGACGGGGTGCTCACGCTCGAGGAGCGTCGCAACCTCGACCTCGCTCGCCGCCTGATCGGCCTCTCCGACGCCGAGGCCGAGGAGGCCCTGCACACCTACGCCGCGCAGGCCGCCGCCACCCTGGGCCACCCGGTCGAGGGGGCCTGATCCCCGGCGGGTTCCGGATCGCTCCGGCCGGGGCTCAGCGCTCGCCCCGGAGCGATTCGGGCAGCGGTTGCGGTCGGCCGGCACGGTCCACACAGGCGAGCGTCGAGTGCCCCTCGGCCAGCAGCACGCCGTCGCGGATCACCTCGTAGCGGTGCACGATCTTGACGTGCGTGACCCGCTCGACGATCGTCCGCAGCGTGATCAGGTCGTCGTACTGCGCCGGCCGCTTGAACTTGCAGCCGATGTCGATGACGACCAGGAAATGGCCGGCGTCCTCGATTTCGCGGTAGGAGAACCCCTTCTGCCGCAGTAGCTCGGTGCGCCCCTGCTCGAAGTAGACGAAGAAGTTGGCGTGGTGCAGGAAGCCCATCCGGTCGGTCTCGGCGTAGCGGACCCGGATCGGGATCTCGTGGCTCTCGGACATGCTCGGTCTCGCGGGCTCGGGGGATCGGCTCAACGGCGCCTGGAGCCGGCCGGCTCGGCGCCCGAGTGTACGGTCTGCGGGCAGGCGGCGTCGGACAGGTCGGCCTCGGCGTGCGTCGAGCCGTCGGCGGCGCGGGCCGTCACGACCTTGCGGGGGTACGGGTTGCACGGCCAGTACTCGCGGCTGGGTGTGCCCGGCCGGTACACCGCCGTGAGCCAGTGCCGGAACCGCTCGGGGCGGTGGGGTGCTCCCTCGCCGCCCAGCCAGGCCTCGTAGGCGTCGAGGTGCCCGCGCATGACGAGGCCATCCTTCAGCGGCAGGAACAGGTAGCGGACCGAGAACTGAGCCCGGGCCGAGTCCAGGGTGCTACCCGGCCGCAGCAGCTCGATCAGGGCCGAGATCAGCCCCGTGCGCTCGGCGCCGAACTCGCAGTGCACCAGGATCGGCTCGTCAGCCGAGTCGAGCACCTCCAGCAGGGTCGCGATCTGCTCACGCGAGAGCCACTGGTCCGAGGCCATCGGCACGTCGACCTGGGTCGCCCCGGCGGCCACGGTCGCGGCCGACTCGGCGCGGTACCACGACTGGTCCGGGTTGGCCCCGCGCAGGTTCAGCACCGTGCGGATGCCGCGCTGCTGGATCACCCGGGTGAGCTGTTCGGGCCCGAGCTGCGCCGAGCGATAGACCCGTCCGGGCGTGACCGTGCCCAGGTTACCCGTGGCCCGGCGATAGACGATCGGCAAGCCGAGGGCCAGGGCCGCCAGCAGCAGGGCCAGCAGCGTCCGTCGGGCGATCCGTCGAATCCTCGTGCGATCCATCGCGGGTCCCTTGCGGCGCCGGGCGCCGGGTGAGTGCCTGCCCGGGCGGGTGGGTCGCCTCGCGCTCGGCGAACGCCTCGATCACGCGGCGATCCGGTTCGTCCGCGACCGGGCGGGTCCAGGGCAGCGTTCGCAGCTCGGCCCAGGCCTGTGCGGCGCTCCAGCCCTGGTGGCGGATGCGGTAGGCCGCGTGGACCAGGCCGGTGCGGTGGTGGCCACCGACGCAGTGGAAGAAGACGGGCTGCCGGGCGGGGTCGGCCAGCAGGTCCGCGGCCTCGGTGAGCTGGTCGAGGGTGGCCGTCGAGCCGCGCATCGGCACGATCACCCAGTCGACCCCGGTGGCCCTGACGACCGCCTCCTGGGCGACATACTTCGGGTCGTCGCGGTTGATCGCCGTGAGGGTGACCACCGTGCGGATCCGCTCGCGGTCGATCAGCCGACGCAGCGGCCCCGGCCGTTGCCAGGCGCCCCGCACCAGCCGGCCGGGCTCGAGGACCCGCACCCGCTTTGGCAACAGGTCGTCCCAGACGATGGCCAGCAGGCCGCCGATCAGCAGGATCACGGCCAGGGCAACCCGGCGACCGACCCGCGGATTGAGCACAGCGCCTCCTCGCCGGCCGGGTACCGTCCCGGCCGGCGGGATTTTGCGTCAGGTCGCCCGAACGGGCAACCCCAACCGGCGGGCGATCAGCGACCGCCGCCACTGGCCGCCGGAGCGGCAGCCGTCGCGCCCAGCAGGAAGGCGAGCAGATCCCGGAGCTCGTCGGGCGTCTTGACCAGCCCGGCGGGCATCGGCGAGCCGTCCATCGGCTTGCGCGACTCGATCTCGGCGCGGGGGACCTTGACCCGGGTGGCGTCGGCCAGCAGCAGCTCGAGCCCCTGTTCCCCCTCGTTGACCACCAGGCCCGAGAGCACGCGGCCGTCGGTGGTGGCCACGATCGTTCCCTGGAAGACCGGGGCGACCTGGCGGTTGGGCGTGAGCACCGACTCGACCAGGGAGGCCGCGGTGAACCGCCGACCGGCGTCGGCCAGGCTCGGGGCCCCGCCGCCGGCCTCGCCTGGGTTCAGGGCGTGACACTTGGCGCACCCGATCCCATCCGCGGAGAAGAGCTTGCGACCCCGGTCGCGGTTGCCCTCGGCGGCCGCCTTCGACCAGTCGATCTGGAGGAACTCCGCCGGCACGGCCTCGGCACCTGTGCCACCGCCGGCCTTGAGACGCTCGGCCAGGCCGGCGATCCCGAGTGCCTCGGGCAGCTCGACCGTGACGCCGTCGAGTGCCTGCAACTCCAGGGTCGCCGCCGAGCCGCCGGCGCGGTTCCGGACGCGGACGAGGATGTCGTTGCTGCCGGTGCCGAGGTCGAGGCGGGTGGCGTTGCGGAACCCGGGGATGCTGCCGACCGAGTTCTCGTAGATATTCCGGCCGTTGTGCCAGACCGTCACGGGGTCGTCCGACCGGACGAACAGGTTCGCCGCCTGGGCCGCGCCGCTCTGGAGTCGGACGTGGAAATAGCTCGCCCCGTCCGCCGCAGCCGCCAGCGGATACTGACCATTCTCCGATCGGGCCTGCTCCCAGGCGACCGGCGTGGTCCCGGTGCCGTACTTCGCGTTCAGGTCGATGGCACCCGACTCGGGGGAGTTCTCGCCGCCCGCGGCGATCGGGCCGACCCGCCAGGCGGCGGCGATCGGCTGCGGGGCCGCGGCGGCCAGTCGCTTCGCCTCGACCTCGCCGGTCGCCTTCGCGACGGCGGGCTCGCTGCGGGGGTCGTTGAGCAGCCCGAGGAAGTAGGCCGCCTGGAGCCGGACGCGATCGGACCGGTCCTCGAGCGCCCGCATCAGGGCGGCGAAGAGCGACTCCTCCTCCGCCGTATGCGGCAGGGCCTTCCAGCGCCCGGCGGTGGTGAAGCTGCCCACTCGGCCGAGGTCGCGGAGGTTGACCGTGCCGTCGGCGTACGGGATCGCGAACAGGGCGTTGCCGCTCTCGTAGGTCAGCGGCAGCGCGGCCGGCAGCGGGCCGGTCGAACCGGGCACCGTGAGCTGGACGCCGGTGGCCAGGACTCCGGCCAGCCTGGCCGCGTCGTCGTCGGCCGTGAGCAGGCGTTCGAGCGTGTCGCGGTCGGCGCGGGCGGCGGTCAGCCGGGTCGCGACCTGGCGCAGATACGTGTCGTCGGAGCGGGCCGGGCCGCTCAGGATCGCGTCGGCGATCGGTGCGGAATGGTCGAACAGGGCGGACAGTCCGGCCAGCCGGACGCGGGAGTCGTTGTCGGCGACCGCCGCCACGAACGGCTCGGGAGTCGTGCCGATCCGGAAGGCATCCCCCAGGGCCCGCACCGCCTGGAGCCGGACGTCGGGGTCGGCATCCTGGCGGAGGTTGTTCAGGAGCGCTCCCGCCTCGGGGACGCCCGAGGCGGCGATCAGCCAGGGGAGATGAACGCGGGCCGGGTCGTTTCGCTTCAGGCCGGCCAGCCGCTTCGGCGCGTCGGCCAGGGCCGGCCCGCCGCGCCGGATCAGCTCGCGATGGGCGACATCGCGGCGCGACCAGGAGGTGGAGGAAAGCTCGGACCACAGGCGATCGGCCGTGGCGTCCGGGGGCTCGTAGCCCTCGAAGTTCGGGGCCTTCGCCGTGTCGGTCGGCAGCATCATGACGAGCTCGCTCGGGTACACGGGCGAGCCCTCGTTCTGCGCCATGTACGCGATGGTGGCGAAGACGCGGCCACCGTGCCCGACCGCCACCCCGACCGGCCGGGCCCGGCCCTCGCCGATCAGGAGCGGTCGCTCGGCGACCGAGTAGCTCGCCCCGCGCGGCTGGATCCGCGCCGCGTCGACGCTGCGGGTGCCCCACTGGGCAATGAGCAGGGAGTCGCGGAAGGCCTCGGGCAGCGCCGGGTCGTCGTGGTACGCCTGGCCGACCGGCACGCCGCGGCCGAATCCGGGGTTGGCGATCTCGAGCAGGTCCGAGCGATCGGGCGACCGCCGGGCGGTCCAGCCGCGGGGCCAGGCGAAGTCGGCGCCCCGGGCGACGTGCAGCACGCGGTAGGGGGTGAAACGGTCGGGGAACGACTCGTGGTCGTTGTCGTTGGTGAACAGCTCGTAGCGGCGGTCGAACGCCAGGCCGTCGCTGCCGCGGAGGCCGCCGGCGACGACGCGGAACTGGCGGCCGTCGGGACGGACCCGGAAGACACCCCCCACCCCGGTGTACGGCGTCGGCTCGCCGTCGGGCCCGCTGTACACGGTCCAGTGACCCCAGTGGTCGGCGCGGTTGAAGTCGCCGTAGTTCAGCAGCGGGTCGCCGGAGTTGAAGTACAGGTCCCCCTGCGGCCCGAAGGCCAGGCCGTGGAAGGTCACGTGCAGGTCCACCGGTGTGCCCCAGACGAGCTTCTCGGCGGTCGCCTGCTGGCCCGCCGGCAGGCGACGGGCCCCCGGCAGGCGGTAGAGCGCCGGGGCGGTGGCAACGTACAGGTCATCGCCGCGGATCTCGATGTCGCCGATCCAGGAGTGCGGCGGGAACCGGAACAGCTCGCGACGCGGGGCATATCCCCCCTGGCCGTCGGGCTCGTAGACGAACAGCGCCTCGCGGCCGCCGACGAACACGCGGCCGGCGGCGTCGACCCGGACCGCGATGAACGACTCGTCGGTCGAGGTGTCCAGCCGCACGACCTTGAGCGCCGGGTCGGCGGCCTTGTACGACGGAGCGGCGCCGTCGCGGAACTCGGCCGGCGGCGGCGGAGCGGCGCCCGGGCGGGCCGGGTTGTCGAGCGACGAGGCGTCGGCGTACCGGCCGTCGGCGAGGGCGTCGAACGACCAGAGGCCCAGCGTCACGGCCTCGGCCTTCGGTGGGGCCCCGGGCACCTCGGTCGGAGGCAGGGCGCCTCGGCGAATGCGCAGCTCGTCGATCCGGCCGTCGCAGCCCATCGACTGCGGCGGATAGGCCCCGATCCAGAGCGGGCCCGGCTCACCGCCCGCCGCGGCGCGCTCGATCGGGCGGTCGAGCACGCCCTTCGCATCGAGGTAGAGCCGCACCCGGTCCGCCTCGTAGACCATCGCGACGTGGTGCCAGCGGCCGTCGCAGAGATCGACACCCGAGTCGAGCACCGAGGGGCTGGCGCCCGGGATGAAGGCTGCCAGCGAACCGCTGCCGGCGGTCGTGTACAGCTCCCAGTGCGCGGGCGACTCCTTGGGGCCGTGGGCGATCAGGATGTTGAAGCCGTTGCGCGAGTCGAGCCGCGCCCAGCCGTCGATTGTCAGCGGCGGCCGGGCGTACTCGGGCCTGGGCTCGGCCTGGGCTGGCTGCTGCGACGCGACCAGCGAGCCGCCGAATCGGGCGGCGTTGAAGGCCGTCTGGGCCTGGACCGGAACCTGGAATGCGGGTCCGGGCAGGCCGGCCAGCAGCAGCACGGCGGCGAGCCTGGGGATTCGGGGGGCGGTGACGCGGCGTCGCATGGGGCCACTCCGGGGGCGGTGGCGGTGGGAACGTAGGGATCGCACGAGGGGCGGGATTGGGGGCCATCTTGGCAAACCGCCGCGGCCGTCGCCACCCGGCGCCGGCTGATGGGACCGCTTGACGTCGGCCGGGCCGCCTCGTAGCGTTCAGGCCGGGGGATCGCCGACCCACGTCCCTGGAGACGATCGCGGCATGAGCGCCGACCGCTGGCTCCTGGCCCAGGATCTGTACCGCGCGAGCGATCCCGGGTTCGTGGCGGCCCTCCGCAGCGTCTCCGACGCCGAGGCGCTGGCCGCCTTCGCCGCCGACTGGTACGCCGACCCCGGGCCCTTCGCCCGGCAGGCGTTGATCGCCTACCTCGAATTGCCCCTGAATGCGTTCCGCCACGAGCCGCTCGTCAAGCGATTGCTCAAGCTCGCCGAGGCCGCCGGCGACGACGAGGCGCTCGCTGCGCTGATGGTGACGCTGGACCGGGCCCTGGAGCGCCAGAGCCGAGCCCGGCTGACCATGCTCAGCCGGGTGGTCCCGACCGAGCCCGAGGCCCGGCAGCTCGAGGCGAAGTGGCGGGCGGAAGGCCTCGACTTCGTGAACTCCTGGCGGGACGCCGGCGGCGGCTATCGCGTCGTGGGCGGCCGGCCGGAGTACGGGCTCGGCGTGGTCCACGGCTCGACCATGCCCCGCGATACCCCGATCGATGCCTTCGTGCCCGACCCGGTCACCGGTCGCTGGGGCCGGCGCCAGGTGCCCGAATGGGTCCTCCGCCTGAACCTGGCCTTCCGGCCGGGCTTCCACCTCGATCAGGTTCGCCTGGAGGACCACGCCGAGCGGCTGGCCGGGTTCCGCCTGTTCTCGGTCCGGACCCGTCAGTACCTGCGGCGCCGCGTCTGGCGCTCCTTCCGCCGCCTGGGGCGATCGAGCCCCGACCGCTACGTGACCGCGATGGTTGCCGCGCTGGCCCGATACCAGGATGTCGATTTCGGCGACGGGATCGCCCTGCTCGACCGCTGGGCCCTGGTCCACGTGCTGTTCCACCACAGTGAGGTCCTGGCCGCCAGGCCGGGCGGCTGGAGACTTGCCGAGGGCCGGTCCATCGACGAGCTGCGACCCGCCCCCATGTACCCCGCCGCCTGGGCGGATCGTCCCGAGGCGCTGCTGGATCTTCTGGAACGCGCCGGCTCGCAGCCGGTCCGGCAGTGGGTCTTGCGGCTACTGAAACGCGAGCCGGATCGAGTCCGCTCGCTGCTGACCCCCGAGCGGCTGCTGGGATTGCTGGGGCACCACGATCCGGACGTGGTCGCCCAGGCGGCCGACTGGCTGCGACAGAGTCCGGCGATCGCCACGCTCGATCCGGACCGCTGGCTGGCACTCCTCGGCATCGAGAATCCCGACGCCCTGGCGATCCTCTGCGACCTGGCCGCCCGATCGCTCGCGGGAGCCCGGCTGAGCCTGGAACAGGTCGTGGGCCTGGCCGTGCGGCGGCCCTTGCCGGTCGCCCGCCTGGGCCTGGAACTCCTCAAAGGTCGCCCGCCCGGCGATCCCGCCGAGCGCGCCGTTCTGCTCGGGCTGATCGAGGCCGCCTGCACGCCGCTGCGGCCCGAGCTCCTGCGCCTGGCCCGGTCACGCCTGGCCGAGACCGGAGCAGCGTCCGAGGCGGTCCTGGAGTTCCTCGACAGCCGGCACGCCGACGCGAGGGCGGTCGGGCTGGACTGGATGCACGCCGAGCCCCGATTCCACGACGATCTTGAACTCTGGCGCCGGCTCCTGGAGTCGCCCCACGACGACATTCGCGTCGCCGTCCTCGGCGAGCTGGAGCGCCACGCCCGCTCGGGTCCGACCGACTGGTCGCTCCGTCCCGAGCTCGACTCCGAGGCCCTGAGGCGACTCTGGGCCGGCGTCCTGCTCAACGTGCATTGCGGCAGTCGCTCGAAGCCCGTGGCGCTGGCTCAGCTGGTGCGGCGACTGGAGCGGCGACCGGCGGAGGTCGAGGCGCTGCTGCCCGTCCTGTCCGTGGCGCTGCGGTCGACCCGCGGGCCCGAATGGCGATCGGGGCTGGCGGCGATCGTCGGCCTGGCCGAGCGGCGTCCCGACCTGCGTCCCCGGCTGGAGCGGGCCTTCCCCGACCTGACCCTCCCGGCCGTGCGGAGCTGAGATCGCCATGCAGATGACCCTCGCCTACCAGGGCCGCAGCCGGGTCGATTCGGGCCCCGGTGGGCTGGCCGTCGCCCTGGCCCCGAATCTCCGGCGCGACCGAGTGGCGTTCGAGGGCCGGCTCCGCGACCCGGTCCGGTTCCGAGAGGCGATCGGGGCGCTGCACGACGTCGTCATCAACGACCTCCGGGTCGTCCCCCGCGATCGCTCGGCCCACGAGGCCTATCGCCGCGAGCAGGCGCAGGTCGAGGCGGCGATCCGTCAGACGATCGCCGGGCAGGCGCGGCAGGCGCAGATCGAAGCAATGCCCGAACTGCCCGAGTCGTTCTCGGTCGACTTCGAGAAACGGCACAACCGGCTGCGCCAGACCTACTGGGGCGCGCGGCAACGCTACGCGCGTTCCCTCTGGCAGAGCGATCCGGAGCTCTGGCGGCTCCTCATGCCCTGCGACCCGATCATCACCGTCGCGCCCGACGCCCTGCTCTTCGAGTGCTTCAGCGCCGACGAGAGCAGCTACGGCTGCCTGACCGTCGACCGGGAGGCCTTCGCTGCCGAGGGGCCGGTCGCCCTGGGAACGACCAACGTGGACTACTCCTGGGCCCTCTCCGAACGGTTCCAGCTCCTGCGGAGCTATCGCGAGACCCGGTTCTCGATCGACCCGACCGGTTTCGAGGTCCGAACGGGCGAGGCGGCTGCGGGCTACCGGGAGGAGAAGATCGACCTGCCCCCGAGCTGGCTGCGGGCGTTGCTCAACCTCCAGGCGGCCCAGAGTCTGCCCATGCGGCGGGTCGCCCTGCCCCGGGAGGCCCTCTACGCCATCCTCGCCCACCTGCGACGGCATCGCGCCCCGCGGAGCCCTCGGGCCCTGCGGTTCGAGCTGGTGCCGGGCGGCGAGTCCCGCGTCGTCCTGGAGCCCTGGGAACGTGTGGTGCCGATCCGGGGCGTGGACCTGGAGGACGGGCCGGCCGAGACCATCCGCGTCTGGGGTCGCGATCGTCTGCTCACGCTGGCGCGGCTGTTGCCGCTGGTCGAGTCGGCCGAGGTGTTCCTGCTGGGAACCGGCCTGCCGAGCTTCTGGTCGCTGCGGCTCGGCCCGATGCGGCTGCTGCTGGGGCTGTCGGGCTGGACGGCCAACGACTGGTCCGGCGGCTCGGCGCTGGAGGGGCTCGCACCCCCGGCCGACCCCTCCACCTCGCTCCTGGAGCGGCTCGCCACCGCGTTCCACGACGATCCCTCGCGGACCTTCGAGCAGCTTCGCCTGGCCACGGGGGCCCCAGCCGCGGAGGTTGCCGCCGGGTTGAACCGGCTCGCGGGGCATGGCCAGGTCGTGCATGACCTGGTGGTGGGCCTGTATCGATGGCGGCAGGTGTTGCCGGTGGCCGTCGCCGCCGATCAGCTTGGGCCCGAGTCGACCGAGACGGTGGCTGGTCGCGAATTGCTCGCCGCCGGCCGGGTCCAGATCACGAC
The DNA here is from genome assembly GCA_964624465.1 of uncultured Isosphaeraceae bacterium. Lineage (GTDB taxonomy): Bacteria > Planctomycetota > Planctomycetia > Isosphaerales > Isosphaeraceae > CAZUZD01. Next base: position 9,828 of record CAZUZD010000153.1, read on the forward strand.
CGGCCCAGAGCCGCTGGAGTCGGGTTTGCGGGTGGTCGAGGGCACCGTGGGCGAGCGGCCCGTGCGCCTGGTTCTGGATGGCGACGGGCGAATTGTGCGGGGCAAGTGCACATGCTCGCACCACTTCCGGTTCGGGATCCGCCGCGGTCCGTGCCGGCACCTGCTGGCGCTGCGCGACGCGACGCGATCGGCGGCCAGGCCCTCGGGACTGGAGGCGTGGTTCGACGGTCTGGAGGGCGCGGCGCTGGGTCGTTGACAGGAGCGGTCTCCCGGGCAGATATTGAACGGCCGAGAGCGGGCGGGCCGTGCCCGAGACCAGCATGCTGCGGCGTTCCGCCGCGGTCGAGACTGCCTAGCCACTGCATCCCCGAGGCCGTTGGGCTTTCGCCGCCGGTGGCCTGCCGTGCGGCCACTGAGTCGACCTGCGTCTTGCCGCACGGCAGGCCCCCGGCGGCTCGGTGAACGACCTCGGTCCTCGCCTCGAAGTCGGTCGCGGCCCGTCCGTCCCTCTCCTCCTGCCCTTCGCCCCGGCCCCGGTGCCCGGGGTCCTCGCCGTCCGCTGAGTGACCCCCCCGCATGGGCCTCCTCCAGCGACTCCTCGGCCTCCTCCTCGGCCGCCCCGCCCCGACGCCCTCGCCCGGTCCCGGCGCGCCCGAAGCGCCGCCGTCGCGCCGACCCGTGAACCCGGTCGTTGACGACCGCACCACTCCAACCGCCGTCCCACCGCCTCCGGTCGCGCCCGCACCCGTTCCGGCCGATCCCGGCCCCACCATCGCGTCGGCCCCCGCGTCGGAACTTGCGGCGATCGAGCCCGCGCTGCCAGCCAAGTCGAAGCTCGCTCTCCCCGGCGACGACGAGCCCGCTGGCGGTTTCTTGCCGATCACGCGGGCGGAGATCGTCCAGGCGGCCCGGGGCCAGTCGCTGCTGGCGAACGTCTGGTTCGGGATGCGGGACCGGATCCCGCCAGCCAGCGATCCGCGGACGAACCTGATCGATCGGGCCCTGGTGACCGAGGGCCTGCTCACGCCGGAACAGCTTGCCGAGATTCACGCCGTTGGCGCCGAGATGGAACGGGTCCGTCCCAGCCTCGCCGGGATCGACCACCAGGCCGGGCTCACGGCCGAGGCGGCGATCGAGGCCCGCCGCGCCGATCGCGCCGCGCTCAAGGCCCAGAAGCGCGCCGAGGCCGCCGAGCGGCGCCGGCTCCACGATGAGTCGGTGGCATACCGGCGGGCCACCGACATCGTGTTCCTGGGGGCCGGGGTCTCGAAGGGCCTGGCGAACCGCGAGGGAAATCGGGCGGCGCTGGAGGCGCTGGGGCTGCCTGTCCTGTTCACCCCGGCCGAGCTGGCGGCCGCCCTGGACCTCACGATCCCGAGGTTGCGCTGGCTGGCCTTCCACACCGAGGTGGCCACCCGGGTGCACTACGTCCGGTTCGAGATCCCCAAGCGCTCGGGCGGTACCCGGGTGCTGCACGCGCCGCACCGGACCCTGGCCACGGCCCAGCGGTGGATCTTCGACGAGATCCTCCGCAAGCTGCCGGTTCATGAGGCGGCGCACGGGTTCGTGACGGGGCGTGGGACGCCCTCGAACGCGGCGCCGCACGCGGGTCGGGCGGTGGTGGTGAACTGCGACCTGTCCGACTTCTTCCCGAGCATCCACTGGCCGCGCGTCCGGGCGGTCTTCCAGCGGCTGGGCTACTCGCCCTCGGTGGCCACGATCCTCGCCCTGCTCTGCACCGAGTGTCCCCGCTCGCCAGTAACCTATGGCGGGACCCCGTACCTGGTCGCGACCGGGCCGCGCGGCCTGCCCCAGGGCGCCTGCACCAGCCCGGCGCTCTCGAATCAGGTGGCCGTTCGGCTCGATCGCCGCTTCAGCGGCCTGGCCGCCCGGCTGGGACTGACGTACACCCGGTACGCCGACGACCTGACGTTCTCCGGCGACACGGAGCTCGAGTCCCGCGTGGGCTACCTGCTGGCCAGGGTCCGGCACATCGCAGGCGACGAGGGGTTCGCGGTCAACGAGTCCAAGACCCGGGTGCTGCGGCGGAACACCGCCCAGACCGTTACCGGGCTGGTCGTCAACGATCGCCCCCGGCCGCCACGGTCCGAGCTGCGGCAGCTCCGCGCGATCCTCCACCGCGCGGCCCGCGAGGGGCTGGCCGCGCAGCACCGCGAGGGCCGGCCCGACATCCGGGCCTGGTTGCTGGGCAAGATCGCCTACGTCGCGATGACCGACCCGGCCACGGCGGCGCGGCTGCGGGCGCAGTACGATGCGCTCCCCGAGCACGGTTGACCGCGGGCTCGGGTCGGCGCCTTGGTCAGCCGGCCGCCTCGACGACGGGAGCCGGCAGCGTCCGCTCGATCTCCGCCAGGCGATACCCGAACCCGGGGCCCCGAATCGTGCTCAGATCGACGGCGCCGAACTCGCGCCGGTAGAGGCCCGGGTGCACGGCGGCCTCGGGGGTGGAGGCCTCGGGATAGAATTGCATCCCGTTGGTCTCGACGCCGAGGATCGTGCCGGCATGTGCGGCGAGCAGGGTGTGGGGGATCTGTGCCAGCATGGGGTTGGTCAGGTCCTGGACCATGAGCGTCATGCCGTGGGCCTTGGCCCAGCACAGGGACAGCAGGGCCCCCGTCTGGGTCTTGCAGGTCTTGAGCGCCACGCCGGTCCAGCCCAGCGAGCGGCCCAGGCGGATCAGCTCCCAGTCGTGAGCCGACTCGTCCATGAACAGCGGCTTGCGGGCGGCGACCGAATGCACGTCGATCCGGTGGTGTTCCAGGTCGTAGGGGAACGGCTGCTCAACGTACAGCAGCATGCCGTAGAGGCGGGGGTACTCCGCCATCAGCCGGTCCAGGATGGCGTTGACGTACGCGGGGTCATGCACGGTGCAGTTGAAGTCGGCGGTGAGCCACGAGGCCCCCTCCTCGACGGCGATCCGGCCCACCCGCACCAGCCGGTCGTAGTCCCATTCGGGGTCGGTGCCGGTGAGCTTGACCTTGAGCGCCTGCAGGCCGTCGCGGCGGATCCAGTCGCGGAGCAGGACCGGATAACCGTCGTCGGGCTCGGACCCCGTCAGGTCCTCGACCCCGAGCGGGTCCTTGCCGCCGACGAGGTGCCAGGCCGCCACACGGTCGGGACGGGGTCGCACCAGGAACTCGTCGGGGTACCGGCCCTCGAACGTGACCTGCGAGCCCTCGGCCGGGTCGAGGTAGTGCGCGAGGTCGTGGTTCAGGTACTCGGCCGTGTACAGGTCGTAGGTTGGTCGGCCGTGCAGCATCCCGTAGGCGTCGTGCAGCGCCAGGTCGAACGGGGAGTTGCAGACCAGGGCCGCCAGCCAGGGCAGGTCGTTGCCGGTCTCGCCTGCGGGGGCGTCGCCGAGGTGCAGGCCGCGGGCCTCGCGGCGCAGCTCGGGGAGCTGCTCGATCGTGAACCGGTGGCCGATCTCCAGCGGATGGCCGAAGGTCTCGAACGCCGCCCAGGCTCGCGTCAGCTCGCCACAGAGGTGCTGGAGGACCGAGAGTCTCGCCTCGTAGGATCGCTCGCTGGGCCAGACCCATTGCACGCTCAAGGGGGTCTCGCCCCAGCCGACCGCCGTGCGCCCGAGCCGGTCCTCGACGGTGAGCTTCACCCGGGCACAGGTGACCTGGGTCGTGATCTCGGGCCCGAACTTCAGGGGCATCCGGGTGGCGATCGGCAGCAGGTAGAGCGCGGCGGCGATCGGACGGACGTCGGTCGGCTTGAACATGGCGCACCTCGGGGCGAGGGAGAGTCGCGGTGGCGGGCCGGGTCAGGCCGGCGGCTGGAGGTAGCGCTCCAGCAACCGGGCGGTCGAGCCCGTGAACCCCTGAATCGGGGCGTTCTGCGAGCGGCTGGCGGCGAGCTGCCCGCGCACCTGCTTGGCGAGCTGCTTGCCCAGCTCGACCCCCCACTGGTCGAACGAGTTGATGTCCCAGACCCAGCCCTCGACGGCCGTCCGGTGCTCGAAGAGCGCGAGCAGCTGGCCGCACGAGAACGGCGTCAGGGCGTCGAGCAGCAGCAGGCTCGACGGCCGGTTGCCGGGGAAGACCTTGGCCGAGATCAGGGCCTCGGGCGTCCCCTCGGCTCGCACCTCGTCGGCAGTCTTGATCGCCCGCTGGGCGACAACGGCCTTGATGAGGTCTCCGGACGCGTGGTCGTTCACGGTGTCGGCTCGGATGCCGAGAAGCCGCTCGAGCCAGAGCCGATTGTCTGCCATGTACTGCGGAAGGAAGC
>CAZUZD010000154.1:0-7626 GCA_964624465.1 uncultured Isosphaeraceae bacterium
GGTCGACGACCGCGAGGCCCCGGTGGCCGAGGCCGCCCGCCGCGCCGCCGACCGCAACGCCGCCGCCACCCGTGCCGTCCGCGACCGCGCCCGGGCCCTGGGCCGGCCGGCGCCACCGACCGTCCGGGGCCGACCGTGACCGGCCGGGTCGGGTTTTTCATATTTCTGTCGACATTCCCACGGCAATCCAGTTCAATGGCCTCTCAGACAAGCACGCTTTGGGCATTGACACCATTCGCGGTCACGATCGGTCGCGATGGAGCGGCCCGCTGACGCGGATCGAGCGAGCGTCATGGCACGGCCCGACGACGAGCCGACGAATCCAACCCTGCTGGGCCGGCTCCGGCAGACGCCGGCGGACCCGCTGGCGTGGGACCAGTTCCTCGAGCGCTACCGACCCCGGGTCGTCGCCTGGTGCGTGCGCTGGGGACTCCAGCCGGCCGACGCCGAGGACGTGGCCCAGCTGGTGATGCTCCGGCTGGTCCGGACCATGACGCAGTTCGAGTACGACCCGTCGCAGCGGTTCCGCTCGTGGCTCAAGACCGTGGTGCACAACGCCTGGAAGGACTTCCTGGCCGCTCCCCAGACCCGCGCCCTGGGCGCCAGCGGCGGCCCGGCGGACCTCGAGTCGGTGGCGGCCCGCGACGACCTGTCGCAGACCCTGGACGAGGCCTGGCGGCAGGAGCTGATCGACCAGGCGATGCTCCGGGTCCGGCTCCGGGTGCAGGATGACACCTGGCAGGCCTTCGCGCTCACGCAGCTCGACGGCCTCACCGTCGAGGAGGCCGGCCTCCGGCTCAACCGCTCGCTCTCGATGATCTACAAGGCCCGCAGCAACATCATCCGCATGCTCCGCCAGGAGGTCGACCGCCTGGAGGGGCTCGAGCCCTGAGCCCCGGGCCGGACCGGGGGTTCGACAGGACGGGCCCGCATCTGGTTCAATCGATCCGGTTTGTCCGACACCGGTGTCGGTCGGGCCAGCCAGCGGCCGTCCTCGCAGAGCGATCTGCTGCCCCCCTCACGGCGCCGACACCGGCCTCCTTGACGAGCCCGATCGATGAGCGATCCGTGCCCGGATCCGTCCGTGCTCGACCAGCTCCTGGGTGAGGCCCTCTCCGTCGTCGAGGAGCAGCGGCTCGACGCCCACCTGCTCACCTGCGCCGCCTGCCGGCGCATCCTGGAAGTGCGGACCAGCCTCGACTGGGGCACCCATCCGGTCACCGTCGCGGCCGCGACGGCCGGGCACGCCTGGTCGGTCCTGGGGCCGCCCGCGCCCGCGCGGTCCGCCCCTGCCCCCGCCCCCGCCGTGGCGCCCGGCCCGGCCCTGACGGGTTACGAGCGGCTGGAGCGGCTGGGTGGCGGCTCCTCGGGCGAGGTGTACCGGGCGATCGACCGTCGTCTGGGGCGGGTGGTGGCGCTGAAGCTGCCGCGGTTCGGGCCGGACCCCGGTGCGGTGGAGCGTGAGCGGTTCCGGCGCGAGGGTCAGGTGCTGGCTCGGCTGAACGACCCCGGGCTGGTGACGGTGTACGAGGTGGGCGAGTCGGACGGTGTGCCGTACCTGGCGATGGAGTACGTGGAGGGTCCGACACTGTCGCGGGCGACGCTGGGCCAGCCGCAGCCGGTGGGCCGATCGGCGTGGGTGTGCGAGCGGCTGGCGCGGGCGTTGCAGCAGGCGCACGAGGCGGGCCTGGTGCACCGCGACCTCAAGCCGGCCAACGTGCTCCTGCAGCGGAGCGGTGGCGCGGCAGACCAGGGCAGCCGCAATGGCGTGGGCAGCGAACCGCCCTCGGGCCCGACGGGCTCGCTGTGGGGGACGCCGCGGATCATCGACTTCGGGCTGGCGAAGGACCTGCGCTCGGTCGACGACCTGACGCTGGAGCGGGACATCCTGGGGACGCCGGGTTACATGGCTCCGGAGCAGGCTCGGGGTCGTCACGGCGAGGTGGGTCCGGCGACGGACGTGTACGGCCTGGGTGCGATCCTGTACGAGCTGCTGACGGGTCGTCCACCGTACCGTGAGGCGGACCCGCTGCAGACGCTGCTGGCGGTGAGCTTCGGCGAGCCGGTGTCGATCGACCGGCTGCGCGGCGGGGTGCCGCGGGACCTGGTGACGATCTGCGCGAAGTGCCTGGAGAAGGAGCCGCGTCGGCGTTACGGGAGTGCGTTGGATCTGGCGGAGGACCTGCGTCGGTTCCGCGAGGGCTATCCGATCACGGCTCGTCCGCCGGGGGCGTGGGGCCGGACGGTGCGGTGGGTGCGTCGTGAGCCGGCGCGGGCGGGGCTGATCGGTCTGGGCACGCTGGTGGTGGCGACGCTGGCGATCGGCGGGCCGCTGGTGGCGGTGCGCGAGGCGGCCCGGGCCCACCAGGAAGCCGAGCGTGCCCGCCAGTTCCAGGCGCTTCAGGAAGACGCGCTGGCCCAGGCGACCCTGGCGCGCGAGCAGCGCGATCGGGCCCACGACAACTTTGAGATGGCCCGCGAGGTGGTGTCGGACATCTCCGAACTCCTCCAGCAGGGCCGGAGCATCTTCGACGACCGCCCCACCGACCTGGAGGTCAACCTCCACGGTGTGACCGAAAGGTTCCAGGATCGGTTCGCGATCCAGGAGTCCACCGACCCGGCCGTCGTGCTGGACCAGGCCGATGGGCTGGTGCGGCGGGCGATCCTCAGTCGCCAGCTCGCCGACCCCGATGCCTGGCGCCGCAACATCGACCGCGCCCTGGCGAGCTTCGAGGCCGTCGACCGCCGGGGTGAGCTGCCGCTGGGGCGCCGCTACTTCTGGATCGTCGCCCTGTTCGAGCGTGCCGACGTGCTCCTGAGGCAAAAGGAGCCCTTCGAGGCCGCCCGCGCGCTCCAGGATCGGGCCCTGGCGCTGGCCGAGGAGCTGCACCAGAGCGATCCCGCCCAGAACGATTGGTTCTTGCTCTGGGCCCGGCTCCAGATCCGGCGCTGCGCCACCGAGCCCGAGGGCTCCGAGCGGATTCGCCGGGTTCAGGCGGTGTATGACGCCGCCGGCGCCCGGCTGGCCCGGCGGGGCCCGTCCGAGGACGTCGAGGCGATCCTCCGGAACAGCGGCGTCCAACTCGGGAGCCTGCTCTGCGCGATGGACCAGCCGCACCAGGCCGTGCCCGTCTTCCGCGATGCCTACCAGCGGTTCGAGGCGGTCCGGCGGGCGCAGCCGCGATCGGCCACCGTCGCCGCGCAGTTCAGCTCCCTGGCCCAGGGCCTGGCGACGGCCCTGGAACGGACGGGCCAGCCCGACGCGGCGGCCGAGGTCCTCGACCGAGTTTTCACACTGCTGCTCCAGCCGCAGGGCGTCGACGAGGTCCTGCCCACGGTGGTCATCCAATCGCTGGTCACCGCCACCGTCAAGCTGCACCTCCAGCGGGGCGACTTCGCGGGGGTCGAACGCACCTGCCGCATCGGGATGCCGCTGACGCGGTCCGATGCGCCCCACGCCTGGCTGGAGTGGAACCTGGCCCGGGCCCTGGCGGCGCAGGGGCGGTTCGATGAGGCGGTCGGCCTCGCCGAGGGGCAGATGCGGCGGATGCAACTGCCGGCCGTCTGGATGCCCGACTTCGCCCGGGTGCTGGTGCTGGCCTCCGAGGCGCTCCGCCATCCGACCGACCCGGCCACGCCCCCCGAGCCCGACCGCGCCGATCGGTACGACGCCCGGGCCGTGGCCTGGCTCGAGCGGGCTCTGACGGCCCCCGGCCGGCCGGTGGACGTGGCGAGCACCCGCGCCCGCATCCGCGAGCTGGACTGGTCCACCCTGCGCGGTCGAGACGACTTCGCGGCGCTGGTGCGCCGGCAGGCCCTGGACGGGCCCTGAGCCCGGGCCGCCGGATTGGGGTTCGACAGGACGGCCGCGGCTGGGGTTCAATGGAGGCTGGCCGACGCTGGCCAGCGACGGCCCGACGACGGGCCCCGGGCACCCCCGTCGCGCCCGGGTCTGCCGCTCGCCTGCGATTCGCACTGCGGAGGCGTCCCTTGATCTCGACGTCCGGCGCCTGTCCCGAACCCGAGGTTCTCGACCGCCTGCTCACCGGCACCCTGTCGGCGGTCCAGGAGCGGGACCTCGATGCGCACCTGCTGGCCTGCCCCGGCTGCCGCCGGCACCTCGACGCCCAGACCCGCCTCGACTGGAAGCTCAATCTCGCCTGGGCCGACCCCGATCCCGCATCGAGCGACCCCGGGCGACCGCGGTCGGAGCACGGCCCGGTCACCGGCCCCGGCTCGCGGATCGCCGGGTACGAGTGCCTGGAGCGGCTGGGCGGCGGGGCGTCGGGCGAGGTGTACCGTGCGGTGGACCGTCGTCTGGGGCGGGTGGTGGCGCTGAAGCTGCCGCGGTTCGGGCCGGACCCCGGTGCGGTGGAGCGTGAGCGGTTCCGGCGCGAGGGTCAGGTGCTGGCTCGGCTGAACGACCCCGGGCTGGTGACGGTGTACGAGGTGGGCGAGTCGGACGGTGTGCCGTACCTGGCGATGGAGTACGTGGAGGGTCCGACACTGTCGCGGGCGACGCTGGGCCAGCCGCAGCCGGTGGGCCGATCGGCGTGGGTGTGCGAGCGGCTGGCGCGGGCGTTGCAGCAGGCGCACGAGGCGGGCCTGGTGCACCGCGACCTCAAGCCGGCCAACGTGCTCCTGCAGCGGAGCGGTGGCGCGGCAGACCAGGGCAGCCGCAATGGCGTGGGCAGCGAACCGCCCTCGGGCCCGACGGGCTCGCTGTGGGGGACGCCGCGGATCATCGACTTCGGGCTGGCGAAGGACCTGCGCTCGGTCGACGACCTGACGCTGGAGCGGGACATCCTGGGGACGCCGGGTTACATGGCTCCGGAGCAGGCTCGGGGTCGTCACGGCGAGGTGGGTCCGGCGACGGACGTGTACGGCCTGGGTGCGATCCTGTACGAGCTGCTGACGGGTCGTCCACCGTACCGTGAGGCGGACCCGCTGCAGACGCTGCTGGCGGTGAGCTTCGGCGAGCCGGTGTCGATCGACCGGCTGCGCGGCGGGGTGCCGCGGGACCTGGTGACGATCTGCGCGAAGTGCCTGGAGAAGGAGCCGCGTCGGCGTTACGGGAGTGCGTTGGATCTGGCGGAGGACCTGCGTCGGTTCCGCGAGGGCTATCCGATCACGGCTCGTCCGCCGGGGGCGTGGGGCCGGACGGTGCGGTGGGTGCGTCGTGAGCCGGCGCGGGCGGGGCTGATCGGGCTGGGCACGCTGGTGGTGGCGACGCTGGCGGTGGGCGGCCCGCTGGTGGCGGTGCGTGAGGCGGCGCGCGTCCGGCAGCTGAAGCAGCTCACGGCGGAGGCGCGGACCGAGGAGCTCAGGGCCCGCGAGCACCTCGACCTGGCGCGCCGGGTCGTGTCCCGCGTCTCCGAGCTGCTGATCGAGGACCAGGACGTCAGCAACCTCCCGTTCGGCGAGCTGGAGCAGAAGCTCCAGGCCGAGGCGAACCAGTTCCAGGCGCAGTTCGCCCAGCTCCGCTCCGACGATCCCCGGATCGAGCTCGACCGCGTCGAGGGCCTGGTGCGGCTGGCGAGCTCGCAGGAGCGGCCCATGGCCGAGCCGCTGATCGTGCAGGCGCTGGCCGGCTTCGACGCCCTGGAGCGCGCCGGGCAGCTGCCGACCACGCAGCGCTACTACCGGGTGCTCGCCCTCCGGCAGCAGGCCACGTACCGGCACCTGGACGGGGACCACGCGGCGGGCCAGGCCCTCGATGCCCGGGCCCGGGACGAGATCCAGGCGCTGTGCCTGGCCGACCCCACAAACCACGACTGGTTCTTCCTCAAGGTCCGGATGGAGGTGCAGCAGGCGGGCCCCGGCGTGGAGCGGGCACGCCTCGAGCCCCTGGCCGCCGAGTGTCGGGAGCGGATGCGGGCCGGCGGCCCCTCGGTGCCATTGCAGCAGAGCCTGGCCAACATCCTGGCGGCGCTCGGCATGACGGCACGCGCCGGCGGCGATGTGGACCAGGCGATCGCCTGGCTCGGCGAGGCCCGGGAGCTCGCCGCCGACCTGGTGCGCCAGAACCCCAAGGATCGCCAGGCCGCCAACTGGTACGGGCTCTGGAGCGTCGCGACCGCCGATATCCTGGAGACCGCCGGCCGGTTTCCCGAGGCGGTGGCGGCCTGCGAGTGGATCGTTGACCGGGACCAGCCGGAGCTGCGGAGCCGCATCCGCCTGATCGATGCGTCGATGGCCCAGCAGCTGGTCATGAAGGCCAACAGCCTGCACCTTCAGCTCGGCGACCCGCTCCGGCTCGAACAGTTCTGCCGGCGGGCGCTGCCGTTCGCGGAGGGGGACGCAGCCCTCTGGTGGCTGCAGGCGTGCCGGGCCCCGGCGCTGGTGCGGCTGGGCCGACTCGACGCCGGGGTGGGCCTGGCCGAGGATGTGATGGCCCAGCCGAATCTGCCGCCGATCTGGGTTCCCCCGCTGGCCGAGACCCTGGCGCTGGCCGCTGCCCAGCTCCGGCAGCCCGGCCCCGACCGGCCGGATCCGGACCCCGCTCACGCCGAGCACTGCGCGGCGCTGGCCGTCCGCTGGCTCGACCTGGCCCTGACCCGCACCCCCGCCGCCGGCCGACCCGCTCTGCTCGCCCGCATCGCCGCCTGCGACCTCACCGCCCTCCACGACCGCGACGACTTCCGCGCCCTCTGCCGCACCCACGACCTGCCCCTGCCCTGACCGCCCGGCTCAGCACGGCCTCCGGACCGGGCACCTGGACGCGCGGCGGCCCGGTCGTCGTGGCCCGCCCGCCGGACGCCGCCGGCCAGCGTCGTGGATCGCTCGCGCCCGGTCCGGACAGGTGATATACTTCGAGACGCGCACCACCCCCGCTCGCGATTTCCACCCCCTGGCGCCGGCCTGATACCTCACCATGAGCGATCCGCAACGCCCCCGCTCCGCGCGGTCCGGCCAGGCGCCGGCTGCACCCCTGGCCGTCGACCGCCTGCACCGCGGCGACTGCATCGCCGGCCTCGAGGGCCTGCCCGCCGGCTGCGTGGACCTGGCGTTCGCCGACCCGCCGTTCAACATCGGCTACGAGTACGACATCTACCAGGACAAGCGGGCCTGCGATGAGTACCTCGACTGGTCGCGGCGCTGGATCGGACAGGTCACCCGCGTGCTCAAGCCCGACGGCGCCTTCTGGCTGGCCATCGGCGACGAGTACGCCGCCGAGCTGAAGGTGATCGCGCACCGCGAGGCCGGCCTGCACCTGCGGAGCTGGGTGGTCTGGTACTACACGTTCGGGGTCAACTGCGCGAAGAAGTTCAGCCGCAGCCACGTGCACCTGTTCCACTTCGTGAAGGACCCGGCCGTCTTCACGTTCCACGACGAGGCGATCCGCGTCCCCTCGGCCCGGCAGCTCGTCTACGCCGACAAGCGTGCCAACCCCCGCGGCCGGCTGCCCGACGACACCTGGATCCTCCGCCCCCAGATGCTCCCCGGCGGCTTCACGCCCGACCAGGACACCTGGTACATCCCCCGCGTCTGCGGCACGTTCAAGGAGCGCGCCGGCTGGCACGGCTGCCAGATGCCCGAGCAGCTCCTGGGCCGCATCATTCGCTCGTGCTCCAACCCCGGCGGCCTGGTGCTCGACCCCTTCGGCGGCAGCGGCACCACGGGCGT
>CAZUZD010000154.1:7636-14024 GCA_964624465.1 uncultured Isosphaeraceae bacterium
CCCTGGCCGTGGCCAAGAAGCTCGGGCGCCACTGGCTCGGCTTCGAGCTCTCCGAGGACTACGCCGACCGGATCGAGGCCCGCCTCGCCCTGATCGACCCCGGCATGCCCCTCGAAGGCGCCCCCGAACCCGCCGTCACCGGCACCGCCCCCCGCGCCACCAAACGCCGCCGCGCCACGACCACCGGCGGCTGATCCGTCCACCGCCCTGGACTCCCGCTCCCATTCCGGGGTGCCGTGGCCTCGTAATCGTCGTGGTGGCCACGCTCCGCTCAGGCCACGGCACACGGCCACTCCGTCCCAGGCGGCTCCTGTCCCGTAGGTCGGATGAGCGGAGCGAAATCCGGCGGGCTGGGGCGAGGGACGGCTGTCAACCCGCCGCGCGTGCCGGTCGGCCGCCTGACGTTGCGGGCGCCTCCGAGACCGTCGGATTTCGCTCCGCTCATCCGACCTACGGAAATTCACAGTCTCAGGCTCTCGGATCCGGGCTCCGCACGCGGAACCCGGGCACCCTGGCTCTGCCCATCATCCCGGGGGGCCGCAGGCCCGGTCAGGCCGGGGGCGGCGTGGTCGGGGGCTTGTACCGCCACTTGATGCGGGTGTAGGCGATGCGGAAGCCCTGGCGCTCGGCGTTGCGCTGGGAGCCGCTGCCGGGCTCGCTGGCCATCAGCGCCAGCTCGCAGCCGTGGGCGGCGGCGTCGCGGAGGCGGGTGCGCAGCAGGGCCCGCTGCACCCCCTGCCGACGCGCCGACGGCACCGTGCAGGCGCCGGCGAGCACGGCGACGCCGGTCTCCGGGTCGAGCCCGAGCGCGGCCGTGCCGACCCATTCCCCGGCCCGCTCGGCGACGTAGCACAGGCTGCCCGCGCTGGCGGTGATCACCGGGCCGAAGTCGCGGAGGAACTCGTCCAGCGACCCGGTCGCCTCCCACCCCTGGGCGGTGACCTCGACCCAGCGGGCCACCTCGCCGGCGGCGATCGGCCGCACGGTGATCTCCGGGCCCGACCGCTCGGCCTCGGGCAGCCCGCCGGCCGTGGGGCGGCACAGCACGCTGGAGAGCTCGACCGGCCGGTAGCCGCGGGCGTTCAGGCGTGGCAGCAGGTCGGGGTCGGCCAGCGGGCTGACCTCGTGGTGGACGGGGGCGCCCCGCTCCAGGAAGAATCGCTCCAGCTCGTTCAGCACGTCCCAGTGGGCCGGCTCGAACAGGCCCAGGCCGAACGTCTGGGTGATCGGCGAGTCGGGCCCGTCGAACATCGCCAGCGTGCCCGCCACCGCGATCGAGCCCGCCCCCGACCCCGGCTGGATCGCCGCCCGGGCCGCCACGAACGCCGCGTTCCGCGACCCTTCGGCGCGCTCCAGCCGCCGGGAGAGCGCCAGGTCACACAGGGGATATTCGACCGCTGCCGCCATGGACGTGTCACCCTTCGCGGCTCAACCCGGCCGATCCTGCCGCCGTGGCCACCGGCCGGCGGATCGGTCCGTTGGTGTGGACCCCGGCCGGGCGGGGCCGGTTCGGGGTCTGTGGCGGATTGGCTCAGACCTTGAGGCGGTCGTGCCAGGCGGCGAGCTGTCTGGCGACCTCGGCCGGGGCGGTCGAGCCGTAGGAGCGGAAGGCGGCGACGGCGTTGGCGACCCCGAGCGACTGGGCCACGTCGGGGCCGATCGCCGGGCAGGCGGCGGTGAGCTCGGCCAGGGGGACATCCGCCAGACGGCAGCCGCGCGACTCGCAGAGGGAGACCAGCTTGCCGACCACCTCGTGGCCCGTGCGCTGGGGGACGCCCCGGCCGATGAGGTACTCCATCAGGGTCGTGGCGTCGAGGAACCCCTCCTCCAGCCGCGCGGCGATCCGGTCGGCCCGCAGCGAGGCGCCACCGACGACGACGGCGGCCAGGTCGAGGCAGCGGGTCACCGTGTCGACGGCGTCGAAGAGCGGCTCCTTGTCCTCCTGCAGGTCGCGGTTGTAGGCCAGCGGCAGGCCCTTGATTAGCACGAGTAGGCTCGTGAGCGACCCGATCACCCGCGCCGACCGGCCGCGGATCAGCTCGCAGACGTCGGGGTTCTTCTTCTGCGGCATGATGCTGCTGCCGGTGCAGACGGCATCGGGCAGCGCCAGGAACCCGAACTCCTGCGTGCTCCAGAGCACCCACTCCTCGGCCCAGCCGGCCAGGTGCTCGGCGATGAGCGTGAGCACGAACACGGATTCCACCAGGAAGTCGCGGTCGCTGGAGACGTCCATGCTGTTGGCCGCCACGCCCTCGAACCCGAGCGCCTGGGCCACGTGGTGGCGGTCGATCGGCAGCGTCGTGCCGGCCATGGCGGCGGCGCCCAGGGGCAGGACGTTGAGCCGGCGGCGGCAGTCGGCCAGGCGACTGCGGTCGCGCTCGGCCTTCTCGACGTAGGCCAGCGCGTAGTGGGCCGCCAGCACGGGCTGGGCGCGTTGCAGGTGGGTGTAGCCGGGCAGGATGAGCTGGGCGTGCCGGTCGGCGAAGTCGACCCAGGCGCGCTGGAGGCCGACGAGCAGGCCGTCGATGCGGTCGAGCGCGTCGCGGGTCCAGAGCTTGACGTCGGTCGAGACCTGATCGTTGCGGCTGCGGCCGGTGTGGAGCTTGCGGCCGGTGTCGCCGAGCCGCTCGATCAGCGCGGCCTCGATGTGCATGTGGATGTCTTCGCGCTCGAGCACGAACGGGAACCGGCCCGCCTCGATCTCGGCGCCGATGGCGGTCAGCCCCCCGGCGATCTGCTCGGCCTCGTCGGCGGTGATCAGCCCGACGTGGGCGAGCATGCGCGCGTGGGCGATCGACCCCCGGATGTCGTGGGCGTAGAGGCGCTGATCGAACGAGATGCTCTCGGTGAACTCCTCGACGCGGCGGTCGGTGCCCCCGGCGAACCGTCCACCCCAGGGCTTGCTGGCCACGCGCGCATCTCCGGAACAAGAGGGAGCAGGTCGGGAGCGGGCCACGGCCGGGCCCGGCTGGCGATCAGTCTAGGGGCCGTGCGCCGGGGGTGTCAACCGCGGCGGCCGGCCCCGGCGGCCGACCACGGCGCCCGGGCCGGTCGCGCACCGTCTTGCGACGCCCCGGATCGCCGCTCGGGGGATGCGATGGCCGCCCGGATGCACTCCAATGGGGCCGCGGGATGGGGGACTGCGCGGCCGGACGGACGACGAGCACCATGAGCACGCCATTGCCGGAGAAGTCGACGATCGCGGAGATCCGGGCCCGGTTCGACGCCGACGTCGAGCGGTTCAGCCGGCTGGAGACCGGCCAGGGCTCGACGATGGACGCGCCGCTGGCCATGACCCTGATCACCGAGGCCGCCGTGCGCGGCACGGCGCCGATCCGGCGCGTGCTCGACCTCGGCTGTGGCGCGGGCAACAACACGATCAAGCTCCGCGAGCGCGCCGGTCACGACTTCGCCGTCGACCTGCTCGACCTCAGCCGCCCGATGCTCGACCGCGCGGCCGAACGCGTCGCCGCCGTCAACGCCGGCCCGGTCCGCACGCTCCAGGGCGACTTCCGCGCGCTGGCCCTGGAACCCGGCGCGTACGACGTGATCCTCGCCGCCGCCGTGCTGCACCACCTCCGCGACGACGCCGACTGGGAGTCCGCCTTCGCCCGCCTGTTCGCGATCACCGCGCCCGGCGGCGGCGTCTGGATCACCGACCTGGTCGCCCACGAGGCCGGCCCGGTCCACGACCTGATGTGGGAGCGCTACGGCGAGTACCTCGCCGGCCTCGGCGGCGACGACTACCGCGACCGCGTCTTCGCCTACATCGACCGCGAGGACTCCCCCCGCCCCGTCACCTTCCAGCTCGAACTGCTGCGCCGCGTCGGCTTCGCCCGGGTCGACCTGCTCCACAAGAACGGCTGCTTCGCCGCCTTCGGCGCCCTCAAGGCGCGCTGAGCCCCGCTCCGTCGGGTCTTGCACTCATCGGGCGGATGAACGGAGCGACCGCCGCCGATTCCCGGCCGGTACGGATTCACCGGCTCCATCCGATCGGGCCGGAAAAAGCTACCGATCCGGGGCGGCGGATGACGCTCCGCTCTTCCACCCCTCGGGAAGCGGGGATCGGCGTGGCGCTGAGGAACCGGGGTCCGTCGCCGGACCCCAGCCACCCGAAAGCGGCTTGCCCGAGCCATGCGATAGAAGCGAGTCCCCAGCCGTCCCGGAGCGGGTCCGTCGGGAAGGGTGGCTGGGGTCTCGACTTCAGGTCGAGACCCCGGCGCGCCGACCGTGGCCGTGGCCGGTGTCGTGCGGATTCGCGGAAGACACAGGGATCGGGCGGGCTCAGTTGCGGAGCAGGTCCTGGAGGGCGAAGACCTCGACGCCGCCCTTGCGGAGGCGTTCGAGGGCGGCGACGGCGGCGCGGGCGCCGGCGATGGTGGTGATGCAGGGGACGCCCTGGCTCACGGCGGCGGCGCGGATGCGGCCCTCGTCGGTGCGGGCGCCCTTGCCGCTGGGGGTGTTCACGATCAGCGCGATGGCGCCGTTGGCCAGGTGGTCGAGCAGGTTCGGGCGGCCCTCGTGCACCTTGCGCACGATCTCGACGGCGATGCCCGCCTCGGCCAGCGCGACGGCCGTGCCGGCGGTGCCCATGATCCTGTAGCCCAGCTCGGCCAGCTTGGCGACCACCGGCACGATCGCCTGGCGGTCGCGGCCGGCGACACTCACGAACACCGTGCCCGAGCTCGGCAGGGCGCTCGACGCCGCCATCTGGCTCTTGGCGAACGCCGTGGCGAAGTCGCGGTCGATGCCCATCACCTCGCCGGTCGAGCGCATCTCGGGGCCGAGCACGATGTCCACGCCCGCGAACTTGGCGAACGGGAACACGCTCTCCTTCACGCTCACGAACGTCGGCACCGGGTCGGCGGTGATCCCCTGCGATTCGAGCGTCTGGCCGACCATCACGCGGGACGCCACCTGGGCGAGGTTCAGCCCGGTGGCCTTGGAGACGAACGGCACGGTGCGCGAGGCCCGCGGGTTCACCTCCAGCACGTAGACGGCCCCGTCCTTGACGGCGAACTGGATGTTCATCAGCCCACGCACGCTGAGCGCCTCGGCGAGCTGGATCGTCTGCCGCTTGAGCTCGGCGATGATCGACTCGGGCAGGCTGTAGGGCGGGATCGCGCAGGCGCTGTCGCCCGAGTGGATGCCGGCCTCCTCGATGTGCTCCATCACGCCGCCGACGATCGTGCGCTCGCCATCGCAGACGGCGTCGACGTCGACCTCGGTGGCATCCTCGAGGAAGTGGTCGATGAGGATCGGGTGCTCGGGGCTCGCCTCGACGGCGCGGGTCATGTAGCGGTCCAGGCTCGGCTCGTCGTAGACGATCTCCATGGCGCGGCCGCCGAGCACGAAGCTCGGGCGCACGACCACCGGATACCCGATCCGCTCAGCGACCCGGCGGGCCTGCTCGGGGTGCGTGGCCATGTCGCTCAGCGGCTGGCGGAGCTTGAGGTCCTCGATCACCTGGCGGAACCGCTCGCGGTCCTCGGCCAGGTCGATCGACTCGGGGCTGGTGCCGATGATCGGCACCCCGGCCGCCTCCAGCGCCCGGGCCAGGTTCAGCGGAGTCTGGCCGCCGAACTGCACGATGACGCCGGTCGGCTTCACCCGGTCGCAGACGTTGAGCACGTCCTCGACCGTCAGGGGCTCGAAGAACAGGCGGTCGGAGGTGTCGTAGTCGGTGCTGACGGTCTCGGGGTTCGAGTTGACCATGACCACCTCGTAGCCGTCCTTGCGGAGGGCAAAGGCGGCCTGGCAGCAGCAGTAGTCGAACTCGATGCCCTGGCCGATCCGGTTCGGGCCGCCGCCCAGGATCATGATCCGCGGCTTGTCGCCCACCCGCGACTCATCCTCGTCCTCGTAGGTCGAGTAGTAGTACGGCGTGAACGCCTCGAACTCGGCGGCGCAGGTGTCGACCAGCTTGAAGACGGCGTCGATGCCGCGCGCCTTGCGGTCGCGGCGCACCTCGCCCTCGCTGGTGTTCCAGAGGGTCGCGAGCTGGCGGTCGGCGAACCCCTCGCGCTTGGCGCGCCGGAGCAACGCGTCGCTGATGTCCTCGGGCCCGGTCGTCGCGCGCAGGTCGAACTCGGTCGAGACCAGGTCGCGGAGGTTGGCCAGGAACCAGGGGTCGATGTTCGTGAGCCCGAAGATCTCGTCGAGGCTCATGCCGGCGAGGATCGCGTACCGGATGAACCAGATTCGCTCGGCGTTGGGCGTGGCCAGCTTCGCCTTGATGTCGTCGAGCGACGGCTGCGCCTCGGTGCCCCAGAGGTCCTTCTTGTCGAGGCCCAGGCCGAACCGGCCGACCTCCAGGCCGCGCAGCGCCTTCTGGAGCGACTCCTTGAACGTGCGCCCGATGGCCATCGTCTCGCCCACGCTCTTCATC